>NZ_FCNU01000022.1 GCF_001545115.1 Candidatus Protochlamydia phocaeensis
TGAAATAAGTGTTCTATTAGTTGCCACTCCTCATCCGATAAATCGCTAGAATATTTCTTTCTCATTCAAAATCCTCTCATGAATCCTCATAAAGGATAATTGAAAATAAGGTTTTTTAACAGGCTCTAAGAAGCTAGCCGATCATATTGGATTAATAAAGTATTTTATTTGTGACTATAATAGGCAATTAAGAGCCTTACCTGTTTAGCACTATCTGCTGAACCTTCTTATTTTACCTGATAGAATTTCATCCAGACAGACTTAAGACGCTTGCATGCGTTGATGCAGGCAAGCTAGAAAGTGGGGCGATAGGGCGCGCAAAAGTTTGCTTCGTGGATGTTCTTCCTGCTCTTTTTTTAACATCTCTAAAATGTGCTGGCCCTGGTGCTGAATCTCCGAGAGGGGAGTGGGAATAAAACGGATGCCATTGCAAACGGGATGGAGAAAATAGCGCTCGTACATGGAAACAAATAAGCAGGTCAATAAATGAATATCTGCATAAAGTTCTTCTTTAAATTCTTGCAGAGCTTGTTTTGTGTAAATATTTAATTTTTGCAATAGCTTGGCTTCTGTCCAAAAAAACAAGAGAATTTCTTCTGGATGAATCCATTTAAAGTCCGGAGGGGTGTAAGGATCCGTATGAGTGGAAGGCAGAAGTTTATAGCTATAGAGGGTATAATACAGCGCATAAATAAGAAGTTTAATGCCGATTAGAATATGCGAAATTTCGAAATTGGGATTGAGGCGAAAAAGAGGGTCAGGGGTGGGGCCTCCATGAACGATTTTGCGCCGTACATTATAGAAATCGTCTACCCATTTCCAAAATATTTCCAAGGGATTGCTATGTTTCAAGTGAAGCAGAGGGCGTAGCTTATGCTTAAAATCGGCAACCGTTTGCTTATCGTTGATGTCAAATAGGGCTTCAAAGCTGGAGGCTAAAAAAATGACGTCTTCCGGCTCAAACAGCTCATCGGAAAAATGAAGCCCTTTTTCAAATAAATTGACAAAACGTTGAAAAAAACGATCGACTAAATAACGGACAGAGCGGATAAGACGCTTATAAGCGTGGATAGTCGATTCGGAGTGGGTAGGCGGATCTTCGTAAATTGCTGAGAGCGTCTTACCTAATCCCTTGCAAATCTCTGGATCAAATAGATGAATGCAAACCGTTTCTTCTCGGTAATTCTCGTCAATATGCAAGTGCTCCCAATTTTGCCTAGATTGAATAAATTCTAAAGACGCAGGAATAATTTTACGGAAGGCATTAAAAGAGGGAATTTCATTACTGTAATACAAATCTTTAAAAATGCAGGCAAAATATAAAAGATAAAGCGAGTCAATTAAAACATTTTCTCTTTGATCATGAGGAATGTTATTGGCAATGGATAAGCAAGTCGTTCCTTCCGGACTCAGCTTCATTGTATTAATCCAAGTCGGCTGCTCTTGCTTAATCTTAGCTTTAATTTGTCCGATTGTTTGAAGATAAGCCTGAAAAGCTTCCTGATAATCAGCTTCAATATAGTCTTTATACTTGGAAGCTGGCCAAAAAATGACTGATCCGAACTGAATGCTTGATTCTTGGGCCAATTCGACAAACGGTAAACAGGCATAAATTTGAAAGTGAGTCGCTTGCGCATGTTTGAGCATTGTGATCTCCTATTTTTGCTGTTTCTATGCAAAAGTTATGCCAAAAACGACCCTGTTTTGAGAAAATAGATTAAATAGAGCGTAAGCGGTTCTTATCTCCTTTTTAGAGGCGACAGCAGATCTTAATATCTATTGATTATGGAGGAATAAGAAAGCCTAAAATAAAAAAGGCAGACCTTGCGGCCTGCCTTTTAAGACTTCTTACCGAGGTAAGAGACGTCTTAGTTCACAATCAAGCTTTCTTCTTGTGTAATTGGATTCTTAATGAAATCCGAGCTTACTTGTACTTTTGGACGTAAGTCACCACGGCCATTTGCCTTCACAGTGACATAGTACTCAAGTGTTTGACGAGGAGCAAGATTTGGGAACGGAGCAAATGTAACGGTTTGACCATTAAGTTGCGCTGCAGATGCACCAGATGCATTGACTGGAACTAACTCAGCTGGGAAGTTAATGGTTACGTTAACATTTGAATCGTACTCTTGACCTTTGTTTACGACAGTGATCTTAAAGCGTGTTGTCTCACCGACGCAAATTGGGTTATCTGAAGTTGTGATGCAGATATCAAGAGCTGGACGTCCTTTCCAGTGTGTACCAAACTCGCAGCAAGAATTGCATGCTTCGCAGTCTGTTACATTGACTCTGTTGACGAAGTAACCAGGAGTGCAAGTTGTCAACGTAACGTTGAAGTTCACTCTTTCGCCTGGCTTCAGTTCTCTTAGCTTCCAAACAGCTTGTTTTCCACAAATGTTAGCGCCTGGAGCTGCAACGATGCTTGTTGCAGAAGGTGCTGTATCTGTTACAACCACTTCATGCAAGGATTTGTCACCTGTGTTAACAACTGTGATTTGATAATCAGCATTTTGGCCAACTGGAACTTCTTTTGGTCCAACTTTTTGACATTCAATTGCGCAGCAGCAAACACATGTGCAGAACTCACAAGATGTTTGGTTAGCATTGCATGCTGATACAACGGCTGTGTTGCAGATTTTGCCGCGTTTGCAAGCAGTAACTGTAAAGTTCACTTTCTTTGTTTGGCATGGCTCTAAGCAACCAAGCTTGAAAGTAAGAGATTTTTGGCAGCTTGGATGCTCAACGCCTTCTGGAAGGTTGTCAACGACAACAACATCTTCAGCTGTGCATGTTCCAATGTTTGTGACAGTGATCGTGTAGTTGATTGGATCGCCTGGGCAAACTTCAGCCGGACCGCACTTTTCGCAAACAAGGACTGGTTTAGCGCACAAGAGGGCGCAGAAAGCAACAGGTGTTGCCTTAACGCAGAAGCATGTGCATAGATCGCCTTCTCTTTCGCATTTTAACCAAATTCTGGCTGGGACAGTTTGTCCTTTATTGATATGGCCAAATTGCCAAACGAGATTGCGGCCTTCTACCCTAGCTTCTGGCTGGCTTCTCATGTAAGTCACGCCTTCTGGAAGAGTCGTTGTAATGAGAACTTCGCAAACATCGCAGCAAGCTGTGATTTCGAGATCAAGAGGATATTGATCGCCGAGAATGCACATATTGGGATTTTTTGCTCTAACTGTTACACCATTGCAGCAGCATTCGCCTGCTGGACCGTATTTGCATGGCTTCAGAGGAGCTGCGCACTTAGGTGGGCAATCTTCTGGGCATGGAGGTGGGCATGGTGGCGCACAAACAGGCTTGCAAGGGGCTGGCGCACATGGAGGAGCGCAAACAGGTTTGCAAGGTTGTGGTGCTGGTCTGCATGGCTCTGGGCATGGAGGAGCACAAACAGGTTTGCATGGTGGAGGGCATAAAGGTTTGCATGGCTCAGCGCATGGAGGCGGACATGCTGGTCTGCATGGCTCTGCACATGGAGGTGGGCATGGTGGCGCACATGGAGGAGCGCAAACAGGCTTGCATGGCGGAGGACATACGGGTTTGCAAGGCTCTGGACAAGGCTTGCATGGTGGAGGACAGACGGGCTTGCAAGGCTCGCAGATCGGCTCGCAAGGCTCGCAACAATCGTCACTGTAACGGCCAGAACCGGAACAGCCTGTCCAAAGCAGTGCCGAAACACCTAAAAAAATCAACGAGGCTAATATTCCTAGTTGTTTTCTCATTAAAGACTCCTTGTGTTAAGGTCTTGGTTGTACGAAGATTTTATAGATAATTCTCTTTGACTTTTAATCTTTTGGCTAGTATGGTTACATGCCCTATACATCTCATGAATGGCTTAACGAAGGGAACTGCAGATTTTTTAAGACACTTCTTAGCTTCTCATTATTCCACTCATGACTCGTATTTGATTGCGAAACAGTTAGCAGGTGTCATGTTCGCTTGAATACTTCGCATTCACATAGGACTCATCAGTTGTCTAATGTGAGCTAGCGTCCGACTCTCCCCATCACACAGGTCTTCTTGCTGCTTCTTATGAAGGCAAGTTGGATTTGCTAGGCAGAGGAACATTACGTTCCCCCGCTTTTAGGTTTCGCATGCTATGGCATGCAAATTGCATATTAATAGCAGCAGTTGTTGTCGTAGTATCTTGGCTCACACTTAGGTGGACAGCAAGGCTTTGGACAGCATGGTCTTGGTTCGCAGCAACGTGGCTTTGGCGCGCATGGCTCACAGCAATCGTTTTGATCGCAGCAGCAGCTTGTTAAAGAAAGAACGAGGGCTGCCATAAAACCGAAACCTAAAAATTTTCTCATACAATACTCCTGTTAATTTTAGAGTTTAAAGGATAACTATTCATTTTCATTTCTAGTTTACCTCTTTCTAGATCGACCTTTCTCCTCATGCAGCACATGTTGATCAGGAGTCGATTAACAAAAAAGGATTTAACTCCTTTACATAACCCTTAGGAAATAATTCTTCCAGAAGATTTTTTTTATCAAGTTAAGTTTTTGAATAAAAAAATGTTTAAGATCTTAATGACCAATATGATATGAAATGCTTAGAGGAGAGAAAAAATTTTAAATAAAATTTAGTGAAAAAAACTTGAATTAAAAGATGAATTAGATTTTAAGTCGGCCTTGCCAGCCTAATTTTTCGCGAAGAGTTGAAAAGTACTCGTGACGAGATAAATTGACTAAGCAGAAGTCGTTTGAGGAGCGAGTAATTGTAAAAATCTCATTTGTAGATAAACTAAAACTAGATATGCCATCATAAGAGATTTCAACAGGCAAATGTGAGCTTATATATTTCACCTGAATATCTTTTCTTGGCATAAGGACAATAGGGCGATTAGAAATTGTGTGAGGGCAAATGGGGGTCAGAATAAATGCTTCGAGTTCCGGAGTGAGAATAGGGCCGCCGGCAGCTAAGGAGTAAGCTGTCGATCCGCTTGGAGTTGAAATAATGATTCCATCGGCAGAAAAAGTATTGAGATAAACCCCATCGACATAGATAGCCAGATCGATCAAGCAGGGGTTTTGCGCTCGATGAATGACGACTTCATTTACAGCAAAACAGGTGTTGCCTGTGGTGGATTGCCCTTCCATCATAAGGCGGTTCTGCAAGCTATAGCGGCCGTCTAAAAGGTCTTGCAAGCTTGGATAAATGTCGTCGATAGGAATGTCTGCCAAGAAGCCTAGGCTTCCTAAGTTAATTCCGAGCAGGGGAGCTCGTAAATTGGCGTGCCGATGAATGAGGCGCAGGATTGTTCCGTCGCCTCCCAACGAAATGCGGAAAGTAATTTTGTTTTCTTCCACTTGAGATAAAGGCGTTGCCCCAATTGTTGCTGCATGCCTATCCTCAGCTACCACTTGAATGCCTTTAGCATAGAAGAATTGGCAAATATCCGCCGCAATGCCAAGAGAAGGGGCTTTGCTCTCATTGGGGAATAAGGCAATTATCATAAGTTTAAATTAGCTCCACTGTTTATACTTGAAGAGCTTTGGAAGATTTCAAGTTAAAATGGGACAAAATTTGCTTGGCAATTTTATCAAGTGTCAAACCGACTTCGTTCAATAGGTCTTGGTTACTGCCATGGTCAATGAAGGCTTCAGGAATGCCTAGATTTAACACTTGTACGTTGTTGAACCCTTGGCGCATCAAGAAGTTGTTTACAATCGATCCCATTCCTGCAGCGACTGAATGCTCTTCAATGGTCACGATCTTGCTATGCGTCAGCAATAAACGGCATAACAGATCGGTGTCTAGAGGCTTGATGAATACGGGGTCCATGACAGTGGCATCAATTCCCTCTTCTGCGAGCAGGGCCCGGGTTTTTAATGCCGTTGCATTCATATGGCCTAAGGCGATGATAAGAATGTCTTTGCCTTCTACTAAAACTTCTCCCTTGCCAAGCTCTCGTTCTTTTAAAGGCTCGTCCGCGTCTTCTGTGGCGAGATTGGGATAGCGGATGGCTGTCGGACGCTTCCAGGAAAAAGCGGATTCCATTAATTCCTTTAATACTTGCCCGTTGCGCGGCTGCGTAATGATCATATTGGGCATGGCATTAAGAAAAGAGATGTCATAAATGCCATGGTGGGTCGATCCGTCAGGGCCTGAAATTCCCGCCCGGTCGATAGCAAAGACGACCGGCAGCTCTTGCAAGCAGACATCATGGAAAAGATTGTCGAACGCGCGTTGCAGAAATGTGGCGTAAATCGAGGCCACTACCTTCATTTTTCCACCGTAAGCAATGCCGCCTGCAAAAGTGATGGCATGCGACTCTGCTATTCCAACATCTAAGCAGCGGTCGGGAAAGGCTTTCATAAATTCATCTAAACAAGATCCGGCCGACATGGCAGGCGTAATCGCAACCACGCTTGGGTCCCTTTCAGCCATTTTTAAGAGATGGGTGCCAAAAATTTTGGGAAAAGTGGGTTTCGTGGTCGGGTTGGGTAAAAATTTTCCTGTGTCGCGGCTAAAAGGCTTGGCGCCATGGTAAGAAACGGGATTTTTAATAGCTTCGTCCATTCCTTCGCCCTTTCTTGTCAATACGTGAATGACAACCGGCCAGCTTGAATCTTTGACGCCTTCTAGAACGTCGATTAATTTTTTGACATCATGCCCATCAATCGGGCCGATATAAGACAAGCCGTATTGCTCGAAATAAGCGGCAGGGCTTACTAAATTCTTTAAGGATTCTGTGATCTTGTGCCCTTGCTGGGAAAGGATAGGCCCATAGCTGGGGATTTTAGAGACAAATGTATCCAATTCTTGATAAATCTTGTTCGTCGTCGGGTTGCTCAATAAACGGCTAAGGATATGGGTGATCGCTCCGACATTCTTTGAAATGGACATGGCGTTATCATTGAGAATCACGATAAAGCGCTTGAGTTCTCGAGAAATATTGTTAAGCGCCTCAAGAGATAAACCGCAGGTAAGTGTTGCATCGCCAATAATGGGAATGACATATTCCTGGCGCTTAGTTAAATCCCTATTTTTGGCTACTCCCAGTGCAAGGGAAAGAGCCGTCCCGGCATGGCCGGCATGGAAATGATCGTGGATGGATTCTTTGGGATGGCAAAAGCCGCATAATCCCTTAAATTGACGAATTTGGTGAAAACGATTGTTGCGCCCTGTTAAAAGCTTGTGCACGTAAGTTTGATGGCTGACGTCCCAAATGAATTTATCTTCTGGCGAACTGAATACTTTATGCAAGGCCAGTGTCAATTCAACAACTCCCAGATTGGAAGCTAAATGTCCTCCATTGACAGAAAGAACTTCGATAATCCGTTGGCGAATTTCAGTTGCTAATTGATTCAATTCTGCCAACGAGAATTCTTTGATATCCTGTGGTGAATGAATGGAGGAAAGAAGTTGCGTCATTCTAAAAGTCCTTTAATAAATCATTTGATCCTAATTTCATCAGGAATAAAGTTAAATCATATAGCATTTCCAAAATCTTAGCTATAAAACAACCCATTAATTTTATTTCAAATAAAAAATTGTAATTATTTTGAAATTAAATAATTTAATGAACAGTGTGAGGTGATTAATGAAATGCAAAAAAGAGAGAAAGAGGAAAGAAATTAATCTAATTAGAAGGATTTACTTTATAATCTTGGGTCAAAGGTTTGTCGTCGCTTCCGAGCATCAGTTCGCCACTTCTATTTTTTACAAGGATCTCAATTTTGCGCTCAGCCTCATTTAAGCGTTTATTGCAAATCGCAATTAATTGATCAGCCTCTTCATAGAGCTTAAGGGATTCGTCAAGGCTAATCGTACCGCTATTCATGCGCTCAAGAATAGTTTCTAAACGTGCTAAGGCAGCTTCAAAGCTAATAGTGTTCAGATCTTGTAGAGTATCGTTATTCACTGGGGATCACTTCATTAATGGTAATTAAGGCTTCACCGTCGGATAATAGGAGTTTAGCTTGCTGTCCTTTCCTAAGCTTACGTATTGAATTTATAACGAAAGGATCTTTTTCTGCAAATAGAATGCTATACCCTTTTTGCAGAAGAGTCTTTGGGTCGATGGCCGCTAATAAACGCGTGAGGCTCAAAAGCTTTTGCTGATTTTTTAAGTGATGGTCTTTAGCCAATTGTCCGATTCGAAGGGAAAATTGCTTTCCGTCAAATACATGACGTCTATGAAGATGCTTATTCATCCATATTTGCTGCAATTTATAAAAGCTTTGGTGCAAATGTTTTTGATCTTGCCATATTTGATTTTGCATGCGCTGAGTTAAGGCTTTCTCCCAATCTCTTAGCCGATTGCGCAAATGCATTAATTGATTGGTTGGCTTTAAAGCGACTGCCTGACGAGTAAAAGACTCTAAACGGTGCCGCTTGAGTTGAAGCTGTTGCTGCATGGTTTGGTCGATATCTTGACGGCAATCATCTAGCTTCTGCATGCGCCACTCTAATAAAAGGCGAGGCTGGGTAAAGAAAGGATGGCGGCTTAACGCTTCTAAACGGTAGCGGTTCTGGTGAACAAGATGCTGAACAGTCTGCTGCAAGCGTCGCCTGACCGTGCGCAAATGCTCCAATTGTTGCGCTTTTTCAGCGATGACAATTTCTGCTGCCGCAGACGGCGTCGGGGCGCGCACATCGGCGACATAATCAGCAATGCAATGGTCGGTTTCATGTCCGACTGCGCTGATGATGGGAATCTGGCTATTAAAAATGGCCTCGGCAACCCTTTCTTCATTAAATGCCCATAAATCTTCTAGGCTGCCTCCTCCGCGGCCGACAATCATGACATCCACTAATTGATAGCGGTTGAATTGCTCAATGGCTTGCGCAATTTCTTGTGCGGCTCCTTCACCCTGCACTTTGACCGGATTCAAAATGAGATGGAAGCCGGAAAAACGGCGAGTGAGCACATGGAGAATATCTTGAATGACGGCGCCTGTCGGACTTGTCACGACACCGATTCGGCGCGGCAGATGCGGAAGCGGCTTTTTATGAATGGTCTTAAACCAACCTTTTTGGTGGAGCTTGATTTTGAGCTGCTCAAGCTTTTGCAACAGCTCGCCTAAGCCCATGTAGGCAAGTTCACGGATGATAAGCTGATAGTTGCCCTTTGGAGGATAGACATTCAGCTCTCCTTTGACCACCACGTGATCGCCTGCTTTAGGCATGACCTTTAAAGAAGAGGCATCTCCTTTAAACATGACAGCTGTAATTTGCGCATTGGCATCTTTTAAGGAAAAATAAAGGTGCCCTGACGTTTGCAGCTTAAAATTGCTGATTTCTCCTTGCAAATGAACAAAGGGAAAGGTGGATTCCAAGCTCAACTTAATGGCATGCGTAAGCTGGGTAACTGTCAAAAGCGGGGAAGTCGGGGCTTGGCTATCCATAAAATTATCGCATGTTTTTCAAATGCTATCGCCTTTTCTCTTTTCAAAACTTGAAGCGAGAATCTTAGCAGGAATGCAGTTTGTACTAAATCAAAAAAACTCAGGTTAATTTTTCAAACGCATTAAGTGGGCAGCGAAAGCTTGGACGATAGGTATAGTATATAGTTCATATTTTATGTTTGCCTCTTTGCTTTTTTTTATTGAGTGTAATAATGGAAGTGAATAAGTTTAGTAATAAATATTAATTTTTAAATATTAAGGTTTTGTAAAGAAGATTAATTTATAATTTATAAGGAAAAATTTAATATGGTATCCAGATCTGGTTGTTACTCCGTTGATCCCAGAGTTAATTCGAACGATGGAATGAATTCGGCAGGTTCAACAAAACGAAGCTTTGAAGACAGGAACAGATGCGTCGTCCCTGCGTTAAATTCTCTTTCCCAACAACAAGTAGATGTCAGTCCTCCTAAAAAGAAAATAGCGCGCCATTTTTCTTCCGCTCAAAAATCCAGGGATTTAACTTCCGATAAAACAGCTAAGCCTATTTTTCCGTCTTCAATTAATTCTGCTCCGGCATGTGAAGAAGACGCAAGCCACATCTCTGAGCAAGGCTCGACTTTTCGGCATACGCCCACTTCTCTTGAGATTCTCCCCCGGGTGGCATATGATGAGGGAACGGCTAGCATTCAGACCCTTCATTTTAGCAATGGAGATACGTATATAGGACCTCTCGAGAGTCATAAATGCCATGGGCAGGGAAAAATGTTTTTTAAGAGTGGGGATCGCTATGAGGGTGAATTTAGCAAGGGCAAAATCCATGGGCAAGGAACGTATTATTATTTGAATGGAGCTGTTTATACCGGAACGTTTGAGCGAGGGAGAAGACATGGCAAAGGGCAAATAACCTTTAGGCATGGCGATATCTATGCAGGCGATTTCTGGAATGATGAATTGACCGGCATAGGCGTATTTACCTTTGCCAAAGAAGAGCATAGTGTGAGCCGTTATGAAGGACGAGTGCTCAATGGACGTCGAGAAGGAAAGGGGACATGTATCTATAAAAATGGAACGGTATTTGCAGGGCTGTTTGCCAATGACCAGCCAAATGGAAGAGGAGAGTTCACTTATCCTAGTCAGATTGTTTATAAGGGGGAAGTGAAGAATGGCTTAAAGCACGGCAAGGGAGAAATCCTTTATCCCAATGGCGATCGTTATGAAAGAGAATTCGTTGATGATAAGCCGGGCAAGACAGGCAAAGTCTTCTATGCCAATGGCCATTTTTATGAGGGAGAATTAAAGGGAGAGGCTAAACACGGAAAGGGCCGCTTGACTTATCCCAATGGAATTATTCTTGAAGCAGAATTTCGTCAAGATCTGCCTGAAAAGACAGGGACGCTCTTTTATCCGGATGGCAATGTGTATGTAGGGGAAGTCATAAACGGTTGTCCACATGGAAAAGGAATCATGGAGTGCAAAAACGGAACTGTCTATGAAGGGGAATTTTCCCACGGAGTGGCAGAAGGAAAGGGCGTGTTGCTTTTTGGCGAAACAACTCGCTATGAAGGCTATTTTAAACAAAATAAGTATCACGGAAAAGGCACTCTTACCATTAAAGGAGAAGTCTATACAGGCGACTTTGAAAACGGCCTCAAGCATGGAGAAGGGCAATTGATCTTAGTTTGTGGAAATATCTTGCAAGGCCAATTTACACACGGGCTGCATCCTACCTATGGAACAATCAAATTCACCAATGAGAGTATTTATAAGGGCGATTTAGCCAATGATCAGATGCATGGGCAAGGGACGCTCCTGACTGCAAATGGTGATGAATACAAAGGGCAATTTTTCCAAGGAAAAAGGCATGGCAAAGGAAGAATAACCTATAAGCAAGGAGAAATAGCCAGCTATGAAGGGGACTTTAAAGAGGATTGCCGCTGTGGCGAAGGGGTCTTGACTTTTCGTAACGGAGAAATTTTTAGGGGAAGCTTTATTCATTAACGTCCTTTGACACCCTCTAAGCGCAAGGGGATTTGCCTTGCGCCCTCTATCCCTGGCATTTATCGCTCCATGCTAGCGATTAAGACATTACTCTCTAAAACCAAAATAGCGTAAAACGCGAATGAAATGGTTTCGCCGCGATAAAATATGGGCTTGAATCGGGCTAAATTTTTGCTGGTTTAAAAAGTTCGGACAAACTTCGTCTTGCTGGCTAACCAACCAAGCGTAATGAAAGGTAAACATTCCGCAATTCCATTTGTCATATTGTTGCCGTCCTTTAATAATGGAAGGCGAAAGAGACAACCTTTGCGAAGATGAGGGAGCCGAACCCTGCAAGCCCGGATGATAAAAGTGGAATGCCTCTTGTGTCGCCTGTTCCATTAAAGCTTTCACACCTTCCAATTCTTGCCAAATGAGTTCATAATAATTGACAAGTTGCTGGGTGCGGGGATGGAGCGTTTGACGGAAACGATTTCCAGGTCCGTTGCTATCCAAAAAATAGATTTGTTTGGTTTTTAAATTGACCTGAATAGATGTCCAATGGTTATAAGATAAATTAAAAGGAAGGACGAGGAGAGAAATTCCTTCAGGAATTTGGAGTTTCCATCCCTCATTTTCATAGATAATAAGCTCTTCCATTATTTTGCCAATGACTGAATTTTGAGGCTTATCCGCAAAAATAGGGAGGGAAAGGGAAGAATTTAAGGACGCTTCTATGATGGAATTAAAGCAAGGGAAAAAATAAACAGAGGGGTTTTCTTGGTTAAAATGTCTTCTGTAACATTCCATTTGTGATTCTGTCGCAAGGGTCGTCGACGTTAAGGGGTCTTCTGATTTTTCCTTTACCATCTGGTTAAAAAAACTAAGAACATAAGAAGCAACTAAACGAACAACCTCCAAGAAAGCCGGGAGGGGACGATAGATGTCCTGATACGTCTCTTGCTGAGCCGATAAAGTTAGATTTTTGAGTGTTTTTGGATCCATTAAAGCCAATGAAACAGAGCAAGTAGAAGAAGGAGCGCAAGAAACGGCTAAATTGGAAAAAGAATAAGGATAAGAAAGAAGCGAGCCTAAATTATTATGAAAATTAATCATAAATTTGTTTTGGTTGAATAATGTTATTTAATGTTATATGATTAATATTTATTCATGTTAAAAATATTCTCTTTTGTAAAATTTGTTGGTTTTTCTTTTTTTATTTGGAATAGATAATAAATTTTGTCATTTTCTCTTGAATTTCTCCTCGGAGTGGATTAATATTTTCTTCTAGGATTCCAGAAGCTATTTTTAGAAAAAAATTAAAAAACTACTTTTAAGTTTGATGGGGGAATCCAAGAAGATAGTGAAGAGGCCATGGATGAGGAGCTTTTATGGATCAGCCTAAACGGGCTTTAATTTTGACTGGAAATTGGAAAATGAATAAGACGATCGAAGAAGCTCGGTCTTTTATTGAGCAGCTTATTCCCGTCGTTATTGATAATCAAGCGGATGTGTGGCTAGCTGTTCCTTTTACCATGATTTATCCGCTTTCTCAAGACGCCGATGCATCCCCGCTTGTTATTGGGGCTCAAAATATGAATGACGCATCGGAGGGGGCCTTTACCGGAGAAATTGCAGGGAAGATGTTGAAAGAAGCGGGAGCGAAATTCGTTTTGCTGGGACATTCAGAGCGTCGTCGGCTTTACAATGAAGACAATGCCTGTATTAATCGCAAGGTTAAGCGTGCGGTTGAAGTCGGGCTGCGGCCTGTTTTGTGCATTGGAGAGACACTGCAGGAATACGAAGAGGGAAGGACGCATGAAATCCTTCAGAGCCAGATTGCGGAATGCTTGAAAGATCTTAGCTCAGAACAGATTCAATCCCTCATTTTGGCTTATGAGCCCGTCTGGGCGATTGGTACCGGCCGGAATGCAACCCCTGAAATTGCGCAAGAAGTCCATCATTTCTGTCGTCAATACTTGGCAACGTTATTCTCTGACGAGTTTGCCCAGCAGATTGTCATTCAATATGGCGGATCTGTTAATCCGGCCAATGCAAACGATTTGATAAGCCAACCGGATATTGATGGCCTCCTCGTTGGAGGGGCGTCACTTTCTCTTGAATCTTTTAGTCAAATTGTGAATGATAGTAAGTCAAAAATTCAATCTTAAGGTTTAGTTCCTATGTCATTTCTTTATTTCTTTACCATCGCCCTTTTCATGATTTTATGTGTCATGCTATGCGCTGTCATTCTCATGCAAGAAAGCAAGAGTTCTGGTTTGGGAGCCTCTTTTGGAGGAGAGTCGACAGAATCGCTTTTTGGAACTTCGACGGCCGATGTCTTAAAAAAATTTACAGCTTGGCTGGCTCTGATTTTTTTCATTTCCTGCATTTTGCTTTCGTTGTGGACGACTGCAATGGGACGCACTAAAACAAATGCGCCTGCTTTTACAATGGAACATATAGAGTCGTAAGCCATCAAATGCGGCAAATTTTAGGCCACACCTAAAATTTGCCCTTGCCTAACCTTCTGCGCGCCTGCCTTCCTAAATTTAGATTCACTTGATAAAATTCCTCTAAGATTGATGGCCTGTTTTTTCCTCTAACGATATTTCACTTTGGTATAATGCGATGAAGAAATGTTTAGGCCTATTGGCCATCTTATTTATAAAGGGGCTTTTTGGAAGTTGGGATACATATGAAGGGGAGTAGCTGGTTTTATTTAGCCTGGCTCCTGGAATTGGGGATCAATTTCCAAAGAGCTGCCAAGAGCAGGTGCTGCCACGTTATTTTCGTCAAATCGCTAATCGCAATCCAACCGTGCAAGCAAAGGTCATCGCGATTGACTCTTGCTTATCAGAAGATCCGAACTCTAGCGAGTATCTCTTTTTGAGCGGGTGGGAGAATGAGGGGGATGAATTTTCGAAAAGATAATATTAGCATCCACTATTTTAATGAATATATTCCAGAAAGCCCAGATGACGGATATACAAAACGGGTTGAAAACTATCTATTAAAAATTTTAGAAAACGGAGGGATCGTTTTCATTGGCCATCATGGGCAAGCTTATTATGCCTTTGAGCCTTTTAGAGCCGCTTATAATCATTTGAATTGCGCTAATATCCAAATGTATATCTGCTGCGCTGATGTTCCGCCTTATTCCACTCCCAAAATTTACTTTAATAATCCTTGTTCCAATCAGGAGCTAGATGAATTTTTTGAGTTTATCTACCCGCATATCAGGGAGTTTTGGGAGCTGATAGATGACTGGGAAGTGGAAGATAAAGTGAAATATAAAGACGAGATAGAGCCCGCTTATCAGCTGTTGGATTCCCTTACTCAAGGCTTAAAGACGAATTTTATCTTTTATAAAGATATGCTTCATCTTCCTTACGATGTCATTCGCCATTCAGACGGCTCTCTTCAACTCCATCTAATGGAGACGGCTGAGGCGGCTTAACTGCTAATGGCCGATCATTCGATTTTGCCTGCTGTGTGCAACCTGAATGGGGTGTACGGCCCATTCATTTGCCCTGTAAACAGGTGGGAAAATAACCTCGAATAAAGGCGCCATTAACAGTTTAAGAAACCCTTTAAGATAGGGAAACGCTATTTATGCTTGCTATATTTCTTCTTAATTTCTCTTAAGACGCTCTCTATTTCCTTTTTTCGTCTGGGTGGAAGACGGTCGACATAAAGAACGCCATTGATATGGTCATTTTCATGCATAATGACATGCGCATCAAATCCGACGAATTCTTCGGTGAAAGTCACTCCATCTAGATTAGTGGCTTGTATGGTCACTTTAAGGGGGCGGCTCACATCTTCGCGCAATCCAGGAATGGAAAGGCATCCTTCTTGGCACGTCCAGGTCTCCTGGCTGTATGCCACGATTTTAGGATTGATAAAGACCCTCAGTTCGCCCGGCACAATTGTGTCCTCATCAACATAATGGGGAATGCTTGTAATAAATAAAGATAGGGATTGATGGACTTGAGGAGCCGCAAGGCCGCAGCCATCATTGGCCTCCATTGTTTCAGCCATATCGGCGACAAGCTGACGAATCGTGTCATCAATCTCTTCAACAGGAGAAGTTTTTTTTCTTAAAACAGAATCTCCAAAATAAGCCAAAGGAAGTTTCATAAATAAAACTCTTATTAACAAAATAGATAGTTATAAATCTGTAAACAGGAACAGGCCTTCAATTAAATGATATCATTAGAAGTTACCAAAAAACAAGATTTTAATTGGTTAATAAAAGCGTAAGCGATAAAAGATTGGTCAATTTAAAAATGGACCATTTAACATGCTTCTTGATCAGGATGTTTCTTCTGTTTGTTGCTTGTGCCAGAGCCCTGTTTCCGCGCGTTCTTATCGGGACAAAGATCTTGCGTTTTGCTGCGCCGGATGCCAAGCTGTCTATCAAATTCTTTCCAGTCAAAATGCATTAGAGAATTTCCGCAACCATCCTCTTTTTCAGCAAGCCGTCCAATCCGGTTTAATTGCGAATCCGCATTTATTGGACCAGCTTAAACAGAAAGAAGAAGAAGTTGTAGAAGAAGAAGTGAAGAAATTGCACTTGGACATTCAAGAGATGTGGTGTCCCTCTTGCGCGCAAGTAATCAGTTTGATTTTGCTCAAAGAAAAAGGGATTCGTCGCTGCGCTGTCGACTATACTACGGATTTGGCCGTCATTGAATATTTGCCGCGCCTTATCTCCAAGGAAAGAATTGTCCGTCTGATTTCTAGTCTAGGATATCGGCCAGCTTCTTTGCAGGATCCGCGGCAACAAGCCATTAGCCATACGCTTTCCATCCGTTTTATTGTCGCAGCATTTTTTTCCTTAAATATCATGATGTTTGCCTATCCTATTTATGTAAGCTATTTCCATCAAGACATGGAGGGATATCCGGCCCTGTTCGCCTGGCTGTCCTTCCTAGGCTCCATTCCTGTTTTGGTATATAGCGCATGGCCGATTTGGCGCCGGTTCTATACGGGCATGCGAGTGGGAATTTGGGGAATGGAAGCCTTGGTCGTTCTGGGTGTTTCAACGGCAACGGGATTGTCTTTATATGAATTATGGAAGGGAAGCCCGTATGTCTACTTCGACTCCATGACTGTCATCATCGTGTTTGTTCTTTTGGGCAAGATCATTGAATCGAAGGCCAAATTTTCAGCCAAGGATTCTCTCATTCATTTGACGCGGGCGCTTCCCCGCCGCGGACGCAAGAGAATGGAGACAGGAGAAAGTCAATTTGTCCCCTTAAAGGATATTCAAATTGGAGACACGATTATTGTCTTAAGCGGGGAAAAAATTGTTCTAGATGGGGTTGTGGAAGAAGGAGAGGGTGCTTGCGATGAATCGCTGATGACGGGAGAAGCCTTGCCCATCGCTAAAAAGCCGGGCTCAACTGTCTTGGGCGGAACTTTTTTGCAGCAAGGACATTTGTGCATTAAAGTGACGGCAAAGCCTGAAGAGACGGCGCTTGCGCGCATTATCGATATGGTCGGGCAAGATATTGAACATAAAACGCAAGAAGTCAGGCCTGTTGATAAGATTGTCAAATGGTTTGTACCTTTTGTTTTTAGTTTAGCGTTAGCAATCCTGATCTATTGCCTGTGGTTTGGCGTCCAGGATAATCAACATACCCCTTTGCAAACAGGCATTTTACGCGCTGTTGCCGTTTTGCTCATTTCTTGCCCTTGCGCTATCGGCATAGCCGTCCCATTGGCTGAATCACATCTTTTAAACACGCTGGCCAAATGGGGGGTTATTGTCCGCAATCGAACCTGTTTGTCTTTTTTGGGTAAAGAGACCGTTTTCGTGTTTGATAAAACGGGGACGATAACAGAAGGAAAATATAGTGTTCTCAAAGGCTTAGAGGAGTTGTCTTTTGAAGAGAAATGCCTTTTAAAAGGATTGGTCGTTTGTTCTAACCATCCGGTGGCTGTTGCCCTCAATCAAGCTCTTTTATGTCCGGCAAAGCCTTTTGATCAAATCGAAGAAATCATCGGAAGAGGGATAAGGGGAAAAAAACAAGGCTGTACCTATTTTCTGGGATCGGCTGTGTTTCTGACACAACAAGGAATCGATCTGCCTATGCATCAGCAAAAACACGCCGCCGAGGCCTATACATGGGTATTCTTTGCCCGTAATGACTCATGCCTGGCCGCATTTTTGCTTGGAGACCGCATTCGTTCGGAAGCTAAGCCTCTTGTGCAATCTTTGGCGCCGGTGAAGACTATGCTTGTATCGGGGGATTTATCTCATGCCGTACAAAAGGTGGCCCAAGCATGCCATTTTGACGCTTGGAAGGCCGAATTCCATCCCTTGCAAAAAAGAGATTTAATCGATAATTTAAGGAAAAGCGGAGAAATCGTTGCCATGTTAGGGGATGGCATTAATGATGCGCCCGCTTTAACGGCCGCCCATGTGGGAATAGCCGTTATCTCGGCGACTGATATCTCCATCCAGGTTTCTGATTTACTGCTGACTACAGATCGCCTGCAAGTTCTATCTTCTCTGCGCCAGCTAGCAAAGAAGGCACACCGCATTGTTAAGCAAAATCTTTTTTGGGCCTTTTTCTATAATTGTTTGGGGCTGGGATTGGCAGCCGCAGGAGCGCTTTCTCCTTTATTCGCCGCTTTTGCCATGGTGGTGAGCAGCCTGATTGTCCTGTTTAATGCTCAGCGAATAAAAGCGACTCTAGTATTGCCCAAAGGAGGGATCAGCGATTAAATAACGCCTAATTATGCATGAAGGAATGACGGCTGATGGAAATGTGAAGTTTAGCTTATGGCCGGCAAGTTCTCTCGTCCGTATGTAGGGCTCAATTAAGCCATGACCATAATCGTATTTAAACTCGTAAAGGAGGGTGCTATGAGCTTTTTATTGACCGGCATTGATTCTACTGTTTGTACTTTAACTTCCCATTCTCAGATAGGAGTACAATCTTTGCCCCCGACAAGCGTGTCTCTTGCAGATATGGTAGAAAGCATTGTCCGCAATCCTCTTGCTATTCCTCCTATCATGCAATTAGTGCTCGATCAACCGCAAAGTCCCGATGCATTAGCTCAATTCTTTTTAAATTTGCGGCAATATCCAGCTGATGGATCAGTGATTCAAGCTTGCCAAAGAGCATGTGCAAAAGAGATAGAGGATCTGCCTATCTTTCATGAGTTTTTTGAGCAGCATCCTTTGGAGTGGCGGCATCTTCTGATGGCATTGGATGAGGAAGGGGTAGAGAACTTCCTGAACAAAGCGATTTTACGCAATCCGCGTTGGAAAGAGTGCCTGGCACAAGTCATAGAGAAAATGAAAGAGAACAAGCTTCAGCAGGAATTACCTCTTTATCCCGATCTAGCCGAAGATTGCACCCTATTGCTTGAATTCCTGTCGGAAAAACAAAGAAAGACATTTATCAAATTTTGCGCGACGCATCTTTCCACGGATTGTCTGGCGCTTGTTCTATATAACTTAAACAATGCGGAAATTAATTTAGCCTTAAATCGCTTTATTCGACAAAACCCCCTGACGCGAGGGGATTTTGAAGGAGGAATGCAAAAGTTAATCAATGCAATTTCTCATCACTTCCCTTTTGATGAAGGAATGCACTATCTCTTAGACAAAATTTTACAAAAATATTATTTGAACAAGCGTTACGATACGATTATTTGCAAATTTTTGTCTTTAAGCCCTCAAGCGCGCCTTTATCTATTAGCTTCGATGTCCATTGAAAAACAAAGGGACATTTATCGGCGCTACCGCAATGATTTAACGCATATGGTTGAGTGGATGAGCGGATTGCTTTTAATGGATGTGGATCTAAAAAGAAAGCAGGCGATCTTTAATGCGATTTATTCTTGTATTCGAGAAAATAAAATTTATGAATTCTGGCAGGCTTTAGACGATAAGCAAGCCCCCGCCATTCCTTTTCTGTTTATCTGCGCCAAAAAAACAGACATTCAAGATTTTGCCTGGTATGAAGGTCATTCTGCCGCCGCTCTGCGTACTAGGTTGTTTTCTCATTATATGTGGAATGGTTCGACTAGAGAATTGATGGACAAGGTGCTGGCAGATTCAGAGGGGAAGGGATTGCTCTATGACAATATGCTTGTGGATTTAAGTACGGCATTTGTTCCGGCAGAGTTGATGTCTGTAAAAGTGAGCTATGATCACTTTAATAGCTTGGCCCAGGCAGAGGAGATAGAAGCGGTTTATTGTGAAACAATTGCCAAACTGCCGCCATTTCTACTGGGAATCGCTTGTCAAGATCCAGTCCATCAAGCTGTCTTTCTAAAATTAGCTCGTTATTTGACAGATGAGCAGCTTAGATTTTTAGTTCTATCTATTCCAAATAATCAAGTCTTTGCAGTCATTGAACCATTGACACATAAGCTCAGAAGTGGACAGCTGCGGGTCATTTTGGGCGCCTGCTCTAAAGAACAATTAGACGATTATGCCGATCATAAAGTCCTGCTTTTTAAGCAGGCATACGATACGTTTTTGGATCGCTTGTCCACTTTGCTGCTTAACTTGCAAAGCATTCAATACAATGCCTCCACTCAACCTGAAAGTTATGAGCATTATTATCAAGAGGCTACAAATTTATTGGGGTTTTCTCGGCAATCCCTTAGCCTAAGTATGAGAGAATTAGTTAATTTCATTGAATCGCAAGGAAAAGATTGCACGCTTTCAGAGGAGACGCTTGCGACTTTAAATCAAACGTTTAAAAATTTTGATTCCAAAAAAGGATTGCTTGAAGGCAGCCGCTCGCTTGTTTTCTGTGCATTGGAAACCTTAAAATCGTTCTTAAAAGAGGCTGGCAAGCTAGAAGAAGATTATGATCCTTTTGCGACTATTTATGAAGGCTTTTGGAATTGTTTAAAAAATCAAGAAGTCGAATGTTTAGATATTGGGCCGGAAAGCAAAATTGGAGTGCCAAATATAGGAGAGCTTCAGCTGATCGGAATTAAGACGGACAAAGATTTGGCTCATTTATCGATAGCGAAGGAGAGGCAAGCCTTTTTAGACCAGCAATGCGCAAAATTTAAGCCTCTTTTTGAAAATCTATTGCATAGACATTTAGAACAAGCGGAAAGCTTAGTCGGCACTGAAATGCAGGAAAAACATACGGATGCCATGGAGGAAGAAGATCCCATTGAGAAAACAAGGCGAAGGCTTATTCAACAATGGGAAGACCAGTGGCATCAGCTGTTTACTCTTCGTACGTCTTCCGATAAAGTTCCTCTTTGCATTGATAAATTGATTGAATTTTTAGAGATCCCTGAACAAAATCCTTCCCACATTGTTTTGATTTGTCAAAGCTTGATCAAAGATTTACTAAGCCTGGATAATTTGACTGCTATTCAACGCAAAAATTTAGAAACCTTAGGACTAAATTTAAGCCAATGCAGAAGCCCTATCGAGGCTTGCTCTATGTGCAATGGCATTATTAAGCATGCATTGAAAATCATTCGTAGACGGCATACGCTTGTTTGCCTGCAGTTCTATTGCCGGCAAGGGGAAGCTCTTAAACAGGCATGGGAGCAATTCCGCCTAGAAGGGTTTTATACCATTGACAGCCTAATTAGCTATAAACGCGTATCTAGAAATAATTTAATCAATATTCAAAAACTATTTACATCGACAAATCATTGAGATCACAAGAAAGAAGAGAAAGCATTACGCGGCTTTCTCTTCTTTTATTCAGGACTTAAAAAGATCTTATAGATCCCCTCAAAGAGGAGAAAGATCCTCTTTAATTGAAGCCAATTATTAGCCTGCATTTAATCCCAGTTCAAGATCACTTTGCCTGATTGGCCGGACAACATAACCTCGAAGCCTTTTTCAAAATCATCGACGGCAAATTGATGCGTGATGATGGGAGCAAGGTCTAGACCGCTTTCGAGCAGATGGACCATCTTATACCAAGTTGAAAAAATTTCTCTTCCGTAAATCCCTTTAAGCGTCAGCATCTTGAAAATGACAAGATCCCAATCAATTGTCGTCTGGGGAGGAAGGATCCCTAATAGGGCGATTTTGCCTCCATGCTGGACTTTTTCCAATAGGGTGGATAATCCATTCGGATGGCCTGACATTTCCAATCCAACTGTGAAGCCATATTCCAAGCCGATAGATTTCATAACGGCATCTAATGATTCTTTTTGAATATTGACTGCTTGTGTGGCGCCCATCTTCTTTGCTAAATCAAGGCGATACTCGTTGAGATCTGTAATGACAACGCTGCGGGCTCCTGCTTTGCGGGCCACTGCAGCAGCCATAATGCCGATTGGACCTGCGCCTGTGATAAGAACATCTTCTCCCACTAAGTCAAAGGATAAAGCCGTGTGAACCGCATTACCGTAGGGGTCGAAGATGGCTGCGAGGTTATCCGGAATGGTTGCGGGAAGCTTAAAGACATTTTCAGCCGGAATAGTAAAATACTCGGCAAAGCATCCGGGACGATTAACGCCCAAGCCTTTTGTATTCATGCAGACATGCTTGCGGCCCATACGGCAATTGGGGCAGTGTCCGCATACAATATGTCCTTCCCCGCATACCCGATCGCCAACTTTTAAACCAGTTACGTTTTTGCCAAAAGCGGCCACTTCACCCATGAATTCATGCCCGACAACCATTGGAACAGGAATCGTTTTCTGAGCCCATGCGTCCCATTTATAAATATGCACATCTGTTCCGCAAATAGAGGTCTTGCGCGTTTTAATTAAGACCTCTTGATCTCCGACTGTTGGCATAGGCACATCTTCCATCCATAAGCCAGGTGCCCGCTCCTTCTTCATTAAGCCTTTCATAAAAACCTTTTTAATTTATAAAATTAAATGAATTAGACAATAATTAATGGCTAATTTTAATTAAAAAATGATATTTTTGCCAGAAATTAAGAGAAAAACCCAGTCGATGAAAGAGGTGGGCCGGCATCCTTTTTACTTCTTCTGTGAGTTAGCAAGAGAGTTGAGTGTTTCTCCATGTTCTCTATAGTTTGTCTTTTCTTTTGTAATAGATAAGTGCTCAAAATATAGTTTAAGAGAGTAAAATCCCGGAGAATACAAAGGGGAAACTTGCAAGAAATCGGACCCGAACCTTCAGGCCTCTCTTAAAAGCTTGCACATCTTATTGTAAATTTTGTTTTTAAACGACTCTGGGTTTATTCGCCCGGCATCGATGGCAGTGCTTTTATCAATTCGGAATAAAGGGAATCTAACTAAATAGAAAAAGCCCCATTCTGTTTAAGAAAGGGGCTTTCAAATGGAAAAGGGCAATCAAGGAATGACCTTTAAATCTTTACCTACTTTTTCAAAGGCTTGGATAGCCTTATCCAAATCTTCGCGCGAGTGATTGGCGCACATTTGCGTGCGAATGCGGGCTTTGCCTTGGGGAACGACAGGGTAAGAGAATCCGATGACATAAACGCCTTCATCAAGCATGCGAGCGGCGAACTCTTGAGCAAGCTTGGCATCTCCTAGCATAACCGGGATAATGGGATGGTTGCCGGGGACAAGGTTAAAACCCAATTGTGTCATGCGGTCGCGGAAATAGCGGCTATTTTCTTGCAAGCGCTGGCGGCGATCATCGGAGCCCTCGATCAATTCCAACACTTTAAGTGAAGCGGCCGCAATGCTTGGCGCTAATGTATTAGAAAATAGATAAGGGCGCGAGCGCTGTCTTAACCAGTCAATAATGGGTTTACGCCCTGAGGTATATCCTCCTAAAGCGCCGCCAAGAGCTTTTCCAAGCGTTCCCGTAATAATATCGACTCTTCCCAGGACTTCGCAATATTCAGGCGTTCCCCGTCCTTTATCTCCTAAGAAGCCCACGGCATGGCAATCGTCAACCATCACTAAGGCATTATATTGATCGGCTAAATCGCAAATGGCTTTTAGGTTAGCTATCGTGCCGTCCATCGAAAAGACGCCATCTGTTGCGATCAAACGGAAGCGGGCATCTTTGGCCTCTTGCAGCTGTGCCTCCAAACTTTTCATGTCGTTGTGATCGTAGCGCAAACGCTTGGCTTTGCATAGGCGAATGCCGTCAATAATGCTGGCATGGTTGAGCGCATCGCTGATCACGGCGTCTTCCGGACCTAGAATGGTCTCAAAAAGACCTCCATTGGCATCAAAGCAAGAGCAATACAGAATGGTCTCTTCCGTCCCTAAAAAACGGGATAAACTCTTTTCCAATTGTTTATGGACCGTTTGTGTTCCACAAATAAAGCGAACGGAGGAGAGCCCGAATCCATAATGTTCATAACTTTTAATAGCTGAGTGGATGATATCGGGATGATTGGCTAAGCCAAGATAATTATTCGAGCAAAAGTTTAAGACTTTTTTGCCGCCGGCTATTGTAATGGACGCATCTTGCGGAGAGGTAATCTCTCGTTCTTGCTTATAGAGCCCTTGCTTTTTTAGATCAGCCAACTGATCTTCCATAAATTGTAAAAATGTATTGTCCATAAATTAAGAGGGGTTAGGAAGTTGTTGCGGATGGTTAACTTAGGCTATTAGAACGCTTGGAATGAGTTTTTATCAACCAATTTTTGTGATCGGCCCCCAATGAAAGAGAGCGAGTCCTATTTCATTTATCAACCAATACGCTTTAGACTGTTCTCTAAATCTTCAATGAGATCGGACGCCTCTTCCAACCCAATGGAAAAACGGACCAGCCCATCGCGAAGGCCTAATTGGTCGCGCTCTTGTTTGGGGATAATTGCATGGGTCATGGTAACAGGATGGCTGACAAGCGATTCAATGCCACCTAAGCTCTCAGCTAAGGTAAAATAGCGAAAGGAAGCAATCATTTTAAGGGTATCGTCTAAGGAAAGGTGAAACTCGGCCGATAGCATGCCATTAAAGGCGCGCATTTGCTTTTTTGCCAAGGCGTGATTGGGATGAGAAGGAAGGCCTGGATAATTGACTTGTTTCACCTTGGGGTGCTGCTTTAAAAATTGAGCGATGGCTAAGGCATTTCTCTGATGCTGCTCCATGCGGACCTTCAGTGTTTTAACGCCTCGCGTGATCAACCAGCAATCAAAAGGGCTTGGATTGACGCCTAAGGTCTTTCTGGCAAAGTCCATTCTCTTCTTAAAGTTTTCGTCTTGGCACATGACGACCCCTCCCAGCACGTCCGAATGTCCGCCGATATACTTTGTGGTACTGTGCCAAACGATGTCAGCTCCCCAGTTGAAGGGATTCTGGCAATAAGGGGAGGCAAATGTGTTATCGACAACGGATAAGGCGCCATGCCGCTTGGCCAGCTTGGCCAATTCTGCAATATCGAAAATATTCATTAAAGGATTGGTAGGCGTCTCAAAAAGCAGCCATTTGGGCTTGTGGACGGCTAGCGCCTGATCGATCTCTTCAAAAGAGGTGGAAAATAGGGTAATAAACTCAATTCCAAATTGATCGAGGATCTGGTTAAAAAGCCTGTAAGTCCCGCCATAGATGCCATCGATGGCGAGGACTTTATCTCCCTTTGATAAAGTAGAAGCAAGGGCCATTAGAGCCCCAATGCCGGAAGAAAAGACTGTTGCATAGGCTGCGTCTTCAAGGGACGCTAGCGTCTTTTCTAAAATGACAAAATTGGGATTATTGGCCCGCGTATATTCAAATCCTCTGCTGTGCCCTGGAGCGTCTAGAGCGAATGTAGATGTCATATAAATGGGAGGCATGACAGATCCTGTAAGCGGATCAGGCTCCCATCCGATATGAATCGCTCGAGTTGCAAACTCCATAAATGGCCTTTAGCTGACAGATTTGATCGCCTTTAGAATCTTCTCATTGCTGATCTCATCACGGCCTTCTAGCTTGATCACTTTATTTTTCTTCGGATTAGTGATAATCACTGTAGGCGTCGAATTTAAATTGTATTTATCGATAATGCTCTCAAAATATTCCATCCCAGTTTTAACGTCCAAGAAGGTCAATTCTTTAAACGGAATTTGATATTTTTCTGCCATTGCCATGACATCTTCATCCGTTGGAGCCTCGGTCTGCTGCGTCAATTGAGCTAAGCCATAGCGGGCTTCAAGATAGTCGGATTTGTTATTAATCAGAAAAGCCAAATTATAAGGGGTAAAATTGAGGCTTTTTTTATGAATGGGATAATCGATAAAATATAAAGTTGCTTTAGATTCAATGGATGGGAGAATCTTTTCCACTTCAGGCTCCACCTTCTTACAAGCGGGGCAAAACCAATCCGTCACAAAATAGACCTCTACGGGGCTGTTTTTCGAGCCAAACGCTAAGCGGCTCTTGATATCATTGATAGCGGCTTCCGCTGTATTAGCCTTTGCGACGCCAAAGAAGGCCATG
The DNA here is from genome assembly GCF_001545115.1 of Candidatus Protochlamydia phocaeensis. Classification (NCBI taxonomy): domain Bacteria; kingdom Pseudomonadati; phylum Chlamydiota; class Chlamydiia; order Parachlamydiales; family Parachlamydiaceae; genus Candidatus Protochlamydia; species Candidatus Protochlamydia phocaeensis. The sequence continues at coordinate 25,677 of NZ_FCNU01000022.1, forward strand.
ATGGCACCCAAAAAAATAAAAGAAACAGACATCAACCCTTGTTTAATTTGATTCATAACGCTACCTCGCTTGCTTTGTTGAAAAGCTGTGTAAAGAGTTTTCATGTACCTAATAAAAAAAACGCTTCCGGCTATGCCAACCGAAAGAGCTATGCTTAAGCAAACTGGGCACCAATGGCCAATTTGATACTTTTGCACAGCGATAAACACCCCTTCGGCTCCTAAGGCAGAAGCAATCAGCCAGCCTGTTAATTGTGTGAGAAAAACCGAATGCCTGGAAAAAAAATGCAGGACGAGCAAAGTGGAAAAAAATGTCATTCCTATATAAGAAAAGGGGAAACTGAATAAACGATAGTCCTGATTAGCCGAACAATGCTCTACGCAAATCTCCAGCCAAGATAAAATAGATAAAATAAAACCTGCCAGCAATGCTATGTTGATAATCCAAAAACCCCATTGAAATTTCGATGTGGTTTCCATTCTAGAGTAAGAAGATGATGGGTTCATTAGCGCCTTTCAGAAGTTGATTGATTAACTTTAGGTACATACACAAGGGAACTTGCGTCATTGACTTGTGTTTGAAGCTTTTTGCCTTTGGACTGCGTCAAAGCTTCGGAGATGAAAAAATGATAAACAGGCTAATTAAAAATGAACCTGTTCTTACTTTTTCATTGCGAGGCTTTGACGCAGTCCAAAGGTAAAAAACTCCAAACCCAAGTTGTTAGTAATTCTTTAAATTTAGGATGTATCTGTCAAGAAATTTTTTGTTGAGTTGAAATGGGTTAAATTTAATTTGTTATTAATTGACAATTAATTACAACTAAAATAAAATTCTTTATTTTATGAATTAAATTAACTGTTTTTTTTTGTGAGAAAAATGGGTATTGGCTCAATACAAACAAACGGCGCTTCCGACCAAAATCAAACATCTCAACCGATAGAGGAGCTTCCTCCTCCTCATCCTGTCGTTGAGGGAATTTTAAATTTGACGGTCGGCGGTGTTATTGGCTACGGGCTTTATTGGATGGAGCGGGTTTTTTCTTGGATTGGCCTCGCCGGTTCTCCTCCCCCCTCTTCTTTTCCTTATATTTTTGCAGGCGTGGTTGGAGCCGCTATTGTTGAGACGGCAAAGCTTGTTCATTTTATAGCGCTCAAAGCGATGGGAGAGCGGGCTGTTTATGAGAATATGCCTGTTGGCCAACAAGTTTATCTCAGCGATAAGTTAAGACATCGTAGCTGGAGCGTCGTAAGAACAGTTGAAAATATTAACAAACGGGTAGATGCAGTATTCTCATGGGCTTTGGGCATTCGGACGACCCGGCAAATTGAGGCTCAGCACATTCGAGACATAGATCTTTACTTCTTAGAAATTGCGCGAAGGGAGTTTTGGAATCAAATCGGGGATATGATGAAATTTTCTGTGCCTCAGCAGCTAGGATTTATGCTGGCAGGGTCCTTGGGGTATACGGTTCCCGGAACGCAAATATTCTTAGTGCTGCAAGGGCTTGGTTTCTTAAATGGATTCTTGTCTAAAATCCAAAAAGTGTATGAAAAAATTGATGAAGAATATGCCGCATTAGAGAGAAGAGCCCAAGAAGCCGCCGGGCCTCCTTTGATCGAGCAGGTCAATAATCAAGAACAGCCTGCGCAACAGCCGCAACAAGTTTCTGTAGCTGAAGAACTGCAGACTGTTAGATTGCCGGATAGGATGAATAGACAGATTCGATTTCTTAATCCAGAGCAGTTCTTTGATGCCTTTATGCAGCGCCGTCCTGTGCATGCAGGGTAGGCTAATGTTATGTGGACGGCTCTTTTAAATTCACCCTTAGTCCGTTTTCTCCCCGCTCCGGATCATGTTTATTCCTCTGCCCAATCAATAGGAATGGCCGCAGCAGCAGGGGCTTTATATGGATTGGGTGTCCGCGTCCTTTATTCCCAAAATAATTGGGCGCCTTTAAGCTATGCTGCCTGTTTTGTGCTCGCTTATCAAATTAAACAAAGCTGCATGTGGCTAGGGAAAAGAGGATTGGATTATATAGCTGAAGCTGAACAACTTCAGCATTCATCGGTGCTTTCTTCAAAGGATAGGTTGCGCGTCTATGCTTGGAAAGTCATTCAATCTTATCAGGGTCTTGTCAGGCGCATTGACGAGGCTGTTTCGCGTTTATTGGGAATCCGCCCTTCTTATAGCGTGACGCAAGATAATGTCAAAGAAGCCTCTTTTCTGGAGATGTGCCGCTTTCGCATTTGGTCTGTTTTTAGGGATACGATTTTGAATCAAATAAGCTTCTCTATTGCCTATCGATTTTCCAATCGAGTGGGATTGCACTTGTCTAATCGTGGAGCCGTGCCTTTATTTCTCATTATCCAAGGCATTGTTCAGAATATTTTATTTATTCCGCTTCTTTATAAATATGCGCATTTCTGCAATCGCTTGGCAGGGCATTTGGATAAAGATGCTGTTTCTACAGTTCCTCAGCGAGCTAAATTAATTGGCTCTTTTCTGCCTCCGCTTTAATTGCGATAAAACTCGCTTTTCCTAAATTTTATTGCTATAAGCAAAAATAATTTGCGCTTATTTCTTAATGAAGATTTTAAATTTAATTTAGATACTGTCTTCTCAATTTTCTAACGGCGGCAATTAATTCCGGAATCGATAAAGGACGGGCTTGTCCTTTATGGTGGAATAAAAGGGTTTGCTCTTCTTGCTGTAATTCCCAGTCTAGATCTTCAAGAGAAAAGCTAATGTCTTCAAGATCCTGAAGGGAACGGTTTAATTCTGACAAATGCGTTTTTAATGCATAGTGCAAGCGAATAATCGTTGCTTTCATTTTCTCAGTGATAAAAAAAGAGCTTTTAAACAGGGCTTCATTGCGGCATCCTTCCATGATTAAATGTAATTTACTGATCAAGGAAAGCGTATAAGACACATTCTTTTTCAGGGTTTTCTGCATGCTGACGACTTGGCGATAGGTCCCTTCTTCTTGTTGAATGCGGCTTTTCAAATCATAGCGAACATGGACCATGTGTTTGAGGCAGTGATGGAGATTCTTGATGGCTTGGAGAGAGGTGTGGGAGACTTTACTTGATCTGAGCGAGATTTTTTTCTTTTTTATGTGCTTTTCAGGCTTAAAGATTAAAGCCTGGGTGTAAGCTGGAAGGGAAACTAAGGAAGAAGTCGCTTTGGGCATAAGAGGTCCTTCTCAGTGGATTATTTAGCCTGTAGCAAGGTTTTTGTATCGCCTAAGTTTTTAATTTTAACGGTTACAGGGGCAAAAGCTGGCCATTAATGAGTTCGTATTGGGTTGAACACAGCCGCGCTAATTCCTTGTCATGTGTAACAAGCACGAGGGCTTTCTTGTCTTCGACAAATCCCAGCAGCATTTCATGAATGAGGTTAGCGGTTTGCCGGTCCAGGTTGCCTGAGGGCTCATCGGCAAAAATAATTTGAGGGTCGTTGCATAACGCACGAGCAAGCGCTACGCGCTGTTTTTCTCCTCCGGAGAGCAATTTGGTGTGAAAGTGGGCGCGTTCGGCCAAACCGACTTTGGCTAAGAGCTCTAGTCCTCTTTGTTCGGCCAGGCTGCCTTTGGCCACGCTTTTACGGGCAATGCGGGCGGGCATTAAAACATTCTCAAGCGCGGTATAGTCTTCTAAGAGATGAAAAGATTGAAAAACGAATCCGATCCAAGCATTGCGGATGAAGGCGCGATTGGAAGAAGAGACCTGCCGGTTATTAATGCTAAGAGAGCCTTGACAAGGGAGCTCTAAGGTGCCAAGAATCTGCAATAATGTGCTTTTTCCTTCACCGGAGCGTCCGACAATGGCAACGGATTCTCCAGCCCTGACGCGTAAATAAATGCCCTGCAAAATGTTGACAGGAAGAGGATGGTAAAAGGCCTTATGAATGTTGCAGGCTTCTAATAAGATCTTTTGTTCATCGGACGCATTCATTCTCATCCTCCTGTCGATCTCAAAATGTGCGAAGGGCGCAGCAAACAGGCCTTCACAGCAGGAACAATGCCTGCCAAAAGAGAGATGGCGCAGGTCGCTGCTAGAACAAATAACAATGCCTCATAGCTCAATTCATGCGGAAGCACATCGCCATAGAAGGAGGCGTTAAACATATCATATCCTTGCAGACGGCTCAGCAAACTAATTAAAGTGCCCAAATGTTGTAGGGTGAAAATGGCCGCTCCGATGCCCAAAACGCTTCCGATAATGCCAATGGCTGCGCCAGCTAGACCGAAAATAAGGGCAATGCTTTTCGAAGAAGCTCCCATCGAGCGTAAAATGCCAATTTCGACTTTCTTGTCATTCACCAAAATGACGAGCATGGAAATAATGTTAGAACAGGCGACGACAATAATAACAATCGCAATAAGCAAGAAAATGTTCTTTTGGCTTTGAAGCTCGCGGATAATTTCTTTGGTAAATTCGTATTCCCGATACGTTTCCACATTCCAATAACGGCTAATGCCTTTGTCTTTAAAAGCCTTTAAGAGCTGTTCTTTAACCGCATCGGCTTGTTCTAAACGGTCAAAGCGGACATTGATTCCATTGGTCAAAGACGATTTGTCGTCCGGCTGATGCGAGGCGCGTATTAAGGAAGTGACCCTGGGATTGGCTAAAATAAATTTTCCGCCGATAGGGATAATGCCGGGATCATAGAAGCCGGCTACATAGACAGGAATCAGCTGTTCCTGCAACAAACTGGCCGTTGCAGCGAAATAGCTGAGAAAGCCGCGGTCTCCAATCAGAACGCCCGCATCTTTAAAACTTTTAGGCAAAACAATGCCTTCTCCCACATCCGGATCGCGAGGGAGGATATAGCCGCTTGCCTCGCGGTGCAGCCAGGGGATAAAGGCCTCGGTCGAAAGGGCATTTGAAAAAGTCGTTGTAGCCATTTCCACGCCGCGATAGGGGATGAGGCCTGTCAAAAGGGTATTTTGGATGGATGCTTCTATGTCAAATTTGACATCTTCCAGTCGGCGGGCCTGCTCTAGGGAAGCGGGAATTAAGCGGGCGGAAAAAGAGGTGCCTGCCGCCAGCGTCAAAGGGATCTGCGGGGCGACTGGTTTGGGATCCTGACCGGGCAAGCGAAGCGCCATTTGGTCTTTATTCCATTCAACCTCTCCTTGGATGGAAGATAATCCTTGTTCTTCTAAAGACTTTTGCACCTCTCCAATCGCTTGAATTGCGCCTGGGACGACAAGGCGGACGGGCGTTTGGTCTTTGCAGATTGCGCAGACAACCCATTTTCCTTCTTCAGGTAATAATGAGCGAGGGATCGTCCAGCCAAAAGAGCGCGCTTGCAAGCGAGTGACAATAATGTGGGTAAAAAAAGCTTTGAGCTTCTTTTGAAAGAGCGGAGGAGGTAGAAAGAGCTTATCATTAGTTTCTTCCTTGCCATCAGTCGCCAACGGTAGAAGCTGAAGAAGATTGTTTAAATCCTTGCTATCGATGGGTAGCAGCGTCCGTTCTAAATGCGGATTATCGGTTTCCAAGTTCCCTAGATAAGTCGGATAGGACAAAGACGATTGCGTTGTTCCCCCAAAGAGGTTGTGCGCATGCAAAACAGGCATTTCGCGCATCAATCGCAAGCGGATATGGCTAGCTGTCAATTCAAAGTCTTGGGCAGTTAGCCCCGGAATAGTTGTGATCTCGCCAAGAGAGGAATAGACCAATTGAACAAGGTTTTTTAAAGAGCCGTCTGCCTGTCGGTCGGGTGCAGGCCAATAAGCGGGAATCTCTTCGTCATATTCCGGATTATACGGATCGGCTATTGAAGCGTCTTTTTTTTCTCGAATCGTCTTATGACTATAGCCGGATGCTTCACTGATGCTGTCGACTTGATAATAATAAGAGTGGTAATAAGCTTCTGTTGGCGTAATGCGGACAGGCGCTGTCAACGCGGTTAGTTTTTGGATCCAACTTTTTTCTAATCCATCTGTAACCGAGAAGAAAACAACAATCAACCAAACAACAAGAGCAATGACTAAAACAGAAATGAGGCTAATGATGGAAACAGAGAGCTGCCGCCGGCGGGGAATAAGATATTTGCAGGCGACAGAAAGCTCAAACATAGCCCCACGCAGAATAATTAAGAGAAATTACTTTGTTTCTTTAAATTCAACTCTTTCGCGTATAACAGGATCGTACTTAACTAGTGTTAAACGCTCTGGGGTCTTTGTTTTGTTTTTTGTTGTATAATAATGAAAGTGGCTTTTAGAACTTTTCATTTTAATTTTTTCACGTTTGCTAGCCATTTATAAGCTCCATCAAGAGGGGTTTTCTTAAAAGGCACTATAATAATCCAACAAATGATTTAATTTCAATGATTATTAGAGGTTTTCTTAAAACAAGGCGAAAGCTCGCTTTATTGGCAAATTAAACAAATGGAATGCGGACCAAAGGCTCAAGCGAAAGAGGATCGCCAGCGCCTTGCTTGGCATAGCGATGATATCCTAAACCGGCAATCATGGCCGCATTATCTAAACTGAGTCCGACGGAAGGCCAAATATAAGTTTGATGCGGATTGGCTTGATTAAATAATTCTCTTAAGCGTTGATTATTAGTTACGCCTCCTCCAAAAAGAATCGTTCGAACCTGGTGCCGGTCTGCAGCCGCCAAGGTCTTTTTGACTACGTCTTCTAAAGCGGCTTGTTGAAAAGCGGCTGCCAGATTGCATGCCTCTTGCATAGATAAATTCTCTAGCGGCTGTTGTCCTTTTGGGCCTTTTAAGGTATAAAGCACTGCTGTTTTTAGACCGCTGAAAGAAAAGTCGAAAGGCCTTCCTTTTACTTGTCCGGCTTTGAAAGTATAGACGCCTGTTTTGCCCGCTCGCGCAAGCCGCTCAATCTGGGGACCGCCCGGATAAGGGAGGCCGAGCATTTTCGCAACTTTATCAAAGGCCTCTCCAATAGCATCGTCAACGGTCTGTCCGATCAACTGATAGACGCCTATCTCTTTCATAAGCACCAAAGCCGTGTGCCCTCCCGATAAAACAACTCCCAAACAAGGGAAGCTGACAGGTTCTCCATGCGACATTAAAGCTGCATAAAGGTGCGCTTCGATGTGATTGATGCCAATAAAGGGCTTTTGATGAGCAAAAGCCAAGGCTTTGGCGGTATTTAAACCTATCAAAAGAGCGCCTATTAAGCCTGGTCCATGGGCAACTGCAATTAAATCGATCTCGGCCATACTCACTTGAGCTTGCTGCAGCGCTTGTTGAAGGACAGGCATAATAAGATCGATATGGCGCCGGCAAGCAAGCTCAGGAACCACCCCTCCATATTCTTTATGCAGATCAATTTGAGAGGCGACAATGTTAGATAAAATGTGCGTTCCCTCGCGCACCACGGCGCATGCCGTTTCATCGCAAGTGCTTTCAATTCCTAATACAAGCATATTAAAATCAATCGGTTAGTTTAATAAACATAATAATTTTACAGATAAGGGAGTTTAGAGACAATCTTTGAATTCATAATGGCCAAGATTTACGCTATTTCCCCTTATCCGGCCTTCCGAGAGAATAAAATAATCTCAAATATAGGACGTTAGCAATTCGATAAAGGTCTCTTCACATCCTTGAAGAATAAATTTTCAAAAATACTCGGATGATAAGTGAGTGAGGACTTGCCTTTTGAAGGCTTTCTTTTGATGTTTCTTTTCTACAAAAGCAATAGATCGCTGTGCCCAGGTCGATTAAGAATATAAAGCGGAGATTGCGGGCTTTCTTTTGCATTAAAAGCAATAATCGGGCGATGCTCCGGGCTTCCGCTGTTTCGTTGAATGCGAATCCAATGAATGGATTGATTAAATAGTTGGCTTAACGCATAGGCATCTGTCAAATTGCCAAATAAAGCTGGATTAAAAGGCTGATCCGTCTCAACTTTGTCTCTAAGATAAGCCTCTTCATTCCCGTGTCCCTCGCTTTCTATGAGCAAGGTATTGGAGCAGCTATTGGGCAGTTTATCTCGATTGGTGAAGACGTACAAGGCCGCTGCCGTTTTTAAGAAGCTGATGAAGGCGCGATTGAACGCTTCATCTTGGCAGCAGGCCAGGATTTCTTCTTGTACATTAATGGCGGTGCAGCGAGCAAGCAGCTGGTCTATCCTTTCAAAAAATTGCGGGAGGCGAGCTTGAAGCTGAGAGCGGACTTGCGCAGTTAACGCATTGTCTTGCGATTGAGCTTCCAGCTCTAGCCAAGATCGAATGCCTTGCAATTGCTGACAAAAAGCCTGTAGGCTAGCTAATGGAGACGGTTGTAGAGCTGTTTGCTGTAATAATAAACCGATGCCTAAAGCACGAGAGGTGCAGTCTCCATCTCCTCGGATTCCTAAAAATAGCGCCTGCTTAAGGGCCGGTCTATCATTTAGAAGCTCCTCTAGGTTTTTCCTAATAGGCGACTGGGCGAATTTGTATTCGGCAGGAATCCATTCTTTAAAGGGCTTATTGCGTCTGATCTCTTGATCCGTTTTTGCTTCTTCATCGAAAGGAGAAAGGGCCCACTTATCCGCTAATAGGCGTGAAATATGATTTATCGGATTGGGCGGCTGAGAAGGAAAAGCCAAATGAAGAGGGACTTGCTGTTGAACGCGAGCAGGGGAAGATACGCATCGTCGCATTTTATTTATTGTATAAACAAGTGCACACGCAGCATGAACAATACCTGCCGTTAAAATACCAATTGCTATCGATGAAATCCAATACACTTGTCTTAGCCGAGGGCTTGGGGCTTGGTAAGGAAAAAGAATGTAATAATTAAAAAATGTAAGTTCGGTTTGAATTGTCATTTTTATTGATTGATAATTATTTTATTTTGGATGATAATTTATTTTAAAAATAATTTGATAAAATTTCCGCTTTTAAATTTTTTTAAATTTACTTGTTGGGTGGAATTTTTATATTAAGAATGTGTAAAGTTTTTATTAATTAAATGGTGGTTGAATATTTATCATCAATTAGCTAAGCTAAATTTTTTAGCTATAGCTTTAATAAAAAGCTAATTTTTTTATCAAATTTAAAGGAAAATTATCATGAATACTGCAGTTGGATTCTCTTTAACCAATGTAGTGGGGTCATTCAATCGATCTATTCAGGAAAGGACAGCAGAAGTTAAATCGTGGGTTCAGTCCAAGTCTTATTCTTATCTAAATGGGCAGGCTAAAATAGATGGGACGATTTTTGCGAAAATAGATGAAAAGGTTAAAAATCTTCTTTTGCAGCCGGGTACCGATATTCAAGAAGGGTCTGCTGCTTATGCGCATCGATTTAAAGGACTTCAGAAAAGGGCATATAAGTTGGTGGAAAGAAATCTGAAGGTTGCTGCTCAGCGAGACGCATATGTCGATCCTTTCAAGGGAATTGATAATTCTCTGCTTTCTAGAACAATAAACAAGAAAATAGCCGCTTATCAGGCTGAGCAGAACGCGTTTGATTGTTTAACTCTGCACTCTAAGGATATAGAGAATCTTGATGCGACTGTAAAGCAAAGGTCTGAAAACATTGAATCCTTGATAGGTGTTTTAGAAGGGTTCTCTAATCCAGCATTAGAAGAATTATTGGAATCCTCTGTCTTTGATTTAAGGGAAAGTTTAGCTCAATTGGAGGCCCTTCAACAAAAGCTGCAGATGGGGAAAAAAGAAAAGGCTCCTTTGCTAAAAGCTTATGCAGCCGATGTTCGCAAACAGGCGAGTGAAGCTTTAGAGCAAGCTCAAAAAACTATTGAAAATTTACAAGAGAAATTGAAAAAGGAAAGTTTGGATACATTTTCTTCAACTGTAAGAAAAGCTCATGAAATTTATGTAACGGCCATGCAACGCATTGAAGTGTCTAAAACGCTTCAAGATGAAATGACTAATATTTTTAATCCGAATTATGCCGTACCGGGCGATGAAGAATTTAATGAAAAAAGAGCGGCTTTTGAAAAGAATAAAGAAGCCTTAAAAAAAGATTTGGCGTGCTTGGAGCAAAGTCAAAAAACTGTTGAAGCTGCTTTTAAAAAATATGACGCCCTTCTTCCTAAAGAAGTAGATCATTCGCGGAAAGAGGCAATTGACGAGATTAATAATTTCATTACCAAGATTCCATCAACAAAGGTTGAATGGGCTGCAAAAGCGATCAAGGCTGTTGTTGTATACCATCAATTTGGCCGGGCCTATGAGGAAATCATAGAGTCAGAGCAAGCCTTTAGGGACTCAATCGAGCAAAATAACCCGGATCTAGTGATGCTCAAGGAATTGCAAGGCAAGGTGGATTTGTATTTAAAATATATAGATAATCCTCAATCTAACGAAAAAGTGGAAATGCAATATATTAATAAGCATCAAAAAGAGATTAACTATGTCAGGGAACTCGGAAAATTCTTAAAAGAATTTGCCAAGACTAATCCAACCTCTCAGGCAGAAAAAGCAAAAGAAGAGAACAAAGGGCATGCGCGCGTCTCTTCCGATGTGATCAAGCAAGCGCTTTCCGCTTCCGTGTCGCCTAGGTTCCATCGCACGGCTGCATCTATAGATGGAATGGCTGTCTCTGTCAAGAAAGAGAAAAATCATCGTCGTGTACAAACAATTGGCGAAGAGGCAAAAGTTGAATTGGCTTTGTATGCCGATAGGATTGAGGTTGTTTAATCAATTGATTGATTAACAGCGCTTATTTATTTGTTAAATCCCTACTTGGATGATCCAAGTAGGGATTTTTTTTTGAAAGGGAAGGGATGTTTCTTTCAAACTTGGATTTTAAACCTCAGACTTCAAGCCTAAAGATTGAACGAGCTTTTCACTAGCTTCTTTATCCAGAATCCAAAGAGCTTTGTGTGCAGATGTGCCGACTCTTTGCACGGGATAATTATCTGGATCGTAGGGGCCCATTAACACGTCTGCGACCATTGCCGCTTTTCTCTTTCCCAAGGCATAAATGCAAATGACTTTGGCGTCGTGGATGCATTCATAGGTCAAAGACATCCGCCAGGTATGCTTTTGCGGAACGTAATTTGCGATTGCCAAGCGATCTTTTGTGTGAAGGCCATGCGTGCGTGGAAATAAAGAAGCGGTATGCCCATCTTCACCCATTCCGAGCATAACAAGATCAAAGCTGCATGAAGGGATCCACTGACGGATTAAAGATTCATAGTTGGCTGCATTTTCCTCTATATCCATCTCTGCCTGCATGCGGAAAATGTGTTCTTTTGGAATAGGGAGGGTGGCTAGCCCGGCTTGCATAGCTGTAAGGTAATTACTTTCCGGATGGTCGGGAGGGACGCTGCGCTCGTCGCTCCAAAAGCAAAGCACTTTTTTCCAATCTAGTTTTTGGCGGTAAGCGGGCTGGCTGAGTTCTTTAAAAATAGCATGTGGAGTCTGGCCGCCCGATAAGGCGACGGCAAAAAAACCATGACTTGCAATGGCTTGTTGTCCAATCTCGATAAATTGCTGAGCGCAAAAAGAGATTGTTTGTTGGGCATCGCCCGGAATGATAATATCCCGGCGTTCATCAAAAGATTGAATAAACTGTCGCCATTGAAAGTCTTCCATGCTATCTCCATTTGACTAAGCTGATCAAATTAAGGATTGAGGCATATTGCTCGCTCACTTTTTGATAAAAAATCTCTTGCATGAAGCTTCTTCCCGAGCGCAAAGTCGGCAGGACAAGCGTGAAAGGCAGTTCGCATTGGTATTGGTTAGAGGAATGCACGACGACTTGGTTGTTGTCTTGGCGCTTCAAATTGCAAACATAATTTTCTTGGTCGGAAGCTTCAAACTCGATAATTTCTTCAGGCAATAAATTGTGGCGGGTCTCCGACAAAAGGCGGATCTGCAAAGGGCCATGCTGGCTGTGATAATGCAGCAGATAGCCCTCCTCTTGCTTTTCAGCCTTGACAAATTCCCATTTTAAACGAGAGGCAAGCCAAGCCTGCAAATAAATGGCTTGCGTTTCTAAATGAAAATAGCCGGGGCTGGGGCGGTCATTATAGACGATCTTAATAAGGCTGGCTGTCGCTAGTTGCTCCAATCGTTCTTTCGTATCAAAGGTTTCTGCCACGACTTCTCGCCACCCTCCGATGCGCGCCCAATTCATATCAATAATCTGGTTTGAATTGGAAGAAAGAAGGCTTTGCATCATTTTGCTAAAATGCTCTAAGTCTTTTGTGCATTTAGAATCAAAAATCAGGCGGGTTGCAAACTTTTGAAGATGGGGAAGGATAATTCTTTCCGTGATTGGATCTTGACCCCAAAGCAAGTAGATGGGCAAATCAGGGATCAAATAGGGCAACACAAGAAAAGGAACACGCGCAAGGTCGCTGCCGCCCGCTTCAATAAAAATTTGATCGCTTGTGATCTCGTGCTTTTTTTTCTCAATACCGGTTGAAACATGAACGTGCAAATAAGGAGAATCTGTCATCTGATTGCCTTGAATAAAAATGAGGCGGCAGGGGAACTGCTGCATAATCAGGTTGACAATGCCTTTGAAATAATCGATCCGATGCGAATCTTGAGTATAGACAATTAATGTAAATAGGCAGGCTTTGGATGCGCCAGGCTGTGCATCGCTTAAGCGGTTTAATTCAGCTTGGATGTTTGCTGATGACATTTTTTCTTTTGTTTCCATATCGGCTCGCTAAATAAAATTTAAATACCTAGGCATGGATTAAATGAGCCTCCAGTGGCGTCCCTGGCGCTGCAGTAGGCTTTCGGCTTCTTCAGGCCCCCAAGTACCGGATGCATAATTGGGAAATTCTTTAGGTGGCGTGGCTTCCCAATGTTCTAAAATGGGCGTTAAGAGCTTCCATGAGGTGATGACTTCATCGTCTCGGGCAAAAAGCGTATTGTCTCCCGCCATGCAGTCACAAATAAGCCTTTCATAAGCCTCGGGAGGTGCCGAGCCAAAATAAGACCCATAGCGGAAATCCATTTTGACAGGCTGGACCGTATCAAGAGCCGGCACTTTGCAATTGAATTTAAGAGAAACCCCTTCATCCGGTTGAATGCGAATCACTAAGACGTTTGGATCAATTTGGGAGGCAGCTCCTTCGAACAAATAGCCGGGCGCCCGTTTAAAGGTTATGGCAATTTCTGTTGCCCGTTTCGGCAGCCTTTTGCCTGCCCGCAGGTAAAAAGGAACATCGACCCATCTCCAATTGTCGATCGAGAGTTGCATGGCCACAAATGTTTCTATATTAGATTCCGGATTAACGTTTTCCTCTTGGCGATATCCTTTGACAGGCTCGCCATTAATAAAGCCAGGGCCATATTGCCCGCGAATCACAACCTCATCAATGGAATGAAGGGGAATGGGACGGATGGATTCGAGCACTTTGACTTTTTCATCGCGGATGGCATTGGCGCCTAAATTAGTTGGAGGTTCCATAGCGACCAACGTTAAGAGCTGCATCATATGGTTTTGAACAATATCCCTCAGCATGCCGGCTTCTTCCCAAAAGCGCCCTCGGGTTCCAATGCCAATTTCTTCGCCGACGGTAATTTGAATGTTATCAATATGGCGGTTGTTCCAAACGGATTCAAAAATGGGATTGCTAAAGCGCAAGACGAGAAGGTTTTGAACAGTTTCTTTTCCCAAGTAATGATCAATGCGATAAATTTGGCTTTCGTCTAAATGCTTGATTAAATCTTGCTGAAGCTGCTTGGCTGACTCAAAATCGCGCCCAAAGGGCTTCTCAATGATGATCCGACTCCATTTGTCTTTGACAGAATCAACCGGATAAATTAAATGATGCTGGCTAAGTTTTTCCACTATAGTGGGAAAATAGCTTGGTTGAACCGAAAGATAAAAAACCCGATTGCCTTTAGTTCCCATTTGAGAATCAAGCTGATGAAGGAACGCATTTAGTCGTTCATATCCCTCATCTTCATGGAATTCGGATTGATGATAGTAGAGCTGCTCTTTGAATGTTTTCCAAAGTTGTTGGTCGACAGGCTTGGAGCGCGAAAAATTATTGACCGCCTCCAGCATTTCATTGCGGAAGTCCTCATTTGATTTGGGGCGCCTTGCAAAGCCTACACAGGCAAAGTGGGCAGGGAGCAAGCCCTCGCGCGCTAAATTATAAAGCGCCGGTACCAATTTTCGCGCAGTTAAATCTCCCGTGGCGCCAAAAATGACTAAGATACAGGATTCTGCTATTTTAGTGGATCGATTGACATCCATTAAAGGATTGATAAAAGAAGGTGTGGTTGTCATAACTTACTCAATAAACTTTTAAAATTTAGCATAGCGAATCAGCATTTCCGAATCTATGTGAAATTTAATCCGATTGATTAACCATTTTAATCCAATAGCGGTTGCGTGGATCTTCTTTAACTTGACTGCTTATCTCATACAGCAGATCAACGAATTAAGCTAAAATTTAAGTCAAACTAAAATGTTGCTTGCATTAAAAAAAAGATATATGCGATGCTAACTAGATAGGGTTTTGTTTTCATCCCATTTTGTCTGACCATCGTCAGTTCAAGCTTCCTTAGCAAGGAACAAGGTGAATCTTCTTCAATCTATTTAGCGGGGATGAAACAGGAAAGCGAATTTTAGCTTAATTGCTAAGGGGATTTTTTTAAACGCATAGCAGTTTTAAAAAAACTCCAAAGAAGCCATTCTTTGAATCATAATGGCCTAGATCCGTGTTCTAGAAGTTCGCAAAAATAAGAAGGCTATATTGGTTGAAATATGGCCTCCTTATTTCTTAGTCTACAGAGCGAGTTCCTAGAGAAAATAATCTCGAATATAGGCTGTTAGCTATTCAAAGAAAGGCTCTAAGATTCTAAATCCAAAGTTTAGAGTTAAAGCCATTTTAGCTAAAGTAGCGTTTTCGCTTTTTCTTTCCTCCCTATTTTCATAAACAACGTTGTTGAATGGCGTCGGCAAATAATTCTGGTTTAAGACCGCTCTTTTGCGCGTATTCCTTTTTTTAAAAGAAAGGAGAGTAAAGCGATAAAAAGAGGGAATAACCGTACACTCATTCAACTTTGTCATTAAATAGGAGTGGCTTATGAGTTTTACGCTTGCAAAAGAATTCCAATCGGTGCCTGTTGAAGCAACCGGCGTGGATCAAAAGCCGAAATTTGGTACATTTTTTGGTGTATATGTTCCAAGCATCTTAATGATGTTTGGGGTGATTATCTTCCTTCGACTAGGATGGATTTTGGGTAGTGCGGGCCTCTATTCAACTTTATTCATTGTAACGTTCGCTTCGCTTATTACCTTGATTACCATTTTGTCCATGTCTGCAGCTGCCACAAATATTAAAGTAGGTAAAGGCGGCGCCTACTACATGATCTCGCGGGCTCTTGGGATTGAAGTGGGCAGCGCGATTGGGTTGCCTCTGTTCTTGAAGCAAAGTGTCAGTATTTCTTTTTGCATCGTGGGATTTGCAGAATCCTTCCATGATCTTTTTCCCCAATTTTCATTGCCGGCCATTGGTGTTGTGACTCTCGCTGTTTTAACTATATTGGCTTATGTCTCTACGAATTTTGCCTTAAAGATACAGATGGTGATTTTTGGAATTATCATAGCTTCTCTTTATTCCCTTTTTGCCGGAGGAGAGGGAATGCTGGCTAATCATTCCTATACGCCAGTTAATACAGCTTCGCCATCTTTCTGGGGAATTTTTGCCATTTTCTTTCCGGCTCTAACGGGAATTGAGTCGAGCGCATCCCTATCTGGCGATTTAAAAAACCCTAGCCGTTCGCTTCCTCTTGGAACCATTACAGCAGTACTAACGGCTTATGCGGTCTACATGACCATTTCTATTTTTCTTTGGCAGCATATTTCTCAAGAACAGCTTATTTCCGATCCTATGGTCATCCAACACGTTGCAAAATTCGAATCGTTGATCATCCTGGGAATTTGGGGAGCGACGCTTTCTAGCGCGATTGGAGGATTGCTAGGGGCCCCTCGTACCTTGCAGGCTTTAGCAGAAGACGGCATTTTGCCAAAATTTTTAGCGAAAGAGTATGGGCCTTATCGTGAGCCTAGGCTGGCAACAGCTCTTACTGTTGCTTTGGCTCTTGTGGGAGTTTGTTTTGGAAGCATTAATATTATTGCTCCATTACTGACAATGGTCTGTTTGATCTGCTATGCCATGCTTAATCTGGCAGCTGGATTAGAAGATTTAATGGCTAATCCGAGCTGGCGGCCAACCTTCCCCATGCCTTGGGCTATTTCTTTTACGGGAACGGTCTTATGTTTAATTGCCATGCTCATGATTAATTCTGGAGCCGCCATTTTAGCGTTGTTATTAGTGTTGGTCATTTATGCCGTTTTAAAGGGAAAAAAGCTCCAGGCGACCTGGGAAGATATTCGCTATGGCATACTCATGTATTTCTCCCGCTTCGCTATTTACCGCCTAGCCCATGCGCTTCCCTCTTCACGCTCCTGGCGACCACATTTTTTGGTCTTTACGGGCAAGCCTTCGCAGGTATCCGATCATATTCTAAGTTTTTCGACGGCTATTACCCAGACAAAAGGATTCTTGACGGTCGCGTCCTTTTTCTCGCCCGATCAAGCGTCTCAAGAGCAAATTTCCGAACAGGATCATACTATTAAAACCCTGCTGAAGCATCATAAGATTGAGGCTTTAGTTCATCTTCATCAGGCCAAAACAGTCGCTTCGGGCATGAAGCAAATGATCGCTCATTATGGCATTGGTCCTTTGATGCCTAACACGATTGTTTGCGGAGGAACATCGCAAGAAGAAAATCTAATGAATTATTTGGAAGTCATTACGCTTGCGCATAAGCGCGGGCGCAATGTTGTCATTGTCAATGAAGAGCAAAAAGCTTCGCCCGCCCATTCTTATCGGCAAAAAGTCAAAGGGGATATTCACATTTGGTGGGATGATAAATTGCACCGCAATGTTGAACTGATGCTTGTTTTGGCTTACATGCTGCGTAAAAATCCTGATTGGAAACGCACTCGCATTTGCTTGGCCAGCGTCGTGTCTAATGAAGAGCTGCGCGCTAAGCGTTTGCAAGAATTCCAAGAACTTATTAAGCATAATCGCTTAAAAATTGAGACAACAGTGCTTGTCGCTTCCGATCCGGAAAAAGAGCAATTGGCTATCCTGAAAGAATTCTCTTCGCAAGCGGCGATGGTTTTTTTGAGCATGCGGGCGCCTGAAGAGGGAGAGTCCTTGGAAGATTATGCGCGTTATTTCCAAGCTCTTCCGCAAAAAGGTGCCGAGTTTCCTCCAGTTGCATTAGTGATGAGCGCCGAGCAAACAAACTTGCAAGAAGTTATGCAGGTGCAAATGGATTTCAAAGACATGGAAGTTTAACCTCTGGATCATCTCTTGTAGTCCTTTAAAACTACAAGAGATGAAATGAGAGCAAAAAAACTCCAAACTCAGGTTATTTAATGCTTCTGGCCGACTTTTTGGGCTTGGGAAAATACTTCAAGCATTGCCGTGTTGAAAGCCGGAATATCATCTGGCTTGCGGCTTGTGACCAAGAGCTCGTCTTTGACAACCTGTTTGTCAACCCAATTAGCGCCGGCATTGATGAGATCTGTCTTAATGGAAGGCCAAGAGGTCAATGTTCGGCCTTCCACAGCTTCCGCATTGATTAAAGTCCACGGACCGTGACAAATAGCGGCAATAGGTTTTTCTGCTTCAACGAAGGCCTTTACAAAATTGACAGCAGCAGGATCCATGCGCAAAGTGTCCGGATTCATCACTCCGCCGGGCAGCAAAAGAGCATCGTAATCATCGGCCTTAGCTTGATTCAACTCTTTGTCTACTGTAAATTCATTTCCCCATTCTTTATGGTTCCATCCTTTGACTTTACCTTTTGCAGGAGAAATAATAGTCGTTTTGGCTCCCGCTTGATCGAGCGCTTTTTTGGGTTCCGTCATCTCGACTTGTTCGAAACCATCGGCAACCAGAATGGCTACCCTTAAATCTTTAAGTTTTCTCTCCATCTTACCCTCCTTTGTTTAGTTATTCCCATGGATAAGCTTTATCAACTTACTGAAAGTTTGTCAATTTAGGGATTGATCGAAGAACGGTTAAGTGATTATTTAAATCAAAAAAAAATATGCTTTTTGATAAGCGTCTTTATGCCATTGATCCATCTTGCAGAGGCTGTATTCAAGTTGTTCTTTGCTATTTCGCAAACCTGCTTAATGAGGGCATCATATTATAATTGAGATTATCCATTATCCAAATAGAGAAGAAGATAATGGTAAAAATGAGAAAAACGGTGGAGAGGAAAAAGCCCAAATTCCAAAGAGGGCCTTTTTCGCGCCATAGATTGAGAAAAAAGATAAGTTGAACCGTCAACTGAAAGAGGGCTAGGATAAAAATCACAATAGCTGCCTGCCGAGCCTTTAAATAAAAAGAGTCGGGATAAAGGACGATAAAATAAGTGGCGAAGGTGAGGATAAGAGATAGGACAAATCCGGTGATGCGCCAGGTGAGTATTCCTTGCATAGGGTTCCCTCTTTATGTAAGATATTCCATTCCATAGACAACGGTAAATATGAAAATCCAGACAATATCGAGAAAGTGCCAGAAAAGGGCCATCCGAAAAATCCTGGAAAGGCTGGATGCAATAAGGGGGCGCAGCGCAATTCTGACCATCGCGACGATCATCCACAACAATCCTATAGATATATGCAATCCATGGGTTCCCACTAACGTAAAGAATGAAGACAAAAATGCGCTTCGCTGCCAACCGGCTCCTTCATCTATCAAGCGAGAAAATTCGGAAATCTCGATAAAGAGGAAAGCCATCCCTAATGCAAAGGTCATGAGAAACCAGAAAATAGCCGGCGTTTTCTGTTTTTGCTGAGCAGCAATCATGGCAAGGGAACAGGTAAAACTGCTGGTAAGCAGGATAAGCGTTTCTGCAAGCGCTAATGGCAAATGAAAAAGCTCTCGTCCGGAAGGGCCGCCAAAGTTGCTATTGCGTAAAACGGCAAAAGCGGCAAAAAGAACTGCAAAAATAATGAGATCGGTCATTAAATAAATCCAAAACCCGAAGACTTTTGTGTCTTCTGTCAAATTGGCTTCGCTTTCCATCAGGCCCCCCGACCCATTGATTGTTCAATCCGTGCAACCTCTGCGGCGGGTAGCACGTACTCCATCTCTTCATCAAAGGAAATCCTAATCACGCAGGCAATTGCGCCTGCAAGGCCAACCATGAATAGCCAGAGAATGTGCCAAACGAGAGCAAATCCCAGTAAGAAAGCAAAGCCTGAAATATAAATTCCCATGCCCGTATAGCGGGGCAATAAAAGATCTTTATATTGCTTTGATGGTTTGCGGCCTTCTTTCTTCATGCTCCAAAATTCTTCGCGGCTTGTAACAGTTGGAATCACGGCAAAATTATAAAATGGCGGAGGGGAAGCGGTCGCCCATTCAAGCGTCCGTCCATTCCAAGGGTCTCCAGTTACGTCTCGCAGCTGTTTTCTTTCCCTAATGCTGACAATAATTTGAATGACTTGTGTCAGGATTCCGCATGAAATAAGGATAAATCCCAACAGGGCTGTAAGATATAAAGGCTGCCAACCGGTCGATGCGGAATAATGGTCAAGCCGCCGCGTCGCTCCCATGAATCCCAATAAATAAAGGGGAAGGAAGGACACGAAAAATCCAATCAGCCATAACCAAAAAGCACGCTTGCCTAGCCGCTCATCGAGTTTAAATCCCATGATTTTGGGAAACCAATAGGTGATCCCTGCAAAGATTCCAAACAAGGCGACTCCGACAATCATGGTATGGAAGTGGGCGATCAGGAATAAACTATTATGAACTTGAAAGTCGGCAGGCGGAGCGGCCATCAATACGCCTGCCATGCCGCCTATGCAAAAAAGAACAATAAAACCCATAAACCAGTACATAGGGGAAGCAAAATGCACCTGGCCTTTAAACATGGTTAAAATCCAATTGAAGACTTGCACTCCAGACGGAATGGCGATGAGCATGGTCACAATTCCGAAGAAGGAATTCACGCTGGCGCCGGCCCCCATTGTAAAGAAATGATGCAGCCAGACCAAGTAAGAAAGAAAGGTAATGGCAAGCGCTGCCCATACCATGGACACATAGCCGGATATTTTCTTTTGCGAAAAAGTAGCGACGATTTCCGAGAACATGCCGAAGGCCGGCAAGACCAAAATATAGACTTCGGGATGGCCCCACATCCAAATGAGATTAAAGTACATCATTTGATTTCCGCCGAATCCGGTCGTAAAAAAATGCATATCTAAAAAGCGGTCAAGCCAAAGGAGCAGTGTCGTTGCAGTGAGGACAGGAAAGGCGGAGATAATCAGAATCATGCCGCAGAAAGATGTCCAAATGAAAAGCGGCGTTTTCATCAACGTCATCCCAGGCGCCCGTTTTTTTATGATCGTCACAATAAAGTTGATGGCTGCAAGCAGACTGCCAAGTCCGGATAGCTGCAAACTCCAAATCAAGTAATCCACTCCAACGCCTGGATTGAATTCTAGCTCTGATAGCGGGGCAAACGCCAGCCAGCCTGTATTGGCAAAATCTCCGCCGATCATAAAAAACAAGTTGATAAGAGCGCCGCCGGCAATAGTCAGCCAAAGGCCGAGCGAATTCAAGAAGGGAAAAGCGAGATCGCGAGCGCCGATTTGAAGCGGCACGATCCAATTCATTAGCCCAAAGAAAAAACCCATGGTGACAAAGAAGACCATAATGTCGCCATGCGCCGTGAAAATTTGTTGGAAATGATCCGCGCTAAGATAGCCTTGCGAATCTGCGGCAATCGCTTGCTGAAGCCAAATCATCCCGGCATCGACCAATCCGCGAAAGAACATGAGAGCGGCAAAGAGAATATACATCGTTCCAATCTTTTTGGGATCGGTCGAGGTAAGCCATTCCTTCCAGAGCCAGCCCCATCGCTTAGTTTTCGTCAGAATAATTGCTGCTGCGATTCCCATGAGCACAATAAAAACGGTCGCCCCTATTGTATACCAATGATGAGGCAGTGCATCTAAAGTGAGTTTTCCAAAGATGAAGTCTTTCATTGTTTTGTTGAATGGGGATGCATGTATTTTTCCACGATTTTATTAAATAAATTTTTTTCAACGGATGAATATAAGGTAATGGGATGATTTTGGGAGCGTTTGACAAGGTCATTGTAAAGGGGATCAGTCAACCGTAAAGGAGATTGCTTGACCAAAGAGACCCAATTTTCAAATTCTGGTTGCGAAGTAGACTTTGCAATAAAAGTCATATCGGCATAGCCTTGTCCATTGATTTCCGCCGCCCTTCCCCTATACTCACCGGGCTCATCGGCCATGAGGTGGAGCGGCGTAACCATTCCCGTCATGGAATAGATTTGTCCGCTCAGCTGTGGAATCCAAAATGAGTTCATGGGAGAGCCATCAGCCGATAGAGCAAAGCGAATGGGAGTCTGAGTGGGGAATTGAACAAAGTTGACAGTGGCAATTCCTTGCTCCGGATAGATAAATAACCATTTCCAATCAAGTGCGATCACTTGAATGGTGAGGGGCTTGCGCTCGCTACGAATAGGTTGATAAGGATCTAATTCATGCGTCGCATTCCACGTGATGACTGCCATGACTGCAACCACAATGGAAGGAATAATCCATAACAGCAGCTCTCCAAAAATGCCAAGCGCTTGTTCCGGATCATATTTTGCTTTTAAATTTTTACCGTGATATTTCCAGGCCGCTATGAAAAGCAAAATGAGCGTTGGCAGGACAATCAAAAGCATGAGAAGAATATTTGTTACAATGAGATTCAACTCGCTGCGCGCAACTATCCCTTTAGGATGAGCGACTAAAGCATTTTCATCTTTTAAAATGAAAAAAATGACTAGCCCTATACTCAATAGAAAAAAAAGGCTTATAGCAAATTTGATTTTTCTCATATTTGCTATAAAAAATATATTTTAAATTTTAAATCAATGAAAAAAGACGCTTTCGGGAAGAGGGGAAGACAATAATTAATTTTTTATGATACAAGCAAAATATCGCTATAACCATTCTTTGCCGCTGATTGAATAGCCTCTTATCAATCTAAGAATGATTAAAATTTTGCTTTTTAATTGGATTTGAAGCTAATGGACTTCAAAAGGGCTTTCGCATGAATGAATTAAGCGGATCAATTCAAAAGCTTTGATAAACAAAGGAAGATAAAAATGAAACAAACGATTGATCTGCCGGCTAAGTTATCCGGGATTTTTTCCTTAGGTGGAGAGCTGCCCGTCTATCGCCTTGGTTTTGGTGCCATGCGTCTGACCGGTGCAGGAATATGGGGGAATCCGAAGAATTCAAAAGAGGCTCAAGCAGTCTTGCGGCGAGCGATTGAGCTGGGAATCAATTTTATTGATACCGCAGATTCCTATGGACCGGAAGTGTCTGAAAATATCATTGCCAAATCCCTTTATCCTTATCCTTCAGGCCTTGTTATTGCGACCAAAGGGGGATTGACTAGACAAGGGCCCAATAAATGGGCTCCGGTTGGGCGGCCGGAATATCTCATTCAATGCGTAGAAATGAGCCTTAGGCGTTTGCGTCTAGATTGCATTGATCTGTATCAATTTCACGCAATTGATCCCTTGGTCAGATTGGAAGATTCGTTAGGTGTGCTTAAATCTATGCAGGAGCAAGGCAAAATTCGCTATATTGGCGTTTCTAATTTTTCTGTATCGGAAATAGAGCGTGCGCGAAAAGTCGTTGAAGTTGTTTCAGTGCAAAATCTCTACAATTTAGATAATCGCCAATCGGAAAGTGTGCTGCGCTATTGTGAAAAGCATCAATTGGCCTTCATTCCCTGGTATCCCATCGCAAGCGGCGAGCTTGCCCGCCAAGGGGGAGCGTTAGACAAGCTAGCTAAGTTGAAGGGCGCCACTCCGGCTCAAATCGCCTTGGCCTGGCTCCTCAACCATTCTCCTGTCATGCTGCCAATTCCCGGAACGGCTTCTATACACCATTTGGAAGAAAACACGGCTGCAGCTTCCCTCGATTTGACTAATCAAGAATTGGCCCAGCTCGATTCCTTAAAAGCTCAAGAGTAAACAAATAAATTTCTTTAAATGCAAAAATTAGAAGAAATTTAACTCCTAGGAGGAAAAATGAAAAAAGATTTCAAGCAAGAGTATAAAGAAGCGTTCATGCGCAGGGCTATTGAACTGAGCAGGCAAGGCGCAATTATTGAAAAGACGGGAGGGGTCTTTGGAGCGGTGATTGTCAAAGACGGAAAAATCATTGCGGAAGGATATAATCAAGTCATCAAGCATCAGGATCCTACGTGGCATGCCGAAATGCAAGCCATCAGAGAGGCGTGTAAAAAGCTGGGTTCTCCTCATTTGGAGGGATGCGTTCTGTATACGAGTGCTGAATGCTGCCCGATGTGCTTGGCGGCCGCTTACTGGGCGCACATCGACCACATCTTTTATGGAGCCCGCGTGGAAGATTCGTTGAAATATGGAGACTTTCAAGATGTCAATATTTTAGATGAAATCCGCAAGGAGCCCAAAGAGAGGCAAATTCAATTTACAGAAATGATGCGGCCCGAAGCTGTAGAAGTCTGGAAAGCATTTTCGCAAATGCCGGATCGCGCCCGTTATTAATTCACAAGGCACGCGAATAATGAATCGAAGGGATTAGACAAAAGTGGAGATCGTGCAAAAGCCTTTAGATAATGGAACCATGCTGCTTCTTAACATGCATGTTCATCCTCAAGCTCTTGCGGAATTTACGGCTTGGCTAGCCAAGCTCAATACGCTTATTACGGCTAGTCCTGGCTTTATCAGCTTGGAGGTTTTGTCTCCAAAAGAGAAGGGAGAGCTGTGGACAGTTGTCCAGCGTTTTTGTGATGCAGAAAGCCTTTCTGTTTGGCGCTCTTCTAAAGACTACGAAGAGTTAATAGCTGCAGTTAGAGAACTGCTAGCGGACGAACGATTGGATGCCGTGCAAGAAAAAGTCGTGCAAGCAGCGGATTTGCAAGGCGGAGTAACGGAAGTATTTGTTACCCAGATCAGTCCTGATCAAGAAGACGCTTTTCGGAAATGGGTCGCAAAAATCCATCAGGTCGAAGCGCAGTTCCCGGGCTTTAGGGGAATGTATATCCAATCGCCCCGGCAAATTAAAGGACAAAATTGGGTGACTTTCTTGCAATTTGATACAACGGAAAATTTGGATCGTTGGCTCTCTTCTCAGGAACGACAAGCGATTCTGGAAGAATCTAAAGGGTTTATTTCTTTACTTGAAAGCCATCGCGTCATCTCTCCCTATGCCGGCTGGTTTTCGTCTTTAGTGTCAACGGAAGGCCTGCCGCCTGTGTGGAAGCAAACATGCGTTGTGCTGCTGGTGCTTTTTCCCATTGTCATGTTAGAGCTTAAATTTCTTTCGCCTCTGACACGTTCGTTGAATTCCTCGGTTGCCACTTTTATAGGCAATGCCATTAGCGTGGCATTAATTTCCTGGCCCTTCATGCCGATTGCCATTGGGTTTTTAGGTTGGTGGCTGTCTCCAAAACAAGGAAAGCAGCGATCAGTTTCTCTCATGGGAACGCTTGTGATCCTCATTCTTTATATGTGTGAAATTCTTCTGTTCTGGAACTTGTTGTAAGGACTTTAAGAAATGAAGCTGCTTGATAAAAGACTCTGGGAATGCTGCGAAAAAGCAACAATTGACAGGATGCTCAACCTGGAGACTTAGGCCATGGCAAAAAGAAGGAGGTTTCAAGATTTCTCACAGAGGGCAGCTTAAGAATTAGGATGAGGCGATCGCCTATTTAGATGCTGCTTTAGAAGAGAGTTTAAAAGGCGAAGAAGGGACTTAATTGCTCTTCGCAATGTCGCAGAAGGACAATGTTATATTGATGAATAGCCAAAAGCTTATGTTAACCAAAAATCCCTAGCGATGAGTCGTGATAAAAGTAATTCTAAATGGCATACGCTTGTTACATTTTTCGTTGGAATAGGATTGAAAATTGAGATGAAGCTAATGCGTATTTCCCAGGTGGCTTTTTAGTAGTCATTGAAAAGGCGAATCGCCCGCGCTGATCTTCCCATTCCTAAAAAAAACCTCAACTGCTAACCTTCCTTAATTTTATTCGGGAAGAAAAATGCGCCAATTCTTTCTTATCCTTTCTATGAGCTTAATGGCTCTATGCAGCTATGGTGAAGAATCCTTATCAAGGCAGGGAACAATGGAACAATCAACCACTCCGCGTTATCTCTATAAAATGCTTTCAATCCAAGATTGGAAAGTCAGCAAATCCAGCCCTTTTGTCAAATTGTCGGCTGCTGACAAGGACTTTATTCACTTTTCTACAGACGATCAGCTCGATAAGATCATAGATAAGTATTGGGGAGATGTTCTGTCTTTTGTCATGTTAAAAGTGGATACGCAAAAATTGCCAGGAAGAATGGTTTTTGAGGCCAATCCGGGCGGTATTAATCGCTACTATCACCTTTACGATGGGGCGATTCCTCTTGACGCTGTCACTGAATCGCGCTTCATTGAAAGAAGAAATGAGCAAGCGAAACATGATCTGAAGTCTTTGCCGGTTGTACAAGTCGGCGAGCCCGTGCTTCGTCAGCTTGCCCGGCCGCTATCTAAAGAAGATATTCTCAGCCAAGACACTCAAGATCTGATTCAACAAATGAAAGCGGCCATGGAAGCAGCTCCAGGAGTGGGCTTGGCAGCTCCGCAAATTGGAAAGGCCCTGCAGATCATTGTCATAGAAGATAAATCAGACTACCATACGTCCTTAACAACTCTGCAGCTTGCAGAAAGAGGGCGGGTACCTGTGCCCTTCCACGTGATTATCAATCCCAGTCTTCATATTATTGAGGAAGAGAAAGTCGAGTTTTTTGAGGGATGCCTAAGCATTCCGGAATTAATAGGGGTAGTGCCTCGGGCAAAAACAGTAAGGGTGGAGTGCTTAAATGAAATGGCTCAGCCAGTTGTCATCAATGCGACAGGATGGTATGCACGTATTTTGCAGCATGAAATCGATCATCTCAATGGAGTGCTTTTCATTGATCGCGCACATGCACGAACGCTTATGACGCAAGACAACTACGCTAAATATTGGAAAAATAAATCCATTTTTGACATTAAAAAGAGTCTAGGCATCTATTAAGGTGATAGAATTTTGGCTGATAAGATAGGCATTCATTAATGAATGCCTTTTAACAATTCGATCCTTAAAGAATAGAAGCTTATTTAGGTTTTTTTTTCTTGCCAGATGTAGCTAAAGCGTTAATTCTTGGCTTATCTGTTTGTCCCGTCAAAGTAACTTTTAGGGGCTTCCCAGTGGCTTCTTCCTTTGTTGGAACAAGCGCCTCTTTTTTCTCGCTTGGATGCTTTCTTGTTGGCATGATCCCTCCTTTTAAAGCTCTGCTAGACTAGCAAGGCATGTGTATGTTTAAATGAGATTTAAAACAAAAGAATCTCAAATTTAAATCACTCTAATTTTGCAAGCACACAACGTGCGTTCTTTTCCATTTTTCCGCTCTCTTTCGTTTATAGGTCTAAAATAAATTTATTGTATTATTTTTTTTAATTTATTAAAGAAAAAGTAAGTTATTTATTTTAGAGGAGTAATGGAAGCGACTTATCCGTTTAGTGTTCATTGGAGTCCTTATTCAGTTGCGGAGACGGTGCAGCATCTGGATGCTGCCCTGCGAGCGAAAGGAACGCCTGTATTTGCTTTAATTGATCATTCGGGAGAGGCCAGCCGTGTTGGGCTTTCTTTAGCGGATGAAAAATTATTGATTTTTGGAGACCCTAAGGTGGGGACGTTTTTGATGCAGGAAAACCCTGCCATTGGATTTGACTTACCGCTTAAAGTACTAGTTTGGAAAGATGCATCCGGATCGACTCAAATTGCCTATACAGATCCTAGTGTATTAAAAGACCGCTATCACATTGAAAAGAATAAAGAGATATTGGAAAAAATGGCCCATGCTCTTTCTAGCTTAATTAATGAAGTAATTAAATAGGAGGCCGTTATGAGAGGGATTAACAAGATCGCCTCGTTTGCTATTTTTCTCAGCTTCTGCTCGCTAAGTTGTTTTGCCCAATCGAAAGATCCAGCCCTTTCACCCGGAATTATAGAACAAGGAGATGGAATGAATAAAAAATCTACCGCACGCTTAGAAGGTAAGTGGCGGGTCATCGGTTGTCAATTAAATACAGTTTGGCTTCCTTCTCCTATATTCGAGAACTTTATTTATAGCTTTCCGGATAAGGAGCATTATAAACTGGACTGGGCGGATTTGACCTTTCCTAAATATGTCGGAGGCTTTCCTAAAAGTCCAACCGGCCGCATTTCCATCAATACCAATGTCACGCCCAATGAAATGGATTTAGTCCCAGATACTGGACCTTATGCCGGGCAAACGCTAAAGGGAATCTTCGAATTAGATCACGATATTCTAAAAGCCAATTTTTCCTTTCCCGACCATGCTCGTCCTAAAGAATTTGCTGCCGAGCAAAATCAAGTGTATGAAATTTGGCAGCGTCTTTAAGCTAGCTTTTTACGATAAATGGCAAGGGAAAATTGCCGGCTGTTAGAGGGAGAGGATTAAAATTCATCATAATCGATGGTTGAAATTAGTTTCTCCCTAAGAGGCGATAGGAGATAGCGGACAATGTTGAGTAAAGAGGGGCCGCTATCTCTATTGCTTCCTGGGGAAAAGATCGAATCTCGGTTTTTAGCGGTTTTAACATTTTCTCTTAAGCCCCTCGGGCTTTAGCCGGCAATTTAAAGATTAGTTAAATTATTGCGTTTCAATTTTTTTAAGCTTTTCAATGCCTACTACAGAGCTGCCTAATAAGGTCCACGGGCCCTTTAAACGGCCACGTTTAAATTCATAGACTTGCACGCCAAGATAATTGGGATCTTCTACTCCTCTAAAGATAAACGAGATTTGATCGCCATCACGCACACCTGTTCCTACATTATAGGTGCCATCGCTAAATGTCCAATATATCGCATAAGTCTCCTCTTGCTTTTCTAATATGGCAACGCCCGTATACCGTTGGCCAAGAAACGGATCGAAGCCCGATACTTCGTAAGCTCCGGAAAGATCTGCCTGAAGGCACATATAGGGGAATAAAAAGAAGAAATAAAGGCATAAGAGTTTTTTCAGCATAATAGCTCCTATTGTTGTTTATATTTAGACCCTTCTTTTGGCTATGCCAAGGCATCTGCTCTTTGAAAAATTCAAAAGGTCTTTTTAAAGACTGTCTGTGGAATAAAATTTGTCTCACTTTTCCCGTTAAATACCACCTATACCGATCTTTTGAAAAAAAAGGTAGTACATAAAAGCTTGTCTCCAAACTCAAGCTATTAGCCTAGGTTTTAGTTCTTTCCTGACTGAGAAATAATTTTGAATATAGGCATTATGAATTTGAAGATAAGCTCTAAGACTGTTTACTTAAAAAGAAGAGGTTCTTTATAAGCTCAAATAGGAAATTGATAATTGTTTTAACAATGATGGAAAAATCATTTCAACTATCGATTATGAGGGTTTTAATACATCCTCTTAGAATTGAAATGTTTAAAGCCTGGCATCAAACCTTAACATTTTATTAGGAGGTTGCATGAGCGCAGAAAAAGGAACAGAATACACGACTTCGGCTACTCATGCGGGCTGTTTAGCTCATGACGATCATGACCGTAGCTTTGCTGATTTTGATTTGCTAAGCCCTTTAACGATTAGAGGACTATGCTTGCGCAACCGCATAGCCGTCTCGCCCATGTGTCAGTATTCAGCTAAAGAAGGATTTGCAGATGATTGGCATCTTGTCCACTTGGGAAGCAGGGCAGTAGGAGGGGCTGGGCTTATTTTTACTGAAGCGACCGCTGTGACGGCGCAAGGAAGAATCTCACCGGGAGATCTCGGTCTATGGGATGATGCACATATTGAGCCTCTTGAGCGCATTACACACTTTATTCATCGCATGGACGCAAAGGCTGGCATTCAGTTAGCCCATGCCGGCCGCAAAGGGAGCTGCGATGTGCCTTGGAAAGGAGGGGAAAGCTTAAGCAAGGGACAAGGAGGATGGGATCTCGTTGCGCCAAGCCCTATTCCTTTTTTGGATTTAATGCCGCAAGACTTAGACAAGCCGGGCATTCAAAGAGTCATCCAAGCTTTTCGAGAAGCGGCCATTCGCGCAGTGAAAGCGGGCTATGACATTATTGAGATCCATTCGGCTCATGGATATTTGCTTCACGAATTTCTCTCTCCTCTTAGCAATAAACGGACGGACGAATACGGAGGAAGCTTGGAAAATCGCATGCGTCTAGTATGCCAAATTGCGCAAGCGATTCGCTCTGTGATCCCTCAACAGATGCCTCTTTTTGTCCGCCTCTCTGCGACAGATTGGGTAGAAGGCGGCTGGGAGATCCAACAATCAATTGAGCTGGCCAAACAACTAAAACCTTTAGGTGTTGATTTAATTGACGTGTCTAGCGGAGGATCTGTTAAGCATGCAAAAATTCCGGTCGGACGAAATTATCAAGTTCCTTTTGCCGCAGCAATCAGAGAGCAAGCGCAAATCCTAACAGGTGCTGTTGGACTAATTACAGATCCCCAACAGGCTAATGAAATCGTGACAGCCGGCCAAGCCGATTTGGTTTTTATTGGCAGGGAATTCTTAAGAGAGCCTTATTGGGGGCTAAAGGCCGAGCAAGCCTTGAACAAAGAGCCAAAATGGCCGATGCAATATGGATATGCTGTCAAAAGACATGGATAATGGACGGCGCATCCTACTCACTCCGATGACTAAATTGTTAGTCGCCTAAGAGGAGGGCTTAAAACGACTAGTGGCCTAGATTTGAATTGTTTTCTCCTAGGGAGTACGAATACCTCCCAGGGGAAAATATCTCAACTATCGATTATGATGGGCTAAGGAGCTGCTTCGTAAATAAGGCTGGTAATTTGCCCAACATCTTCCATAATGGCAAAGACATCTTTCAATGCCGGCATTGTCCCATTATTGACAGACACCATAAAGGCTAACAGATGACCGTTCTTGCTTTTAATGTAGCCTGCAAATGTTTTTGTTGTTAAAAAATAAGTCCGTGTCGCTAAATTAAAAGAGAGTCCGGATCCTGTCTTAGCCCAGACTTTCCCTGCTCCGGCCGTATTCTTGGCCACATCTGCCAATGATCCATCAACGCCGAGAATGGGCAAGGCATTAAAAAAATGCTCAAATTGAGCTTGTGGCTTCTTGCTCATATATTCTAATAGCTGGACTTCTGCAAGGGGAGTCAGGCGGTTTCCATCTCCTCCTGCTGCGTCAATAAAGACAAAAGAGTCGGGAGAGATTTTTACGTCCTGGATGAGAAATTGTCCTAATTCTTCCATCCCGTCATCAAAGGTTTTTTTCCCCTTCTTGGCAGCCAACAGTAGGGGAATCAAATCAGCCCCTAAGTTATGACTGACTTTAAGAATCAGCTTGGCATATTCGAAAAGAGGAGGGGATGTCCATACGGCGATAGGAGCTAATTTTTGCAAAATGTCGGAAGGAGGAAGAGACGGGGCGTGATGCCGGTCAAGATTAACTGCGATGCCTTGGGAGCGCAGCGCCTGGATGAAAGCCGTTTGCGCGAATTGATTGATATCTTTAATGGCAAACGTGCGAATAATATCCTTCTCGCCAATAGGCAGAGAGCCTTTAATGGTGATTTGCTTTCCTGATTCATCCGAATCCATTTGTAGATCAAGCGCCTCTTTATCGCCGACTGTTCGGACTTCGTTAATGATGGTGTATCCCTCGACTTTGGGCCGCCAATCTATTTGTGCTTTTTGACCTTCTGCGGTTGGATTAAGGATTAAATCGATTACATTCTCATTGATGAAAAGAGGGGATAGGGTCATCTCCCGCTTTTCCGTTATCTCGAAGAGACGGTCGTCAATGAGAATATTGCCATTGATCTCATGGATTCCTTGTTGCTTTATCTGTTTGGCTAAATCATTTAAGCCATATAAGGGATCTTCAGGTGTCAAAAGGACGCCGGGAAGGTTGTTGGCTAATGTATGGTCTAGTTTGGTAAAAGAGAGTTCATCTGGTCCTTTAGATCTTCCGCCAAAAGCCAAATCTCCTTGAGCGACAAGAATCAAATCTCCCGTAAGGCGTCCTTCTTTAAGGGAGCCGATGGCAAAAACCGGAGTCTTGAAGCGATAATCATCTCCAAAAGTATGCAACAAGGCAGCAACGGAAAACATTTTTGTTGTGGAAGCAGGAAGGAAAAACCGGTCGTCATTAAGGTTGAATACGATTTCTTCTGTTTCTAAGTCCTTTACATATACTCCCCAAAAAGCATGTTGATATTTAGGTTGGTGCATAAGGCTAAGGATAGGCTCCGGCAAAGATGTCGGTGTAGGGGAAGCCTTTAAAAAAAGGCCTGGCATGAAGGAGAGGAACAAAGAAAATAAAAGAGGTCGGCCTAGCATGGTCAATCTTCCTTAATAATAATGGGCGTATATCAAAACCGCTATTATACGTTTTGATATCTTCTGTAAGAGATGAAATTAAGGGATATCAATTATTTTTTTATTTTTGAAGTGAAATTTAAAATATTAAATCTTTATAAGCACTCTAAGAGGGGATATTAAAAACCGCAATCTCCTCTTGCTTCCTTAGGGGAAAAATAATCTCAACTATCGATTATGAGGGGGTTACACCCTCTTAAAGCGATCTCTCAATTAATTTAGGTATGGAGAAATAATGTGCTTTTTTTATTCTAATCTGCCTGACCATCAGGGAAATGGACCGTCTACGCTTGATCATAATCCTTATGCTCCTGCTTCCTCTTTTCCGCTTAATCAACCGGCTCATCCGGGATTTATGCCGGCTACTCAGAATCGGGAGCCAGATAAGAAAATTATCTTGATGCCTGACTATTTAGAAAAGCTCATTCTTAATCTTTGGGAATGTAATGAAAAAATCAAAAAGCATAAGGAGCAATTACCCTTCTTAGAGAGCGATCTTAGAGAGGAAGAAGCAAGTTATATAGAACCTCCTTCCTTCCATTTTCCGTATGTGACAAAGCTAGATGCGAGGATGTTTATTCGGAAGTATATGCCCGAAAAGACGCGAATGTATTTACAAATGTCTATGAAAGAAGAGGTGCTTGTCAATCAGCTTGCAGAGAAAGATTTGCACTATAATATGCGTGCTTTAATAAGAAAAGTCATAGATATCCACAAGCAAGTTCAGCAGCAATTTGAGCAAGAGTATGGAAATTTGACTAATCAAATAAACACAGAACTCAATGAATTGTTTCCTATGCTAAATCAAGAAGCCCACCACAAACTGAGAAAGGAAATAATGCCTTCTATCCCTTCTGAAAATAAGGCAGGAACATTGCATTCATTTATTCAAGAAGACGATAGGCGGTCCTTTCAGCCATCCAATCCGTCTGAAATGAAATTCCGACAGGATATCAATAGTTCTTACAATCAGGATATCAATAATTTTTACAATAAAGTGAATAGAGTTTAACTGGTGAAGAGAGGGTATTCAAATTTAGAACTGTTGAATAGCCTCTTTTCAAGTGGGCTTTTCTTAACCTTTCTGAATGCTCAATTTTATTAGAAATTTGGAAAAATTTTAGCTTTTTTTATATGGCAAAAAACATTTACACGCTTCTAACTGAACTCAACAGATAACTCCTCCTATTTCAGAGGAGGAATACTCTCTAAGGAAAAATTTTGGGTAGTCCGAAAACATCGACATGATGCCATAGATACTTTTCTATAGGAGAGGATTGAAGAATATAGGGGAAGCGGATCTCTGTTTCTTCTTCCCGCTCCGCTCCATTCTCAAAAATGGCTAATTGATCGATAACAATATCCATTTTCTTTACTCCATAATTGATTTCGGAGTGAAAATGCTTGGGCCCAATGACCAGTTTGTGATTTCCGATCAGCTGAGCAGCTATCGAGTAATGGGATTCAGAACGAATTAAGCAATCAAAATTCGACATCGAAAAGAAATCTTCTAGAACGGGATTTGTTCGATTTGGATGATCGTCTCCAAAGATAATATCTTGTTTAAAGCCAGCCTCTCTAATTTTTCTTAGCACTTTTTCTTGAAGGGCTTTTGGATTGCGCGCGTCCGTAAAAAGGTGAAAATAAAGCGGTTGATCAGCATAGGTTTGGCAGACTCGAATAGCTTGCGCAATATAATAATCTTCTGGAGGAAGCTTGCAAGGATAGTAGTTTTGCGATGTGGCATTATCCGGTCCTGATCCTGCGCGCCAATGAATGGCAACGGAAACGCGGTCTTTTGGAGGGACAATAAGATTTAAATCTTGTTTGGGTTTAATAATTTCACGGATT
Organism: Candidatus Protochlamydia phocaeensis; assembly: GCF_001545115.1. Classification (NCBI taxonomy): domain Bacteria; kingdom Pseudomonadati; phylum Chlamydiota; class Chlamydiia; order Parachlamydiales; family Parachlamydiaceae; genus Candidatus Protochlamydia; species Candidatus Protochlamydia phocaeensis. The sequence continues at coordinate 58,984 of NZ_FCNU01000022.1, forward strand.
TGTGCCTTAAAATTCAGGTCTTTCCAATCAATAGCGACATAGGCGCCTCTGTAGAAGGGGCCCCGCTCGGATGGGGATTCCGGAAAATAATAAATGGAATGAAGTTCTTTTCTTCTTTCTCTTTCTTCTTGAGACTGTTCACTCAATTGTGTAAATGCTGCTTCATCCCCATGCGCATGGCAAGCCGTAAATTTGGTCAAGTCATATTCTTTCTCTATGTCGCTTATCAAAAGCTGGTCGGAATATTCAAAAGGTACATAAGCCAAAGGTAAATGATACTTATACGATAGCCACTTCGCATGCAGATAAGTAATCAAGCAATCTCCAAACCTTCCCCCACTAAAGAGATAAGAGACCATGCTTTCTGTCGGCATAGCCTTTTCAGAAGAAAGGGCAACCGGTTGAGGAGCCGCTTGCTCATTGGTTCGAAGCGAGCTTGCATCCGCTTTCTGATTAAATAAAGAACAAACCTTTTTGCTTAAACACACAGCTCCTCTTATAACCCCTTCTATCGAAGCAAATAAAGGAAAAGCCACAGCCATAACAGAAAAGGCTAAAATAAGAACGCCCTTTTCTGCTCCTTTTCCCATATATTTTAAACCTTTTAATAAGAAATGATCGCTAGGTTTAATAATAAAAATGGATTTTTTATTCTGTTGATTTAATGTGTTAAAGATAGATGTACTAGCGGGGAAATAGGAATTAATAGCTAACATAATTTAAAGCTTTATAATAGATAAATAATCAGGAGATAATAGTGTAAATTAAGGATAGAATCAAGCGAAATAATAAATAACTTGAGTTTGGAGTTTTTTTTGCCCTTTGGACGGACGTGAACGCGCTTGCAGAGGAACAAATGGCTAGGCGGTCCCTATTTTTAAATTTGACCGCTTTGTCATTTATTCATCTCCGAGGCTTTGATGCTGTTGAAAGAGCAAAAAAAACTCCAAACTTAGGTTAAATAGTCTTGAAATCTGGACCATTATGAATTTGACGGCAGTATTGCTTAAAACTCAATTTTGTAGGGCATAGATAAGAAAAAAGCCTGCTGAATTAGACAAATCACGTGAGTGGCGCATGGGCACTTGCCGGGGTGAAGGCACAGCAGGGGACCCGCGGACAATGCTTTTTTCAAGAACCGTTCTTAGGGGGAAATACGCCCTCTAATATAGCCTTTGCAAGCAGCAAAAGGCTTTGACAAGCTTAAATCTTTAAGGCTTTAGGACGACTTTGAGGCAATTGTCTTTTTTGTGGCAAAAGAGGTCATAAGCCTGTGCGGCATGTTCGAGAGTAAAATTATGCGTAATAATATCATCCAGAATGACTTTTTTATCTTTGACAAGTTGCATAAGGTGATCCAGATAAAATTGCAAAGGAACGGGGCCTGTATGGATAGAAAGGCCTTTGTCGAAAATTTGTCCTAGTGGAAAATTGGAATAGTCAGTTGCATAGACGCCTATAATGGAGACTGTGCCGCCGCGGCGGACAGCACTGATGCAGGCTTTAAGGGCGTTAATAGTCCCGGATTGGGCATGGGCGAGATCGAGCGCTTTTTCCCATATGCTTCGATTGGCCTCCATCCCAACGGCATCTACGCAGACGTCGGCGCCTCTTCCGCCAGTCATGTCCCGAATGACGTCAATGACATTGACGTCGTTCAAATTCAATGTTTCTACTCTAGCGCATTTATGAGCTAATTCAAGCCGGTAATCAAGAAGGTCTACGCCGATCACTCGACCGGCTCCGTTCAGCCAAGCAGCTTTCTGGCACATAATGCCGACCGGTCCGCAGCCAAATACAACGACAGTTTCTCCCCCTTTAAGCTGAGCGCGGTCAATGGCTGCCCATCCGGTAGGAAAAATATCGGTAAGAAAGAGGACTTCCTCGTCCTTGAAGCCTTCTTCTATTTTACGCAATCCGTGATTTGCAAAAGGCACTCTAACATATTCAGCCTGACCGCCATCATAGCCGCCATAGAGATCCGTATAGGCAAATACGCCGCCTCCTACGCTATTGGGTGGACGTCCTTCTGGTCCATAGTGGTCTTTATTTGAATTCTCACATTGAGGGGGCTGCCCGTGCTGGCAGAAAAAACAATGGCCGCAAGAGATAATGCAAGAAACGATCACGCGATCACCCTTCTTAAATTGGGTAATTCCCTTTCCCACCTCTTCGATAATGCCCATGAATTCATGGCCTAAAATCAGATCTCTTTTTTGAGGAAGCAATCCATTAAAAATATGAAGGTCTGTTCCGCAAATAGAGGTAGAGGTAACTTTTACAATGACATCGTCGTGTTTGAGTAGAGTGGGATCCGGAACATTTTCAATGCTAACTTTTTTGGGGCTATGAAAAACGAGAGCTTTCATTTCCTTCTCCTTTTAAAATAAAATTTTAATATATGGATAAGAGTTGCGAGTCAATAAGGTTTTAATGTCTGCGATAGGGTGATGAAACAATAGGTTCTTATCAATAAATGTGTTAAGATGTTTTCTTTTCTCAATCAATAAGAGATCTATTTTTGCTATGAACGAAGTTAATTTGATTTTACCTGGGATTGCGGATGGAGAAGATAAAAGCTCGCCCCTTGCCAATCGCCTCAGAAAGAATTACCGGCATTTGCGTAAATGGGCCAAGCGCTCTAATACAGACTGTTTTCGCTTGTATGATCGCGACATTCGGCAATATCCGGTGGCCATTGATTTTTATGCTGGGCGTTTCAGCGTCAACTATTTTTCTCCTAAAAGAGAAGAGGAAGACCCTCCCTTAGAATTAGTAGAAGAAATCACAAAAGCATTGCAAATGGTATTTGGCATTCAAGGCGATGAAATTTATTGGCGCATACGTGCCAAGCATAAAAAGACACGCCAGTATGAGAAAATTGGCGAGTCTAAGGAATTTTTTACCGCATATGAATATGGCATTAAATTTTACATTAATTTAACCGATTATCTGGATACAGGTCTTTTTCTTGATCACCGAGAAACCCGTCGGCTGGTCGCGTCTGTTTCGCAAGGAAAGCGGGTGCTCAACCTCTTTGCCTATACGTGTTCCTTTAGCGTTCAGGCAGCAGCAGCTGGAGCAATTTTCACTAAAAGCGTGGATATGTCCAATACCTATACAGCATGGGGAAGGGAAAACTTTACCCTTAATTCGCTTTCTCTAAAAAACAATCCGGTGGTTCGCGCCGATTGCTTAAAGTTTTTGGAAGAAGAAGTGCGGACCGGAATAAACTATGATGTGATCATCATTGATCCGCCGACTATTTCGCGTTCAAAAAAGATGGACCAGCTGTTCGATATTCAAGAAGATTATGTTTTTCTCATTTCTAAAGCGCTTCAGCTTTTATCTAAAGAGGGAATAATTTTCTTTAGTACAAATTCTCGCAAATTTGTTTTGGATGAAACACGCTTTCCGGCTTGTTCGTTTGCGGAGATTTCCCATCAGACCATTCCCATCGATTTTCAAGATCAAAAAATCCATCGCTGCTGGAAAATCACGTTTAAATAAGCCTTGATTATTTTTAGGATTTACTCATTCTTTTAGGAAACGTAAGAGGCCAAAGGTTTTATTCAAATAAACGGCAGACAGCTGTAAAGCTGCCTGCTATTTGTCTCTCCTTTATTCTTTGGCCAAGCGTCCAAATTTGGGTTGGACAAGCGCGACCAAATCTTTGGATCTCATTTTTATGGACTCTGTCTGCAGTCCACAACTGAAAATGGCATGTTCTGCCTGAGAAATGCGCTCGTCAAAGAAGGTATCCAAATTGAGCAGATGTCCAAAGGGAGGAACAGCTCCTACGATCAGCCCGAAGCGCTCGCTGACAATCGCAGGATCTTCAAATTCGCATTTCTCCCCGACCATTTCGGCGACAACCTTCATATCTAATTTGAGCGTGGAAGGAATACTGATTTGGTAGTTCTTTCTTGTATTTTTTCCCTTTAAAATGAGTGATTTGATGCCCCCTTCTCTTGCAGCGCCGCTAGCAGCTGTCGATGCCTCTGCGGTTGCTGCTGGATTGTGAACGAGATGTTGAAATTCCATTTCGTTCTTTTTAATTAAGCGAATGATCTCATTGCGAATATTTTCACTGCCAAAAAAGATCTTAGCCTTAATGCGATTGCCTGCAATGCGCTTCGGATCGGATGGAAACAGGGAAGCTTCCCGGATGTTCTTCAATCCTAAAAGCGTCATGGTCAAGCGCTCAAGGCCCATACCAAAACCGCCATGGGGAGGCATGCCATATTTAAATATGCTTAGATAATCCGTAAAATTCGCAGGATCCATTCCTTTGGATTTAATCCCTTCAATCATGGAATCATACATATGGCGGCGCTGTCCTCCGGAGGTAATTTCCGTGCCGCCGCATAATAAGTCGAAGGTATTGCTTAAAATAGGGTGGCCATCTGTCGGATAAGCATAAAAAGGGCGCTTGCTTGTCAGCCAGTCTGTAATGAAAATAAGGTCCGTACCAAATTCTTCAAAAGCGTATCGGCAAAGCTCTTTTTCCGCTGCAGGGCTTAAGTCCGGCTCTTGGCGTTCGTCGATACCCGTTCTCTTAAAATAGATCTCCTGCGCTTCGGCAAAAGTCAGGCGGGGAAAGGGGACATTAAGCGGCGCTCTGACAAGCTGGTTGCCAAGCGTTTTAATCTCAGGCGCGCATGTTGTTTGAAGATGGTTGATCATGAATTTCAAGCAGCCTTCCTGCACATCGAGGATTTCATGCCAATCTTCAAAAAAACCCATTTCAAATTCAAACTGCTTGCCTTCTGTCAAGTGGCGTGTCGTATTGGAATTTTCGGCCCGGAAGAAAGGCATTAAAGCATACACGCGCTCATTGACGCCGACCATAATCTGTTTATAAAGCTGGCTACTTTGCGCCAGAGTGGCGGGATAGCCGAAAAAGTCGACATTAAAAAATTCGCATCCCCCTTCAGACGATGCGCCAATCATATTGGGAGCAAAATATTCTACAGCTTTCACGACGTCATGCATATAGAGACGGAAGGCGTGGGTCATTTCGGCTTGGATTTTGAAAACAGCCTGCAGCTGCCGATTGCGCAGGGCAATGGGGCGGTGGTCTAAAATAAACTCTAAATCGGAAGGGATCTCGGGCTTATAGTATTCCACAAGAGGAGCCTCTTGAACGGGAACTTCCACTTCCAAAGACGGTTGAATCACTTCTACGCCAAGTTCTGCATGCGAAGAGGGGACGGCCGTTCCCTTTACTCTTAAAACAGACCCGGCTTGGAGAGAGGCAATTTTTTGATATTCTGCCTTGTCTTCTATGACAATTTGGGCAAAACCGGAACGGTCGCGCAAAATAAGAAAATTGAGTTTTCCAAAGGCGCGGACATTATTCAACCACCCCCGCAACTCAACAGGTTGATTCAGATAATGCGATAAATCAGAGGCTAATATTCTTGCCATACAAGACCTTCAATGGTGAAAAGAAGTTGTTTTAATTAATAACCTGGTTTGAAGTGTTTTTTACCCTTTCGACCGCGTCAACGTCTTGGAGATGAACAAATGGTAAGAGCTTTCCCGTTAGTCCAAAGGGCAAAAAACACTCCACACTCAGGTTTATAACCGGAGTCTTTACTTAGGTTAACAAGTATAGCATGCTAGAGAGGATTTGTTCAAATATTTGACGGTTTTATGCAAACTGAGAGGCTTAATTTCATCCGCTTGGCAGTAAAGGCGGATTTATCTGCCTCCCAAAAATGCAGTTTAAAACTCATCCTTGCGGATTATTTTGCCGCAGAAAAGAAATCGAATTAGGCCGTTATGAATTTGAGGTCTTTAAAGGAAAAGGGCGTTTTTTAGGTCGGTTTTATAAATTAAAATAAAAATTTAAACTTCAGAAAGAGATATGGTATAATAAAAAATAAAGGAATTTCCTTGGTCAATGTAGGAGTTAAATATGAATTATCTTCAATTCAATGAAGGTGTGGCGTTTTATAATGTAGCCGATTTTTATGACATGAAAGAGATTCAACAGAATTATTTGATTATTCAAAAGGAACTCAGTCAAAATAAAATATGGCTTCACTGGGGAAGCGATGATTACGATCAAAGCGGACATTGCAAATTTTTAGATGGAGATTGGACCGTTTGTCCTCTTTATTTTGGCAATTATCCAAGCGAGGGTATGGAGGTTAAGGCGCAATTGACGAATGAACAGAGAAAAGAATTAATGGCTTCCCTTCCAGAGCGCTTTCCGGCTTCTACTGAGCTATTAAAGCATTTTCCTAGAATCAACTTTGCCGGTTTTTCCCGTCTGCATCCCAAAAGCACATTAGCTCCTCACCGCCACTACAATCCCACTTCTTTGATTTTTCATTTGGGCTTGATCATTCCTCCGGGAGAAACCTGTGGAATAAAGGTCGGCGAGCAAACGCATATCTGGAGAGAGGCGGGAGAAGCCATCATCTTCAATGACAATTTAATCCACAGCGCTTGGAATAATTCCGATCAAGAGAGAATTATTTTATATATTGACTTCTTGCGGCCAATAAATTTCTTACAGGGTCTAGGACAGAGCTAGAGAGGGTATTAAACTCAGCCTGTATTGGAGATTATTTTCCCTAGAAGTGTCTCTAGGAAAAAAAACTCGAATCTAAGCGATTAGCAGTTTAAAAGCCCTCCCTAACAGTTGATTGGCACAATTGGTTGCAAAGCCGGCTGCTTAACAGGCGGCTGACTTTGCAACGCGATTCGCTTTAAACCATCATCATTTTGGGGTGATCGCCTCGGTAGACAGGTCCCCCATCTTTAGCAGTGGCAGGCAAGCTGCCATAAATATATTCCCGAGGAATGCCTTGCGCAGCCAGCATATTGGCTGTTTCCAAGACCATTTCTTTCGGACCGCAAATAAAAATAAGGGTATTGGGTTTGAAGTCGTAAGTTTTAAGGTGATCGGTAATACGGCCTTCAGCAAAATCAGCCTGCTTATCCTGTGTTAAGCTAATAATATGCCCCTCCGATTTCCATTGTTCAATTTCATCGTGATAAAGAAGGTTTTGAGCATTCTTTGTGCTATAAATCAGTTTGGCATTTGCATCCATAGGCAAACTCTCCATGACGCTTCTCAGTGCCGTCAACCCGGAACCTCCGCCAAGTAAAAGAACCGGGGCTTCGGAAGAGACCAGATGAACGGGGAAATTGCTTCCTAATGGTCCTGTAATAAGAAGCTCTTCTCCAGGAATGCGATTAAGGCAATAATTCGCATGGTCCGGATTAATGTTTGGTTTAGCCGTAATTTCAATGTAATCGTCTCCTATCCCTGAAGCAATCGCTAGAATAGCCGGCTTGCTGCCTTCTTTGCCTCTTATCTCCACATATTGTCCAGGCTGGAAATCCCAGTCTTTGGGACGCTGAAGCCGAATTGTCCGAAATTCGCCATTTTCACTGACAACATCTAAAATTTGAGAAGAGAATTGATAGGTTGAAAGATCTTTTTTCTCAATGCTCTGAATCATTTGGCCTTTATCTTGTGTTTTGGCGGATAGAGATTTCATAAAATCCTGCATAGGATTGACCGGATTTTCTGCATGCAAATTGGCAATTTTACTGACAGATGCGAAATCAGAAGAGGAAAGAAGCTTGAATTCCTGATTCCATGTCTTTTGCAAAGAAGACGAGCCAAAAAGACAAGACAAAGATAAAGAGGGTTTGTTATGATTTAGTCGTTCTAAAATTTTTAAACCAAAATGATGAATATTTAAAATTGCATGCCCCGCCTTAATAAAAGAGGGAACATTAGATTGAATGGTAGTTAATTTAGATAAATTAAATCCTTTAGAAATTTCAAAAGTATGCATTTTTTTAACCATTAATAATTAATTTGCGTTTTTATATTATATTATTTATTGTTTTTTTTAAATAAATTTTGATTTATTTATTTAATTTTATTTATGGAGATTTATGTTTTCTACTTCTAGTTTAATTTGTAATTCAAACTGTTTAAGTACTAATTCGCACATGGAAAGAAGAACAGACGGTGAATTAAGCTTGCAATCCGGCCCCATGGCCAAAGAGACGAAATTATTTAAAGAAGCTTTAGAGAATGATGGGTCACGAGAGTTAACTGAACCTATCGATTCCGAGCCATTTGTAAGCTTTGTTCCTTCTCTTCAGATGCATTTAATGAGCCCGCTTCCCGGCAAGATGAATAAAAAAAAGAAAGAGATTTGTGAAAATAAAGCAGAAAATTTAAACGCTTTAGCGACTCATGTAAGAGATCCCTTAGCAGAAAGTTCCATTCAAGAATTATGGAGAATGGTGCGGGAAAGTACGATTTCTTTTGACGCGCATCCTGAGCATTTTCAAGTCTTATATTGGGATCGGTTTTCCGATGTACATTGCCCTAAAAAGACGATTATTGAGGTTTGCTCCATGACTCTTCATGCCAATAGAGTGGGTGAAGGAATAAGCGCTAGCTCTTTTATTGCTTCCCAAGCCCCGACTTCTTTTGAGAAACCTTTCTTCTGGCAGTTAGCCTTTAGTATGCCGACATTCATTCTTGATTTAACTAATGCCAGGGATCAGAAGCTAGGCGTGACTCCTTATTATCCGATAAGCGAAGAGGCGGCGGAATTTGAGCATATGAGAGTGGAAATGGTCAAGGAAGAAGAAGATCCTGATTTAAAGGAATTGAAAATCTATCATTATTCTCTTTGCAATAAAAATCAGCCTGAAATTGCCGTGAATGTGCAAAGGGGACATTTTACCCAATGGCCGGATGGAGGCGTCATTTCCATAGAGGAGTTGCAAGTATGCGTTTCGCATTTAAAGAATAACCTTGATAAGCAAAGAATTATTCACTGTCGGGCTGGACAAGGCAGAACAGGCGCCATTATTGCATCTGCTATTCTAGAAGAGCTTATCCAACGCAAGATTATTCATCAGGGAAATTTAGAGTCGGAATTAGTTAAGTTAATTCCGCAGCTGAGAGAACAGGCGGGAGATGTATTTGTGCAAACGAAAGAGCAATTCGAATTAGTGCTTAAATATGGCAAATTCCTCTTGGGTCTTTAATCGGGCTTTTAGCCAAATCCCTTCATTTCTGGGCAAGTGCGCTTGCCCAGTTTCATGTATTCTTTTATCCGTTTCTCTTTTTTTATTGGGAGTGGAAAGGCGCTATCTAGCGACCGCTTAGGGAATAAACGGCCGCTTTTAAGAGTCTTTCTTATTCTACTGTTTGGACGATAAACGCTTGATCAGATTGTTGCACCGATTTTGAATGTGGGAGAGGCTTGGATTAACAATTAATAATTTTTTATAATACTCCAGAGCTTTTTCCCATTTTTTCTGCTTTTCTAGCCAACGGGCATAATTTCCTAAAAAATGTTCATTTCGAGAATCACTTTGCAGCCGCTCTTCATAAACGCGTTCAATTTCGTCAAATTGATTCGATTTATCTAAAACGTCAATATAGGATTGTAAAGTCCAGCCATAACCGTGAAGGGGATCAATTGTTAACAGGTCTTTATAATGCTTGGCCGCTTCTACGAAGCGATTTTGCTTTTCTAAAACCTTTGCATACGCATGTAAAAACCATGTATTATTCGGATTTGTTTGCAATCTTGCTTGGCACAACCGTTCGATTTCCCCTTCTTTATTTAATTTTCCTAAAAGGTTAATATAGGAGTGCATCGTCCATTCATCATCTGGTTTAAGCTCCAATAATTTTTTATATATGTCAATCGCACGGTCTGTTTGATCGCTTTCCTCTAAAAAATTAGCGTAGCCGGATAAAATGTTTTCATTGTCAGCATCTTGGCTGAGCTTGTCCTGATAGTAGCGTTCGACCTCATCCCATCTCTTCAACTGCCCTAAGAGGCGAATATAGGTGTTTACAGAATGATGATCGGGAACGAGCTCCAATAATTTTTTATAATGCTGGATGGCTTCTTCTGGTCGTTTTTGCTCTTCTAAAAGATTGGCGTAGTTGTATAAAAGTTCTTCGCTGCTAGGGTTTTTTTGCAACCCGGATAAGCAGAATGCTTCGGCTTCTTTCTCTTTACCTAACTCTTTTAAGAGAGTCATATAAGAACGGATAGCCCGTTCATAAGTCGGAGCAATCTCCAATAGTTTTTTATATATGTCAATCGCTTGTTCTTTTTGGCCTATATCCTCTAAGAAATCCGCGTAACGGAATAAAATTCGCTCGTTCTTAGCATCTTTTTTGAGTTTCTCTTGGTAGTAGAGATTAATCTCGTCCAGCTTATTCAAATTTTTTAATAGTTGAATATAAGGCCACTCATCATAATCAACATTAAGCGCCAATAATTTTTTATATTGCTGAACCGCCTCTTCTGCATTGCCTTCTCTTTCTAAACACCATGCTTGGTTGCTTAAAAAGTTGGATAAGTAATTTAAAAGAACTTTATCTTCCGGATGGCTCCTCAGCTGCTCTTCAAAGTATTGTTCGATCTCATTTTCTTTTCCTATCTGTTTTAAGAGATCCATATATTTATCTAAGGTCCAATCATAATCATAGCTGTTTCGGTTAGGATAAAGCGTTAGCTGCCTTCTATATTTTTGGGCTGCTTCTTCTAAATGGCCTTGGTCTTTTAATGACTGGGCATAATAATCTAAAAAACGCCTAAAATTATTTAAAATCTGTTCATCGCTTGGATTGCTCTGCAGCAACTCTTCAAAGTACTGTTCGATCTCATTTTCTTTTCCTATCTGCTTTAAGAGATCCATATATTTATCTAAGGTCAACTTATAATCATAGCTATCGCGGTTAGGATAAAGCGTTAGCTGCCTTTTAGATTTTTGGGCCGCTTCTTCTGTATGGCCTTGGTCTTTTAATGACTGGGCATAATAATCTAAAAAATGGCTAAAATTATTTAAAGTTTTTTCATCGCTTGGATTGCTCCTCAGCAACTCTTCAAAGTATTGTTCGATCTCATTTTCTTTTCCTATCTGTTTTAAGAGATTCATATATTTATTTAAGGTCCAATCATAATCATAGTTATCGCGGTTAGGATAAAGCGTTAGCTGCCTTTTATATGTTTGGGCTGCTTCTTCTGTATGGCCTCGGTCTTCTAATACTTGTGCATATCTATTTAAAAAATGGATAAAATTGTATAAAAGCTCTTCATCTTGAGGATTGCGCTGCAGTTGCTCTTGGAAATATTGCTCTATTTTGGAAAAATGCCCTAGCTGCTCTAGAATAGCAACGTAGTTTTCTGAGGCATCAAAATTTTGAGGGGTGATACTTAGCAGCTTCTGATATTGCTGAGCAGCTTCTTCCCATCTGTCCTCTCCCTGTTTTTCTAAAAAATACGCGTAATTAGCCAAAACCTGGACATCATTTGGGTTATGCTCTAATTGAGCGAGATAAGAAAGCTCAATTTCCTTTTCTTTTCCAAGGTCTTTTATGAGATCGAAATAATTGTCTTTGATAGTGGATGAAGCGTCTTCTGTCTCTATTGCTCGTTTATAAAGGGCAAGGGCTTGATTTAACTGATCGAGATTTAAATTTTCGGAATCGGCCTTACCTTCAATTTCTAAAAATCTAGCGTAATAGGCCAAAGCATGGCTATTATGGGGGAATGAAGCGACCAGTTTTTGATAAATCCGCTCAGCCTCTTCTTCTTTATTTCGTTTTATTAAATGTTTAGCACACATTTGGACAAGCTCGACATAGTCTGAGATATCCTTTTCATTAGGCGTTAAAGCTGCAATTGTTTGACAAAGATCATCGCAAACGTCCCATTCTTCGAGGTGGATTAAAAGGCTAAGATACATACTTAGACAAAATAAATGATTGGGCTGTTGGCTTAACCTTTCTTGAAGAAACTGTTTTATTTCCTCCATTTTGTTTTGGCTAACAAGAAATCTAAGATAGTTTTCTATAATCAAGTGATCGTCGGGATTAAGCTCTGTTGCCCGTCTATATTCTTCATCTGCCAGATTTAAATCTCCGCTACGATGTAAAAAAGAGGCATATTGGGCATGAACATCGGCATTGTTTGGATTGGCTTGCAAAAAGCTGATAAAAGCTGCCTTAATCTGGTCTGGAGTGAGCGTTGGATCTGTGAGATCTAAATCGAACGTAGGCGTACCTTGATTTTCGGAAGGCTGAGAGCTGGAAGGGGAGGATTGCTCAGGTCCCGGATCGGAAGGGGTTGGGTGGGGCAAAACTGGATTAAGGGGAACCGATACCGGATTTTGAGGACGGCTTGATTCTAAAAAATTTAAGTAAACTGTTTTTAGTAAATAAAGCTTGGTCAATTCTTGACCAGTTACACTTTGCTTCCAACTATGCACAAGAAAATGACGATAAGAAGAAAAAATCAAGGGAATGCCAATAAGCGCAAATGCGGTTGCGGCGACACTTTTAACGAGATGCGAAACTCGCCACCAAGATAAAAGCGAATGCTGAGTAAGTGTGGTGCCTACTTTAACATAGAGGCGGCCTTCGTGATTTTTTTCTTTGAGGCTGCTTGCCTCTTCGCGTTGGATACAGGCTGTAGGTAAAGGATTAAGAGTTTCTATAATATCAATAAATTTTATTGTCATAATTTTAATAAAGTAATTTTGAGATTAAAAATGGTTATTAATTAAATAAATATTTTATGATTTTGTAGGTTTAAAGACAAGGTTTAAAAAAATACTAAATTTATAAAGATTAGAGACTATGTTCGGTCTTAAAAATAGAATACTTGGCTACTGAATTTTGTCAGAAATGCGGAAAAATTTTAGCCATATTTTTAATATGACGAAAAAGTTTTCCGCATTTATAACTCAATTTAGCAGGCAAACCATCTTATTTAAGCGCGTAGATAGCTTTTCTTAGAGGGGATATTAAAACCGCTAATGACCGAGACTCGAGTTCTTTTTGCCTTAGGAAGAACATCACCTCAAATATGAGCGATTATGAGTTTAAATATACTCTCTAAGAAAGGAGAATAAGAAATGGGGATTAAGGCTAATCATTTAGTCTCAAAACTAAACATTAAATATCCTATCGTACAAGCCCCAATGGCCGGTGGGCCTTCTACTCCTGCTTTAGCTGCTGCTGTTTCCAATGCAGGCGGACTAGGTTCTTTGGGAGTCGGCTATTTAAGTCCGGCAGACATACGGCAAGAAATCCGGAAAACGCGCACGTTGACTTCGGCGCCTTTTGCCGTTAACCTTTTCATCCAACCTAATAAAATAGCAATAGAGGACGAACCGCTTGAGAAAGCTCTTCATCTTTTAGATCCTTATAAAAAAGAACTGGGTCTTTCAAATTCCCTGTCTTTCCCTCAACCATTTGCTGAAGATTATGAGAAGCAAATAGAGGCTGTTCTATCTGAACAGTCTCCTATTTTTAGTTTTACTTTTGGAATTCCCGCGAAAGAAATCATTAAGGAATGCAAAGAAGCTGGCATCATCCTAATTGGTACGGCTACGCACATAGAAGAGGCGCAAGCACTGGAAGAGGCCGGGATTGATATTATCTGCGCGCAGGGTGGAGAAGCGGGCGGGCACCGCGGAACCTTCATCGGTGAAGCTAAAGATGCTTTGATAGGAACGCTATCGCTCATTCCTCAGCTTGTCGATGCTGTTCGCATTCCGGTTTTGGCCTCGGGAGGGATTATGGATGGACGGGGAATTGTTGCGGCTCTAGCTTTGGGAGCATCGGGCGTTCAAATGGGAACTGCTTTTCTACTTTGTCCGGAATCGGGGTCCAATGCCGGCTACCGCACACTGTTAAATACCAAGAAAGCGTATGAGACGGCGGTGACGCGTGCGTTTTCCGGACGGGCGGCCAGGGGAATTAAAAACCGCTTTATTATTGAAATGGAAGAGCATGAAGCAGACATTCCTCCTTATCCCATTCAAAACGCATTGACAAAGGAAATCAGGCAAGCGGCTGTCAAGCAGGGGCGTTTTGATCTTCTCTCTATATGGGCCGGTCAAGCAGCAGGATTGATCCGACAATTGTCAGCGGCCCAATTAATAGAGCATTTAGTCTTAGAAATGGAGCGGACGCTTCATCAGTTGCATCGCCTCTAGAGACGATAGATGAAGCGAGATAAGCTATAAATAAATGCGTTTGATTGCTTTTACCTTTCCATTTTGCCTACGGTACAAAATGATGGCCCATTTGGCAGACGCTCCCAATTGGATGTCATTTTGCCACTGATCTATAAGGGCATTTATTTTATCGTCATCAGAAGGCTTAAGGCTTAAGGGAAGCTGATAAGCTGGATTCACTAAACGGTTATCCAAATTCAAAAGGGAAGCAAATTGTTGGGCCAATTGGTGAAAAAAAGGGGATTCAATCGAAATATAATCATATCCGCTAGGGGTGCGATAGAGGGCTTCGACATGCACGTGCCGCGGAACTGAGGCGATTTCATCCAAGGCTTTTCTCAAGGCCGCAATGCAATTTGTCTCTGAATACTGGGATTGAAAAGAATTAATCAGAACAATAGAGGGAGAGCGAGCGATCTCTATTCCCTCATTGAGGGATTGAACTTTTTTTACATAATTAGCAAGCTCTTTTCCAAAAGCTCCTAAAGGATGGGCATATAAGGCATAATCAATAGTTGAGGGAGACGGATAGATATCTTGATTGGCAATCAGGGAAAGGGATGTCTTTCCTTCTCTTAAGTTATTCGGAGTAAGATAGACATTCTGGAATCTTTGAAAAAGAGTAAAGCCGCCAACTAAAACAGCCAGTAAAAATAAAAAATAAAATCCCTTCAACTGTCCCTCCTAATTCATGTATTATCTAAAATAATTTTTTACACATTTTAAAGAATCTTTTCAATGAAAAGGGGAATAAAGAGCGGCAAAGCAAGGGAAGAAAGTCATGATTACCCCATTCACGGATTGAACGATGAGAAGACAAAGAATTAGCCGATATTATAATGCCCAAGTGCTGAAGTCCCATGAAATTAAACTGGGAGAGATTTGGGTGGCCAACGGCAAAATTATTGCGCCGCAGGCGAAGGCGGACGAAGAAATAGATGCTCAAGGTCTTATCCTTGCTCCTGGTTATATCGATTTACAGGTCAATGGTGGATTTTGCATTGATTTTGCCACCGCGCCAAGTCAAGTGCATCAAGTAGCCAAGCAGCTTCCTCGTTTCGGTGTAACAGCCTTTCTTCCCACCCTTATTTCTAGGCCGTCCGAAGAGTATCCGTCTCTTTTGCCTTATTTGCAGCCTACCCTTGGGGGAATAGAGGGAGCGGCTATTTTGGGCATCCATTTGGAAGGGCCTTTTCTCAATGCGAAACAAGCAGGCGCTCATTCTCCATCCTTTCTCAATCAAGCCTTGACTTCGCTCGAGGGCTGTTATGGAAGCCTGAAAGGTGTGCGAATGGTCACTTTAGCGCCGGAATTGCCGGGGGCATTGGAAGCTATTCGCCAGCTTAAAAGTCAAAATATCGTGGTTGCTGCCGGCCATACGCAGGCAACTGTTAAAGACATGGAAAAGGCTCTAGAGGCAGGAGTAAAGATGATTACTCATTTATTCAATGCCATGGCACCTTTTCACCACCGCGAGCCTGGAGTGGTCGGAACAGTGCTGACGCACGATTCACTTTTTTACTCTTTAATTGCCGATGGAGTTCATGTGCATGCAGATGCAATCAAGCTGGCATGGAGAAGCCAGCCCCAAGGCTTAATCTTAGTTAGCGATGCTATGGAAGCTTTTGGATTACCGCCGGGCTCTTATCAGTTGGGAGCTTCTAGTGTCATCGTAGAAGGGGGAAGCGCGCGCCTTTCTGGCACTCAAACATTGGCTGGAAGTATCATTGGCTTAGACCAAGCGGTACGCATTTTCTTTGAGAGCAGCGGATGCTCGATTGCTGATGCATTAGAAGCGGCCAGTTTAAAGCCGGCTCAAGTGTTGGGAATAGAAAAAAATAAAGGAACCCTGCAAATAGAAGCAGATGCTGATTTCATTGTATTAGATGAACAACTTGAAGTGCACGCTTGCTATATTGGCGGAGAGTTGGCCTGGAAAAGAGAAACCCCTCTTTTCAAGAAGCAATCTTAGGCGTTTTAAGAAAACCTCTAAAAAATAAGGAAGCCCCTATTCTTATAGGGCTTCCTGTTTAAAGAGAAGAACGTTTTAAGAGATCGCTTGCTTATGATGGATTAAACTCGATAAGTCATTCCGAAAATGATGGGGAAGATGGGAAAAGATATGATGGATTTTATTAATCAATATCGCTTGTTCATCATCTCGCGAGGCAAGGGCATCCCAATCTACTTCTAAGAAGTGTGCTTCGGCCTTGCCTTGGGCAAATTCAATTAAAGCCTTTAGCCCGTCGCACATTAAAGAAACGACATGCTCTTGATCAATATGCTCTTTTCGAAAATTGGCGACGCTTGGTTCAACTGCGTGCAGCCGGTCTCCTTCTAAAATTATAAAAGAAGAATCGGGATTTTCTGCAATAACGGTTGCATTGAATAAGTTTACGTCATTTTCCATAGTGCCTCCTAAAAAGACAGTTTGTTCTAGATAAATTATTAATCCCAACCGTCACCGGTAAGACCTTTCCCTATCGCTAAGATCAAAATGGAAATAAATGTAAGGCCTTTATCGAATGACAATAGAAAATATCAGGCTATTTATCTGTTACAAAAATCATGCCAATCAAACGGATTGCTCGACTTAAACCCCTTTTTCCTTTTATGATAGAGAAAAAAGAGGTGATCATTTGTATTGCTGGCATTGCGGAGCGTCTCTTTCAGATCCTTTATATGGAAAGCTCTCATTTCGAGAGGTTTGCGATAAGTGCGGATCTTCTTTACATTGCTGCAGAAATTGTAAAAATTATAGGCCGGGACTGCCCAATGACTGCGCAGTGCCCGGCACCGATTATATCGCTGATCGGGAAGCTAATAATTTTTGTGAAGACTTCACCCTTCTTGGCCAACCTCCTGCGCCTCCTAAGCAAAATGCGAAGCGCTCGTTCGATGATCTTTTTAAAGAGTCTTAAGATTTTGTCTTCAAATGGCTAATAACCGAGATTCAAATTCCTTTCCTTCTTAACAAAAAATTCTCAAAATCTACAATTTTTATCTAAAATTCTTTAATTGCATTTTAAATTAATATTTAATTTTTGTTTTTTATTAAATATTAGAATGGTTTTTGTATTTAAATATTTATAGGAATATCTATATGAAATATATACAAAAATTATTAACGATCCTTGTTTTATGCGTTTTCTCTTTTTCTTCTTTTGGTTCCTTAGAAGCCGCTCATCACTCTTCACATCGTAGCCATGAAAAAAAATCTCATTCCCAACGGGCAGATTCGCGGCATCGTTCAACCAAAGCGCATGAACAGCGCAAAGTGTCGCATAAGGCAACAAAATCCTCAAAAAAAGGAAGTAAGAAGTCTCATAAGAGCAAGTCGAAAAGCAGCCATAAGCTTCACAACAAACATAAAAAAATCAAGCAAAGCCGGCCTAAGCATAAGTATGGAAAAGGGGGCAATAAAAAAGGGAAGAGGCCGCATTCTAATCCTGGTTTAATGCCTGTTCCGGCTACCGCTCCCGCACCTGCTGCTCCCATTCCTACCATCCCTTCTGTTCCAGCGGTCACCCCGGCTTCAGCTCCTGCTCATCCCAGCGTACCGGCCTCTATTCCTTCTTCTCAGTCAAAGCCAAGCTCAGGTGTGAAATATACGGCCCAGGGAATAGAGCATATTAAGCAACGGCATTGGCATGACAGCAAAGAAAAAACATCTAAATTTTCTCCTGCCACAAATGAAGAACGCTTAGAGGGCATGATTAGAACAACCCTTAATCAAGGCCGTCCTGGCAAGTCAACCAATCCAGCCAATAGTGTCAAGGAATATACCTTTTCGGAATCTATTGGAACAACGAATGGCGGAAAAGAAGTCAATACATTACGCGTCGTGACAAACTCAGTTGGAGAAGTTGTAACAGCTTTTCCTATTCAATAATGGATCATTTAGTCTCCTTGCACTACAATGCTAAATGAAGAAACAAGGGTTTAGGAAAGGGGCATTAAAACTCAAATTTGACAGGCATAGATAAGAAAAGGGCCTGCTAGGCTAAGTAAGCCACGTGAGTGGCGCCGCTTAAGTTGGTTGCAGAAAATATGAAAACTTTTTTCAAAACCTGTCTGAGCGGTTTTAATACGCCCTCTAAGCGAAAAAGGAATAAATAAAATGATTGGATTAGATTACCGATTAAATGAAGAAGAATTTGAATCAATTGAGCAAGTAGATCTAACTACTGCAGATGAGACAAGCTTTCTCTATTATTTATTTTGCGGGGATATTTTCTTCCGGATTAACCAAGCCGTTTTTGATGCTGAATGGGGATGGATTCCCATTTTGGGTTTTGCCGAAACGCTTTATTCCATTCTGAAGGATTTGCCCGAAACGCAAACGGATGAGTATATCTTTACGGAGTCCGATGATCAAATCCGATTTGAATTAGTCGATTCTGCTTTAAAGATTGATTTTAAGTATACGACAGTTCCCTTGGAAAAAAGCATAGAAGTGGATTATGAAGAGATGAAAATGGCTTCTCTTCAATTTTTGGCAAAGGTCTTAGATGATTTTGAAAATCAATGGCCGGAATTATATAAAAATCCTACCTTTAAATCCTATCGAGCATTGGTCAAATAGGCTTAGCCTTCCCGGCTAAATAAAAAATCTTTATTTTTGATTATTTCTCCTTGCGCTATACAAATAAATGCCTAAAAAAAGCAGGTATTATTCCCTTTGGGAAGCGTCTATTTGGAAATCAGCGGATAAGGGGAGTGTATGTTTTCAAAAATAGCAAGATGGATTTCACTTAAATTGGGAAATTCAAAAGCATTTCTATTAGCCTGTTTGACTGTCCTTATTTGGGCAGTGACAGGGCCTTTTTTTAACTTTAGCGACTCGTGGCAGCTAGTGATTAATACAGGCACAACCATCGTGACATTTCTAATGGTCTTCCTTATTCAAAATACGCAAAATCGCGATACGGTAGCGTTACATCTTAAATTAGATGAAATTATTCGTTCTATCCAAGGAGCGCATAATCAACTCTTAAAGATTGAAGAACTGACGGATGACGAATTGGAGATATTGCATAAACGCTATGAAAAATTAGCGACTAAGGTGCAAAAAAATTTGAAAAAAGGCAAAGACGATACGGGTACGCCTAGCTTTTAATTTTTATTTCTGGGTTTCATGCATATTCTTGCTCTTATTTCATATATTTTTATTGGATTGACAGCGGGATTTTTTGGCGGATTATTAGGTATAGGGGGTGGACTTATCACCGTGCCGGCGCTTTTGGTCGTCTACTATCTGCTCGATTTTCCTTCTGCTTATCGGATGCAGCTTGCGATAGGAACATCCTTGGGAGCGATGGTATTTACAGCTGCTGCCTCAGCTTGGGCCCATTATAAAAAGGAAGGAGTCAATTGGCATTTTTTCCGTTCGCTTGCTCCCGGTATGGCAATAGGGGCAATAGGAGGCGCTATCATCGCTTCCTATCTGCCGAGTAAAGAACTAAAAGCAATTTTTGGCATTTGTGAGTGCACGATCGGTTTCTACTTTTTAATTCCAAAAGCGCAAAAAAAGGAGCATATGCCGACATATAGCTCCGCATGGCTTTTTCTCCTAATGGGAATGATCATTGGAGCCATTTCCTCTATTTTGGGAATAGGAGGCGGAATTATAACGGTTCCTTTTTTAACAGCCTTGCGTATACCTATAAAAAATGCTGTTTCCACATCTGCGGCAACCGGATTTGTGATTGCTTTGGTTGGCGCTTTATCTTTTCTCTACTCAGGGCTAGGTAAAGAAACGGGGACGGACAGCTTAGGTTATCTATATGTTCCTGCCTTTATTTTTATTGGTTTGTCTTCTTGTTTTGCCGCTCCCTATGGAGCCAAGTTGGCTTATTGGTTGCCAACGGCAGTATTAAGGAAAATATTCGGAACGGCGCTAATTGCTATCGGATTTTCCATGTTGCATGCGATTTAACTACTTCCTCATTCTTTTAAAGTTCCATTGGAAGGGTCCACGTTAATTTTAAAGACTTTGACTTGAAAGGACCCCGAATTATCGTTGTAATCCGAATCATACACCCAAAAATGAATTCCAGTTTGAGAAGCCGTAAAAACAGGAGAGGTATAGACGTGATCGGGATGGTATTGGCCGTCCCCAATAGTAATATTCATGCTATTTCGTAAAGTATTCAATTTTTTAGGGGGAATCTTTGGATTAAATTCGTAACAAGCATCTTCGGCAAAAGGTTCCCCTTGCTGCCACCACTTTCCCAAATTGACGACTTTGCTCACTTCAATTTGATAATGCTTGCCTAGCTCTAATTTAATCACTTTACTAGGCGTTCCATCGGAGTTCACTTCTCCTTTCCAAACAATTGAATGAACTGCATCATCAACTGAATGATTAGCATTATCATCAGCTGGATGATTAGCATTAGTTGCACAAGCGCCTAATACAAATAGGCAAAACAAAAAAGAAAAAGAAGAGACGCGTTTCATGATTCCTCTAGTTTGAGTTTTAACTAGGATTTGTAGAAAAAAATGATAAAAATCAAGTTAAAATTTACATGTCATTTATTAATCAAATTTTTTGTCCCTGTTTCAAATAAATCTGAGTCACTGCTCTTTTTAATCTCTATCCGCATTGACTCTTTTCTAAGCTTCTAGCAAGGAAAACTAGCTGGACAATTATCATTTCTTTTGAAGACTATGCGCAAGTAGGCCGCTGCCGGATTCAATTTGAAACAGGGGAAGGACTGCTAGGTTTTCCGTTCTATTTTGATAAATAGTTCTTTGAAAATTTTGATCCGCTTTGCCTTTCATTTGGAATGGCATGCGGCTAATTAAAATATTTTAGGAAGGGAGTAAAATGAGGAAAAAAGTTTTAGCTTATTTATTAACAGCTTTCGCTGCTTTATCTCAAGGATGCTATTCTCAACAAGAAAATGATTGTGAAAAAGTTTTTACGGATTATTGGCTCAATAATACGTGGGGAGGAATTTCCCTTTCAGGGGCAGGTTCGGATCTGGTTCAGACGGCTACAATAAGAGAGGCGCTTCCGGTTCTTTTACAGGAATATCAATGCCAAACGATGGCAGATGCCCCCTGCGGGGATTTTTATTGGATGCGGCATGTGGACTTGCCTTTAAGGCAATATATTGGCGTAGATGTCGTTAAAGCCATGATTGATTATAATCAAAGCCAATTTGGCAATGAATTTTATTCTTTTATCCAATTGGATCTTACTCGTCAAAGCATTCCCAAGGTAGACCTGGTTTTGTGCCGGGACTGTTTAGTGCATTTATCTTATGCCGATATTGCAAGAGCTATAAAGCATTTTAAGCAAAGCGGAACGACTTATCTCCTCACAACATCTTTTACAGCTTTACCCTTCAATTATGATATTCCGACCGGTAGCTGGAGGCCGCTTAATTTCATGTTAGCTCCTTTTAATTTTCCTCAGCCGTTGGCCATTATTAATGAAAATTGCACGGAAGGAAATGGCATATTTAGCGATAAAAGTCTTGTTTTGTGGAGACTTGCCGATTTGCCCGATTTGCCTTTTTGACGAGAAGACAAAATGAATAAGCCTTCCTTTTCTAGCTATTTGTCAGCTAGTAAAGGAAGGCGGCAAATAAATGAGGCAAATCTTATTGGCTTAGAAGTTGGCGAATTTCTTGTTTTAATTTTTCCCGTAAAGCGGGATCTTTTAAATGGCCTTGTTCATCGAAAGCTGTATAGGAATTAGGCACGGATACTTGCGTGGCAACGACTTCTCCGCCGACATTTTGGATAATGGATTGCAGATGCCCTAAACCGCGGACGCCGCCGCCAGCGCCAGGAGAAGCGCTCATAATGGCAAATTTTTTCCCTTGAAAGGCTTCTCTGGAAGGTTCGCCTTTTTCATTGCGCGAGGCCCAGTCAAGGGCATTCTTTAAGACGCCTGAAACAGAGCTATTGTATTCAGGAGAAGCAATAATGATAGCCTGGCTATCAGTCAATAAGGTTCTGAAACGCTTAGCGTTTTCCGGCATGCCGCGCTGTTCGACATCGGCATCGTAATAAGGCATAGGAAAATCGCGAAGATCGATGACCTTTACTTTAGCCCCCATCTGACGCCCTATTTCAGCTGCATCGTTTGCAAGCTTTTTATTCGTGGAATCTTCCCTTGTACTGCCGGATAAAACTAAAACATTGGTTTCCGCAGCTAAAGAAGCAGTGGCAAACAAGGCCATAGAAAATAGCAATTTCAACATAAATCTATCCTTTGTAAATAGGTTCTAACTCAGGCTTGCTAATCTCAAAATGAACGAGCGGGATTATAATTTTTATTGGGATTATATTAAATTCAAATGAATCTAGCCGTTTAATAATCGCTCTTAATTTGATAGTCGAGCTATGCGTAACCCCTTCCCGTTCATCCTAGTTAGCATAAGGTTGAAATAAGTTTAATCCACTTATTTCAAGCGTTTATCATTAAATAAGTTGAAAAAAAATGGCCTTTGCTTTGAATTGTGCGGAACAAATATTTAATAACCGGATGAACGAATAGCGAAGCAGATGAGGGGATTCATGGGAAAGATGGCATCTAAATGGACGGGATATGTGCTGCTTGTCTGTCATTTTACTGCCTCTTTTTTAAATGGAGGGCAGGCAGGGACGGTCAACAATAAAAGTGGGCCGGATCAAATTGCACAAATTAACGGGCTTGGTCAATTAGAGCATCAATTAAACACAGATCTGGAAAAAATCAACGCTCCGGCAAAACCTTGGATTGTATGTCCTTCTTCCGAACACACGGATAGGCTTGAGGTAGCGATTATTGGCGGAGGGATGGCCGGAATAACCGCCGGTTTTGCATTGATAAAGGAAGGAATAACCAATATTCGCATTTTCGATGAAAATCCGCCGGGACTTGAAGGGCCTTGGATGAGAAGCGCTAGAATGCATGCTTTGAGATCGGGCAAAACATATATGGGGCCAGCCCTTGGCTTGCCTAGCTTGACTTTTTGGAGTTGGTATGAAGCGCAATATGGTAGGGAAAGCTGGGAATCTTTGAAAACCATTCCAAAAGAGATGTGGAATGACTACCTGTGCTGGTATCGCCAAGTTCTCAATTTACCTATTGCCAATAGCATGCATTTAATGCGATTAAACCCTTGTGAAGAGGCCTTTGAACTGATTTTTAAAGATGGACAAGATGAGCATGCGATCTATGCCCGCCGAGTCGTATTGGCCACAGGACGCGAGGGGGCAGGCGGAATGGAAATCCCGGAGTTTATGCAACATGTGTCTAGAACGGTCTATGCGCATACAGGCGAAAGCATCGATCCCGCTCGGTTTGCAAATAAGCGAATTGCCGTTATAGGGGCCGGTCCTTCCGCTTTTGATGCGGCAGCCGTTGCCTTGGAAAATGGAGCTGAGTCCGTAGAAATGATCGTTCGCCGCTCTGAAATTCCCAGAGTGTCTAAATTTGCGCAGCTATCTTATCCAGGCATGGCAAAAGGGTATTATTATTTGCCCGATTCTGTTCGCTTTGAGCTATTTTTAGATGCAGCCGAGGCCGGCATTCCGCCTCCTGTCGCATCAATCAAGCGCCTTCAAGGCTATCATCAATTTCGCCTCCATTTAAATCATCCCATTTGCGAAATATGGGACAATGGAGAGCAGATATTTATCCGGACTCCCCAGAAAAGGCTTGCTTGTGATTTTGTTGTCTTAGCGACTGGCTATAAAGTGGATTTATCGTGCCGTCCCGAGTTGATTGCCATCAAGGACGACATTTTGCTATGGAAGCATTGCATTTCGGATCATTATCTCCAACAACGGCCAAAGCTAGGATTGTTTCCTTATTTAGGCTTTCATTTTCAATTGATGGAAAAAGAGCCGGGCGCAGCGCCTTTTTTAAAAAGAATTTATTGTTTTAATTATGGCGCCTTTCTTAGTCATGGCCTGCTTACTGGAGATATTCCAGGTATTAGCATAGGAGCTTCCCGTTTAGCCGAAGGAATTGTTAGGGATATTTTTCTTGAAAAACAGATCGAATACATAGAAAAGATCAAGCAATTCCAAGAATGCCTTTTTGATCCTGTTTTAATAGAGGCTTTTGAGAAAGCTTATCAAAAGCCTTAAGTACAGCGAGTAAAAATATTTTTGATAGCAGTGTTTTTTATGCACTTTGAAATTAAAAATAATGGTAATAGTGGGATGTAAAATTTGCATTTGCATGATGCTCTCAGAGGGTGTATTAAACGCGTAATAACCTATATTTGAGATTATTTCTCTTGGAAAACGGAATTCGGGTCTAGCAGTTTTAATATCCCTCGTCATTTAAGATTAGGAGATTCAAATGAAGATCTTTAATAAGTCAATTTTGGCAACCTGCTTTTTATGTCTATGCTCGGCATTCAATGCGATGGCCAAGGGGCCGTCCACTACCACGCCGATCAAGCATTTAGTTGTCATTTTCCAAGAAAACCGCACTTTCGATCATTACTTTGGCTCTTACCCCTATGCCCAAAATAATCCGGGAGAGACGCCTTTTATAGCTAAGAAAAATACGCCTTCTGTTAATGGTTTCTCATGGGCTCTTTTGGCATTGAATCAAAATCTTAGCCAGCCTTTCCGCCTATCTCCTTTGGATGCTGTATTAAATATAAGCGATCCAGACCATGAATATACCGCTCTTCAAGCTGCTTGCGATTCTGGGTTGATGGATAGGTTTGTTGAGACGACCGGAATAGGCGTTGTTCCCCCTAATCTTGTTATGGGGTATTTCGATGGAAATACCGTGACAGCGCTTTGGAACTATGCGCAGCGCTTTGCCATGAGCGATAATTTTCATACGACGAATATAGGAGCTTCCACTGTAGGGGCGATTAATTTGATTTCAGGACAATCTCATGGCGTAATTCCTGAAAATTTTTCCATAGGCTCGACACCTGTTGCGGTTCAAGGCACATTGATTAATGACGCCGATCCTGTTTTTGACCAGTGCTCCACCCCTTCGCAAGCTGTCGCATTTACAGGAATGAATATTGGAGACCTTTTAAACGCCAAAGGGGTAACGTGGGGATGGTTTCAAGGGGGATTTGCCAACTGTGCTTCCATGCATGTTGGAGCTGGCGGCCAACTAGTTACGGATTATATTCCTCACCATAATCCTTTTCAATACTATCTATCCACCTGTAATCCTCAACATCTTCCTCCCTCTTCTATCCATATGGTTGGCAAGACAGACCAGGCCAATCACAATTATGACTTGTCCGATTTTTGGGCATCTGCTGAGCATGGCAACCTTCCTTCCGTGTCTTTTTTAAAAGCGCCTGCTTATCAAGATGGGCACGCCGGCTATTCGAACCCCTTTTTAGAGCAGCAATTTCTTGTTTCCACTATTAACGCTTTGCAAAAGCTTCCTCAATGGAAAGAGATGGCTATCATTATTGCCTATGATGATTCCGGGGGATGGTATGATCACGAGTTGCCTCCCATTATTAATCAATCGCAAATCCCCGAAGATGCTTTGATAGGGCCTGGAAATGCAGGGACATCTCCGCCATTTGGGGGATACCAGGGCCGGCCTGCTTATGGTTTCCGCGTTCCTTTCATTCTGATTTCTCCCTGGGCAAAAGAAAATTATGTCGATCACACATTAATCGACCAAACGTCTATTCTACGCTTTATTGAGGAAAATTGGAAATTAGGTTCAATTGGCAATTTTTCATTCGATGTATTTGCCGGCACTCTTTTAAATATGTTTGATTTTAGGCGTTCTAAAGAGCGTCAGCTCATCCTCGATCCCAATACAGGAGCGCCTGTTATTCCGCCATTTTTGCAGTAATCTTCGGGAAAGCTCTCAGATAAGAGAGCTTTCTTTATCTTTTTCGTCTTCCAAACTTGAATAGGCTTTAATCTTGATCTTTTAAAGAAGGATAAAACAATTTTCCTTCCTTCATTCTTAAGAAAGAAGTCAGTTGATGCGGCTTAGCTTGAGACGAGCTAAAAATATCGAGCACTTGCCAATGGCGAATGGTCAACGCATCCGCAATAAGCGAGCGATGGCATCTCCAGGGTAAGGCCTCAGAGCACATAATGGCGGACTTGTAAGCTATTCCTAATTTTTCCAGCTGCTCCAATCCTTCTTTAAAGCCATCCGTTTGCATATAATCGGCATATCCTCGAAAAGCCGGATGGCGCCACTCCCTATTCAAAGAGTTTTTGTGGGCAGAGCGTCGGCCTCCTAATTGAATAAGGTGGGTATAAAGCACATGCGCAAGAGGAAGGCTGCTCGCTAAGCAGTCCTGATTAAATTGTGGGTTGTGCTTGGAATAGGGATATCTCCGCACATCAATGAGCATTTCAATTTCATATGCCTTTAATAAATCTAAAAAGGCATCCAAGCTTCTATTTGAATGTCCTATCGTATAGATCAGATTTGGCATGCTCGCCCCCCTCTTAATGGGAGGGAGATTGCTCGACGGTCAGTTTTTCATCTACGGGATCGGCTAAGCGTGCGAAGTATCCGATTGTTTTAGCGAGGCCTTCTTTTAGAAAAACTTTAGGTTCCCAATCCAATAGGCTGCGAGCATAAGAGATGTTAGGCTTTCTTTGGCGAGGATCGTCTTGAGGAAGCGGGTTAAAGCAAAGAGGCGAGCGTGAACCGGTTAATTCTAAAATTGTATGGGCTAGGCTTGCAATTGTAAATTCATGATCATTTCCTAAATTGACAGGGCCTGTCACCTCCTCGGGGGAAGCCATCAATCTGACTAAGCCTTCAATGAGGTCGCTGACATAGCAAAACGAGCGTGTCTGCTCTCCATCCCCATAAATAGTAATGGGTGCATGATTGAGCGCTTGGACGATAAAATTGGAAATCACGCGACCGTCTTCTATGCTCATGCGGGGGCCATAGGTATTAAAAATGCGTGCAACCTTAATGCGTGTACCATGTTGCTGGCGATAGCAAAAAAATAAGGTTTCGGCACATCGTTTTCCCTCATCATAACAGGCCCGTATGCCAATGGGATTGACATGCCCCCAATAGCTTTCTGATTGAGGATGTTCCAAAGGATCTCCATAAACTTCGCTGGTAGAGGCTTGAAGGATCTTTGCTTGATTCTTGCAAGCCAGTTCCAATAAATTCAAAGAACCGATGACACACGTTTTAAGGGTGAAAAGAGGGTCCCGTTGATAATGTTGGGGAGAAGCCGGGCAAGCTAAATTATAAATTTCATCGATGGAAGGCAGATCAAGCATCGCATCGCCTATATCATGATGAATAAACGTAAAGCGCTCATTGGAAATCAAATGGGAAATATTGCCCAGATTGCCGGTATATAAATTATCCATACAAATCACTTCACAGCCTTGATCAATCAAATAATCGCATAAGTGAGATCCTAGAAAACCGGCTCCACCTGCTACAAGGACTCGCTTAGGTGAAAGGCTGTCTTGGGCGCAAAGAGGCGATTGGCCGATAAGAATAATCCAGTAAATGCTTAAGATAAACTTAAATAGCCTCATATCGTTAACCTAATAAGGGTTGGTGATTTAAATTTTAATTTTGTTATTTTAGCAACTCGGAAATCTTGATGCAAATTAAAAAAATAAAATAAAAACTACTTATCCTTTGATTGACAAATAAGCAATTTTTTGAAAAAAAGGCGTGGGAATATTTAAATAAACAGACTGGTTAACAAAGTAATCTTATGAATAAAAATTCCTCCGTTTTAATTGTAGGCGCAGGCCCTTCAGGATTAATGATGGCGTGCGAGTTGGCGAGACGGGGAATTTCGTTCCGTTTAATCGATCGTAAACCGGAAGGAATCAAAACAACCAATGCCGTAGGAATTCAAACGCGGACGCTCGAACTATTTGACCAAGTTGAATTAATAGACCGGTTTCTTGAAATTGGCATAAAATGCCGTTCAGCTTGTCTGCACAGTGAGGGAGAGGTTTTAAACAAAATCTCGTTCGATCATTTGGATTCTTTTTATAAATTTATCTTTTTGCTTCCTCAATATGAAACAGAAAGAATTTTACGGGAACGCTTGCAGGAGTTGCAAGGGCATATAGAAAGGCAAGTTGAGTTGATGGATTTCAAGCAGCTTGATCAACAAGTCCAAACGACGCTTAAACATGCCGATGGACAAATAGAGACCTTGACTGTTGATTGGCTGGTCGGCTGTGATGGCATCAGAAGCCTTGTCCGAGAGAAATCCGATATTCCTTTCATCGGACAAGATATTCCGCAAACGTATTTAGTGGCTGATGTAAAAATAGAAAGCCGGCTTCCCAATGAGGAAATGCAAGCTTATTTTAGCAGCCAAAAAATCTTTGCGGCCTTCCCTTTAGGAGATGGCTTGTACCGCATTGTAGCCAATCTTGGCGCTAAAGATACGAGGAAAACAATCCCTGAAGAAGAAATCAGAGCAATTATTGAAGAGCGCTCCAATCACCAATTGCAAGCGAAGGAAGTCCTTTGGTCCGCGCCTTTCTGGATTCACAGCATGATTGCTAAGACTATGCATAAGGGGCGCGTTTTTATTGCAGGCGATGCGGCTCATGTTCACTCTCCGGCTGGCGGGCAGGGAATGAATACGGGATTTCAAGATGCCTATAACCTAGCTTGGAAGCTGGCCTTAGTCATTCATGGACAGGCGAAACCTTCTTTGCTTGATAGTTATCAAGATGAACGGCATCCCGTCATCGAGGAAATTGTCCGCATGACGGAAGGGATTACCAAAGCTGCTATTGTTAAGAATATCTTCTTATTTAAGCTGCGGAACTTTTTAGCGCGAACATTATTGAGAAAGCGCTTTATTATAGATAAAATCGCCATGAAGATGGCCCAATTAAGCATTAGATATAAAAAAAGTCCCTTTATTCACTATCAAACCAATATTCCTTCTAAAGCTCCCCATCCGGGAGAAAGAGCCCCGGATGTCGTCATCGGCTCATCATCGAAGCGGCTCTACGATTATTTAAGAAATCTCCAGCACAATTTATTGATTTTCACCGGGCGCAATCCAAGCGGGGATGAGTTAAAGGAGATAGAACTTCTTCAGCATTGGATAGAGCAAGAGTATTCTTCGCTCATTAAGTGCTTTGTCGTCAGTCCGAGCTCCTCCCTTTTAGGATTGCAAAATGTCATTTTAGATGAACAATCTTCCATTCACCAACGCTATCAAGCGAATGGGCCCGGCCTATGCTTAATTAGGCCCGACCAATATATTGCTTTTTTCAAGCGAGGTTTTCCGAAGGAAGAATTAGGCCGCTTTTTCGATCAGTATTTTATAAAAATGACGGAAGTGAACCAGGCATAATATCAGATTGCCTCATCGTCGGTTATTTGATGAGGAAGGGATATTTGGGAGCTTACTTTAGAATCGATGTATTAGGAAAAGCGAGTGAAAGGTTATAAAAATTATAAGAAATACCACATTGAAGCCAAGCATGCTCCAAACATCATTCCTCATCCCTATCGTTTCCAAGTCAAAGTCAAGAGAGGGGAGCTGGCGAAGTTTTTATTAAAAGAGATCTTGCTGTATCGAGGCAAGATAGACGTTATCCTTAGTCGGCCTTGCGTCTATGGCGTCTTTTCAGGGCCTGTTGGCGGCTTTGCCCCCCGCGAACATCTATGTGTCGGTTGTTTGCGCTGTACAACGCAATATCCAGAAATGGTGCACATTCTGCCAAACCCTGCTCGCCAAGAATTGGGCGATGGCTATTTTACGCCGGAATTTGTGGATACGGTCGTTTATGAGGCCGAGAGCGGACGAGTGCCTGTTAAAGGAGCGGGATATAGGGGGAAATTCGGAGGTGCGGGTTGGGATGCCATGTGGACGGATATGTCGGAAATTGTCAGGCCGACGCGAGATGGAATCCATGGACGAGAGTTCATTTCTACGGAAATTGATCTTGGCGGCAAAAAACCTTATTTGACCTTTAATCCATCTGGCCTCCCGGTCGATACGCCTCATAAGACAATTAGCCTTCCTGTTCCTTTTCTATTTGATGCTTTACCTGGCAATACACTTGCGCAAGAGTCTGTATGCCGCCTCTTAAGCGACGCGGCGCATCAACTCCAAACCCTGGCCATTTTGCCTTTGATGTCCTTATTGAACTTTTCTTTAAAAGGACGGCATCTCATCCCTCTTATTCATCCTGGCGAAGAATCGGCGATTAAAGAGCTGAAATTTGATCCTTGCATGATTGAGCTTTCTGCCTGGGATGAAACTCTCTATCAAACCATTCAAAAAGAATTTCCGGGGTCTTTGCCTGTCTTGCGAATAAACGGCGAAGGGGAAGATTTGCTGCATTATTTCCAAGCGGGCATACGCAATTTTCATCTAACGGCAGATTATCATGGACGAGGGCGGAAAGGCGGATTTATTAAAGACTTAATTCGGCAAGCTCATTTAACTTTTGTACAGGCCAAATGCAGAGATGAAGTGTCCTTTATTGGAAGCGGCGGAATGATTGCGGCTGAGCATATTCCCAAGGCTATCATTTGCGGTTTAGACGCCATTGCCCTAGACACCCCTATACTAGTAGCCCTACAAGCGCGCTTTCAGGGGTGTTGCTTAAATCGAGAAGAGAGCAATTTTCAACTTCCCGGCTCTTTGAATGTTGAATGGGGAAAACAGCGCTTGATTAACTTAATAGAATCCTGGCGGGACCAGCTTTTGGAAATCCTAGGCGCCATGGGCATTCGCGAGGTTAGGCGCTTACGCGGGGAAATAGGACGAGCGATGTTTCAAGAGGATTTGGAAAAAGAGGCTTTTTCAGGAATTGCCGGCTATGACAGATAAACCTTCGAATGAACAGCTTATTATCGATAAGCATACTGTTGCTTTGCGCCAAGGCTTTCATGCCTGGCCGACTTTGAAATACGGAAAAATGCCGGCTATGGGAGACTTCCGCTGGACAACGGATTTGATTCTGGCAACTTGGAAACAGGCGGAGACGGGCTATCCGCCACTGGGAGGGCTGGATTATAAAAAAGGAGCTTCAGGAGGAGGCTTTGATTGTTTAGATTTTCGCTTTCTTGCAAAAGAGCAATGGCTGCCTTCTTCCTTCAGCCCTTCTCTTTCGCTGGCTTTAAATCGGCGCTCATATGATCAAAAAATGAACATTCCCATTCCTTTTTATGGGGCCGGCATGTCTTATGGATCAATTAGCGAATATATCATGCTTGCGCGGGCAAAGGCCGCCCAAAAATGGCAAACCTTTACCTGTACAGGCGAAGGGGGATATCCGAATAGCTTAGTTCCATATAAGAATCATGTGATTACCCAAGTGGCGACGGGGATGTTTGGTGTACGGGAAGAAACCATTCAATATGCCCCTATCGTGGAATTTAAATATGCACAAGGTGCGAAGCCTGGCTTAGGCGGACATTTATTGGGAGATAAAGCAACCGTGGCTGTCGCTAAAATGCGAGAGGCTGTCCCCTGGGTTAGCTTATTTTCCCCTTTTCCTTTTCATAGCGTCTATTCGGTAGAAGATCATAAAAAACATATCGATTGGATCAAAACGGTTAATCCGCAAGCCCTTATTGCTGTCAAAGTCTCTACTCCCATTGATGTCGATATGGTGGCGGTCGGAAGCTTTTATGCCAATGCCCATATTTTGCAAATTGACGGAGGGTATGGGGGAACGGGCGCGGCCCCGCAGATTGCAAAAAAGAATATTGCCATGCCAATTGAATTGGCTATCCCCAAAGTTCATCGCTATCTGGTTGCCGAAGGCATTCGCGATGAAATTGTCGTAATGGCAAGCGGCGGCATTCGAACAGCTTATGATATAGCCAAGGCCATCGCATTGGGAGCTGATGGATGTGTGCTGGGGACGGCTGAGCTAGTCGCCCTTGGCTGCACACGATGTGCGAATTGCGAAAGAGGGCGCGGCTGTCCTTTTGGCTTGACGACGACGGATCCCGAACTCATGCAGTTGGTTGATCCCGACTGGGGGGCCGAACGTATCAGCAACCTTTATGCATCTTTTGCCCATCAACTACAGGACATCCTCAGAAAATTGGGACTGAAGTCCATTCAAGAGCTGAGGGGAAGAACAGATCTATTGACTTATGCCAAAGAACCAACTCATTATGAACAGCCAGTCCGATAAAATTCAAAAATTATTAAATTCCAAAGCGGCTCTTAGTCCCTTCTCTTCTGCGGAGATCCGCAAAGTCGAAGCCGAGGGTGGTTGTGGAGTGATCGGATTGGCTTCAACAGAAAGACTCCCGGGGAGGCATTTGCTGAGCGCTTTATATCAAATGCGCAACCGAGGAAATGGCAAGGGAGGGGGGATTGCAGCCGTGGGGCTTTCCGCCCAGCATTTAGGCACAACCCAAGCTATCTTAGATAACAATTACTTATTGGCCATCGCCTATTTAGATAAACAATGCCAAGTGGAAGTCGAACGGGACTACATTCATCCCTTATTTGAAATTGATCATATGCATGGGATGCCGCACGTCGAAGACTTTAAAGGCATTCCCGGCATTGATATCCTTCCGCCTGAGGTCTGTCTTTATTTTGTTAGAGTCAAATCCAGCGCTTATGAAGTGTTTCGCGATCAGCATAATTTGGCTTCTTTATCTCAATCCGCGATTGAAGATGAGATGGTCTATCAGAACTCTTATCGCTTAAATCTGGCCTTTTATGCTTCGATAGGAGAAAAGCGCGCGTTTGTCCTTTCACATGCCAAAAACTTGCTGGTGTTAAAGATGGTTGGTTATGGCGACGACGTCATCCGCTATTATCAGCTTGAAGAGTTTCCGGCTCATGTTTGGATCGGCCATCACCGTTATCCCACTAAAGGACGGGTTTGGCATCCTGGAGGAGCCCATCCTTTTGTCGGATTAAACGAAGCGCTTGTCCATAATGGCGACTTTGCCAATTATTTCTCCATGTGCGAATATTTAGCGCAAAGAAACATTCATCCTCTTTTCTTAACAGATACGGAAGCCGCCGCGCTTATTTTTGATCTCTTTGCCCGCAATTACAATTATCCCTTAGAATATGTCATTGAAGCATTGGCCCCTACAACAGAGCGCGACTTCGCTCTCCTGTCTCAAGAAAAGCAGGTCATTTATGAAATGATCCAAAAAACGCATATTCACGGTTCTCCGGACGGTCCGTGGTTCTTCTTGATTGCCCAGTCGCTAATCGAGAACGCCACTCCCTTTTACAGGCTTATTGGGATTACAGATACCAGCATGCTTCGTCCGCAGGTGTTCGCCTTGCAGAAAGGAGAGGTGTCCATTGGACTGGCTGCGTCAGAAAAGCAAGCCATTGATGCGGCATTAAAAAGTTTAGCTGAAGAAGATGGCCGGTTCTGGCCTTGTGCAGACTATTACTGGAATGCAAGAGGAGGGAGCTATACAGATGGAGGCGCTTTTATTTTTACCGTCCAACCTCAGCCGAATGGCAAGGCGACGCTCACTTGTACAGATAAATTTGGACGTGCGATTTATAAGCGTCAGGAAAAACCTTATGCCGATTTTAAAGCCATTTTAGGTTCGCGTTTTCCTACTCAAGCCTTTATAGATCTTCCCTCCGATAAGCTTTTTGCTTGGGTCAAGCAAAAGTCTTTTGAATGGACATATGAGCAAATGATGGAATTTCTTGCCGCTTTAAATCAAAATGCGGTTGACGACTATCATATTCAGCGGGCAATAGAAGTCACTTCAAAGCTTATTGATTATGCGGGCTCAACCCAATACATGCGGCAAAGCTGTCTTCAGGCTTTGTTTCATCAGAGCTTGTCCGATCTGATTGAGACAATTGCCCGCCAGCCGACTTTTTCTTATGCATATTTAAATTTTAAAAGCGAGCGTCCCTACCCATTAATCGATACGCAAACGTTGATTATCGATGCCCGCGGTTTTCCGGCAGAGGGAGAGAACTCGCTTGCCTTGGAAATTGTTAAAATGGTTAAAAGGGGATTCAAGCGATTTATGATCGTTCATTGCCAAGGGCAGCGCTTCATAGGCAATGGATTAGGAGCCGGTTCGCAAGGAATCAGAATAGATGTGTATGGCTCCTCGGGAGACTATTTAGCATCCGGCATTGATGGAGCCACCATTTTCGTGCACGGATCTGCTCAAGATCAGCTTGCTCAAATTATGAAGGAAGGAACGCTTGTCGTGCATGGGGATATCGGGCAGACTTTCATGTATGGGGCAAAAGGAGGTAAGGCGTTCGTGCGAGGCAACGCAGCGGGACGCCCCTTAATAAATGCTGTTGGAAAACCGCGCGTTGTCATTAATGGCACTTGTTTGGATTATTTGGCCGAGTCTTTCATGGCCGGAGATCCGCTAAAAGGTGGCGGCTTTGTCATTATCAACGGAATTTTGCTAAATGAAGAAGGGGGGATTACGGAACTAGACACGCCTTATGCGGGAAGCAATTTATTTTCGCTAGCGTCAGGCGGCGCCATTTATCTGCGAGATCCGGGCCGCAAAGTGGGCGAAGAACAGCTTAACGGAGGCGAATTCCAGGAGATGACCAACCATGATTGGGAACTTATTTTACTTTATTTGGAAGAAAATTTCCGTCTTTTTAATATTCCGATTGCGCGTTTGCTCGAATATGAAGGAAAAACATTAGAATTTAAAGACGTCTATCGTAAGATTGGCCCCTTGCATGTACGCATTTTACAAGAAGAAGAGGCGTGGGTGCGAGGAAAGGGCCGCTCGCCATAAAGCAACAAATGAGACTGTATGCCTAATATCCCTTTGCAAAAGAAAACAGGAATGCCGCTTATTGGACTCGGAACATGGAAATTAAATGGGAAAGAATGTGAACAGGTTCTGCATACGGCTTTAGAATTGGGTTACCGGCATATTGACACGGCCGATACCTATCAGAACCATTTGGCAATTGGGCAAGTGATCAAATCCTGCCCCCAGCGCGAGCAGCTTTTCCTTACGACCAAGCTTTCGATAGATAGCCTGTTGCCTCATCAGGTCGAGGCTGCGGTACCACGCTTTTTAGAAGACTTACATGTCAATTATCTCGATTTGCTTCTCATTCATTGGCCGAATCCGAACGTCTCTTTAGACCAAACGCTCCTCGCTATGCAGGCCTTTCAGAAGCAAGGCATTGTGCGAAAAATTGGAGTCAGCAATTTTGTCCGCTCGCATTTCGAATGCTTGGCTTCTTATCGCTTTCCCATTGCAGTCAACCAAATTGAAATGCACCCTTATCTGCAAAGAAGGCCTTTAGTCCATTATTGCCGCCAACACGAAATCTCTCTTACCGCTTATCGCCCTTTAGCAAAAGGAGCGTTCGAACAAAATGAAATTTTAAAGGCAATCGGAGCTAAATATAAAAAGACAGCCTCGCAGGTTGCTCTAAATTGGCTCGTTCAACAGGATATCGTCGTTATCCCCAAAGCGGCTTCAGCTAAGCATCTTAAAGATAATTTAGCTTTATTTGATTTTGAGTTGTCCGCAGAGGATCGGCAACAAATCGCTCAATTAGAATCCGGTAGGCGATTTTGCAATCCTGCCGATTTACCTGTCTGTGAAGACGAATAACCTGAGTGAAATTAAAAAATACTGAAAAACACTTTTGATACACTTACTGACCCATGACACTTTCCGTTTTCAGGCTGATGAGATCTTTAAAGATAAATTTAAGCTTTCTTTCCATTGATAGGCTCAAATCTTTGAACGGCCATTGCTCCTAAACTTTCCGAAGCATGGGGATCAGGGGTCGGTTCTACTATAACTAGATACTTTTTATCTGGATGCACATCAAGAATAGACGCTTTAAAATGACGGGATTCTTCGGAGCCAATCCCTCCTACATCACGTACGGTTTCTTCACACCGTGTAAACATTGAAACACGGGAGAACCCAGGCAGAGAATGCGGAATAGGGGTTAAAAATCGCAAGGCTATCATCTCTATTATTCTTGGCAAAGAACTGTTACGCTCTTTTATCAATGCCTTTTGCTGCTCAAAAGATAATTTTTGACTATTTTTCATAGCAAAATGGGGCATAGCGACTACATACGTTTCTTGAATAGGGATATCGCAATAACCGACATGGATATGAAGATAAGGACCGGATAAAGAAGCTAAATGCTGTGTAGAGATTTGCTCAATACTTCTCAATGTGTTTATTGTAAGACCTTTAGGAATCTTTAAAAATGTTATTCCTTTATTTTCCTCTCCTTGAAATACTTTTTGTAGCACAGCTAAGATTTCATCATCTGAAAGCATTTTTTCACATTCTGAATCGAAATCACATCCTTTAAATATCTCTTGTCCTTCTAAAGCTTGTATAAATTTTTTCCATTCTTTTGTATCAAAGAAAGTGGCTTTGGCAGCATTTTTATAAATCCTAGATTTATTTTTATTGAGTGTCTCATTCCATAACTTACATACCAAACGAATAGAGGATAAATCTTTTATGAAAAATTTTTCAAAAACATTGCTTAGACAATTTTCGTCCAAGTTAATCGTCATGTTTACCAACTGACTAGAAGCGCCTGTTATAGCCGTCATTATCAATCCTTAAAGATTTAAAGGTCCTTTAAAATTTCTAGATAGTCTGAGACAGACAGAGTTATCTCCGATTACAGGATAAATAAAAGACTTAATTGTGCAATATAATTTGTTAAGTTTGGGAGTTGCTGTTCAAACGAGCAGTTAACGTCTTATTTAAGTAATTTTAATATTTTTTTTATTTTAGTTTTATATTATATTTAAATAATAATTATAATAAAAGAGTGTTTTTTTTTGAATTGAGGTTTTATGGGAATTAGCGTTGGAACATTTAATATCTTGGATCCAAATTTTGCCGTGAGCCATAATCAGGCAGAAGGATTATCAGCACCGGGGAAAAGTAATTGGGGTAGCCGGAAAGAGGGAATCGTTCGATTAATTCAAAGTTCCCATTTAGATGTCATTTGTCTGCAAGAAATAAGCGCGCGTTCTTTGAATGATATGAAGGCGGCGATTGAAGCGCAAGGATATGAAATCGTCCATGTTCCGCATTCAGGCAGAATAGATGGCTTGGCCATCCTATATAAGAAAGGAAAATTAGAGCCCAAGGATTTTCGCGTTTTATCAAAGCATGGATTAGAGTCTTGCTATGTGGATTTAAAAGATCAGACAACGGGAAAGATGATTCGCGTTGCAAATTGCCATCTTTTGGGAGGGCCAAAGTCGAATCAAGGAACTGAACAGATAGAAGCACTGGTTAAAGAGGTCGATAAAGAGGCTAATCATCCCATTGATGCTCGCATTATTGTCGGAGATTTTAATGCGGATGAAAAGCAATTGAACCAGACGAACTCAAAATTTCAAGCTTTAAAACAGGCAAATTACGCATTCGATGGCAATTTAAGTCCGACTGAACCGGGTAAAAATCGGCATATTGATTGGATTTGGGTTCGCTCTTCCGCTCAGCTGGCTTCGCTTGCCGTTCCTCATCCGTCTGTTCCTGTCAGTGACCATCAGCTGCTGGCAACGCAATTGAACTTTCAAGCGACAGTCTTGTCGAATAATCCGCTTCCGTCAACGCTTTCTCAGGTCATCTCAGCTCCTTTTCAGCATACACAGCCGAATAGATCGTTTAGGGCTAAAATGATGAGCCATTTCTCCGTAACAGGATGGGATGCTGGCTCAAAGAAAAGCTTTGCCGAAAAATTAGACGGAATCTTAACCCAATGCGCGAATGCAAATCCTTTTTTGCCGACTATCCGGCAAAAGTTTGCAGAATACGTCGATACGTTATTGATGACAGCGAGTGAAAGACAAATGTTGAGAGAGGATTTGGAGAGAGCAATCCAAGCGGCCCAAGAAATGGCAACAAGAGAGAGGGTGCGAGCTCGAGCGATGTCTGCCTTGCAGACAGGCTCTGTGTCCATTCCCGCTTCCGGCATAGGCTCCCTATCTCAGGAAGATAATAGGACGCCTGCTCCTCTTGCTTCGAGACCTAGCAATCCTTCAACAGCACCTGTCACGCTTTTTCAGCATGTAAAGGCCTTTTTTAGGGGAATTGCCAGCTTTTTTTCAAGACTCTTTGGCTTTCGCTAAGGACGCCCCTTAGCCGAAGCAAAAATAATTGCTGCTTATTACTTCTTTAGGCGTTTCTCTATGCGGTCCGGGTTTCAGTGTTTAATCCCGCGCGCAAATTTTAGTGAATTAAAGCGCATTAAGGGCCTTTAAAAGAGCGGTTATTTCGCGGAAGCCAATTTTAGGTTCACTAAATAAGACGTAAGATGTTTGAGAGGAAGGGTGAAATTTCTCCCAAAATTTCTTGCGGCCATCCAAATGAAAAATTCCCCTTACGGCATTATATGTCTGACGCGCAATCCATGCGGCAAAGGGGCTAAGTCCGACGATTTCGCCGAGATGGCGGGAAGGTACGGCGCCAAAAGTGACATATGAACAATTCTCCTTGCTAAGCGCCTCTAAGACTGTTACGACAAGCAATTCCGGAGTCCCATGTGAAGCAGTCGGTTTAAACATGAGATGATTAAGGAGCCAGCCATTTTTAGCTTGCAACTGATTGAGGATGGCTACGCCGGTTATTTGATCATTTTGCCTAGCATAAAACCAACGCTTTCCTGGACGGTTTTCGAAAAGATGGATGTGTGAAATGTGAAATTGTGGGCCTCTGCGTCCTTTTAACCACGCTACTCCTACTTCTTCAATGGCTTTTTCTAATTTCGGATCGGGTGTGGTATATTCTTGCACAGTCATCCCTTCTTTAAGGGCATGTCTGACCTTTCTTCGCACTAAACTGCCATTTACTCCTTCATGCGATCTAGGGTCTGAATGAGGATCGATGCAGATTTCTTCTCCAAATTCAATTTTTGCCTTGCAAACATATTGAAGGGCCCAATCCGCAAAGTTTTTCGATGCAATGATATAAATGACCGGCCAGCCGTTCTGCCGGCAATAAAGATGAAAAGCGGGGACTAGCGTCGGAAGAGCGGAAGGCGCACAGACCGGTTCCCCAAAGACTATGGCACAGCCAGCTTTGATGCGATAACCGATCAATCCCTGAATAGCGGGCAAGCTAAAGGTCTGAGTCGCCGGATCGAGAATGGCGTCAGAAGTCGATCCTCCCCATTTTCTAAGATATTCCAATACTTGATTTGGTTGGGAAATGTTAACAGACGAATGGTTTTCCATATTTAAGCGCGAAGGCTCTTCTGTTTGAATATCCATGCTATTCATCTATAAAAGTTATGATTTTATACGCATGCATAAGCCTGCCTGAAATAACCGGTGTAAGCGTGAAACAAGTGTGGGTGGTGAAAATCAAAGATTTTAGAGGCAAGCCGGCTTGATTTAATTAATAGAAATAAATTTAATTTATAGCAAGAAAACAAACGAGAGGAGCAAGGCATTTTGTTGACAGCCTTTGTAAAAGTATGTGCAGTCAGAAAATGCCTTAAGAAGCCTATAGGGCTAGGCGGCTCTTAATGCTTTGGCAATTGGCATTTTGGCGACTTTTAAACCGGCTAGCAAGGAGGCGGCGATAGATGCCGTCACGCTTAATAGCATAGTAAAGTATACCATCTGCCACTCAAATTCGAATGAAATATAAAAAGGAAGCGTATTTCCCGGTGCCGGAGGCATCAGTAATTGATTGTCTAGGAAAAGCTTTAAGATCGAAAAAGTAAAGGCAATGCCGAACGCGCTTCCTATTATACCTAGAAATAATCCTTCAGCGATAATGAGGATCATGATATCCGCAATTGACTCGCCATTTGCACGGAAATTTCCGATCTCTTGCTTTCTCTCTAAAATTGCAGCAGATACGGAATTAAAAATACCAAGTAGAACAATGGAGAGAATGATGGCCTGCACAACTTTATATTGCGCATGCAGCCAATCGACTGAATGCTGATAATAGACTTTGTCTAAAACCGCAAAAGAAGTGGCCTCCAATTCGGGAAATGCTTTTTCAAAATTCGATGCAAATGAATCCCAATCCAAATGGCTTCTTAAACCTAAAGCGATCAATTCTATTTGAGAGGTTTGCATCAAGGATTGCGCTTGCTTGAGTTGAATGCGAAAAAGGCGGTTGTCGGAATCGATAGAGCCTGTATTAAAAATACCGGTTACTTTAAGTTCCGCTTGATTAATCTTTCCTTCGATTGAATTGGCTAATACGGTTAGGGAATCACCCGGTTGAACGTTCAGGGCCTGCGCCAGTCCGATTCCCAGCAGGATTCCATCTTCTTGAAAGGACAATGTCTCGCCCGAGACAATATTGAGCTCATAAAAAAAAGTCGCTTCTTGTCCGGCATCGACGCCTTGTCCATAACCGCTGACCGTTTGGCTGTCTTTTTTCAGTAAGGCCGGAAAATTAATGCGGGGAAATACGTGCTCAACCTCTTCCTGTGCAGATAAATAAGCTTGCAGATCTTCCCAGTTTGCCATCCACTGCATCCATGGTTTTTCTTGAACAGTCTCTCGGTAATGCTTGGTATTGATCTGGCCATGGCCATAAAGAGAATGAATCGTGCTTTCTCTGTATTGATTGAGCACCCCATTAAT
Source organism: Candidatus Protochlamydia phocaeensis (assembly GCF_001545115.1). NCBI lineage: Bacteria > Pseudomonadati > Chlamydiota > Chlamydiia > Parachlamydiales > Parachlamydiaceae > Candidatus Protochlamydia > Candidatus Protochlamydia phocaeensis. Next base: position 99,526 of record NZ_FCNU01000022.1, read on the forward strand.
GAAGCCCTTGAACGAGAACAAGACTCCCGTTCCCAAAGCAATCGTTAGCAAAATAGCCAAGGTGCGGCGGTAATTGCGAAAGAGATTCATAAAAGAGAGAAATAACATGTCTGTTTCCTAATTTGTTGAATAGAAAAGCTATTTTTAGCCTATGAAATGGCATTCAATAGAAATCGTTTAAATGGAAGACAACGCTCCATCTTTAATCTGAAAATTGCAGCTAGCAAATGATTGGACCATGGCATCATGGGTTGTCAAAATGATAGAAGCTTGTTTTTTTTCCACTAAATGATGAAAGATATCCATGATTTCCCGGCCGGTCTTTTGGTCTAGGTTCGCCGTCGGCTCATCTCCAATGATGACTTCTGGTTTTTTTGCAATAGCCCGGGCGATGGCCACCCGCTGTCTTTGCCCTCCGCTTAATTCCCCGGGCTTTTTCATGCGGTGTTCCCATAAGCCTACCGCTTCGAGCGCCTCTTGAACTCTTTGCTTAATTTCATTTTTAAAAAGCCCTTGGCGTGCCAGAAAATAAGCAATATTCTCTTCCGCTGTAAAAACAGGAATTAAATGGAATTGTTGGAAAATAAATCCGATCTGGTATTTGCGAATGTGATTTTTTTGCTTCTCATTTATTGTAGACAGATCTTCATTCAAAAATAACACCTGTCCGGATTGGCTGTCTTCGATCAGTCCTAAAACATTAAGCAAGGTGGACTTGCCGGATCCGGAGGGCCCCGAGAGAGTAACTAATTCATACTTTGGAATAGTAAGAGAGATTCCCCGTAACGCCTCCATTTTTACCGAACCGAGTTGGTAAGAGAAGTAAACGTCTTTTAGTTGGTATAAATAATTATCGCGTTTCAAAAGAATACCTTAATTTGCATTTATTAAAAATTAGTTGGGTTTGATTTATTGAATAAGGAACGATTGTTTACTGACTAAATTTCAGTGATAGACTCAAAATTATAATTTTCCGCGTTTTATTTTTTCAACTATTTGCAGGTGATAAATGGAAAAGAATTTTTAAAAAATAATTGAATGTTTGAAGGATTGACCGTATACAAGAGAGTATCTTTAAAGTGTTAAGGATTTGATTTAAGCGAGTTTTTGAATTTAAAGCTCTATCTTACCGTCTCTAGTCACAATAAGTGTGTGAAAAAGAATTAAGCGTAATGAAGTCGCATGAATAGCCTTCTTAGTCTTGTCATTATGATGTCAATTGCGGCTTTGCTTGTCGATGTGGCGCAGAGGTTTCGCATTCCTTATCCGATTACCTTAGTGTTAGGTGGAACATGCTTAGGATTTCTTCCGGGCTTGAATCCCGTTTTTTTAAATCCCAATTCTATCTTAGTCTTGGTTCTTCCTCCTATTCTTTATTATGGGGCTTATTGGATTTCTTTTAGGGAGTTTAAGAAAAATCTAAGAGAAATTTTTTCCTTGGCGCTTGGTTTAGTCATTGCTACCACAATTGTCATTGGAATCATCTTTAAAGCGCTTTTTCCTGAGCTTTCCTGGTCGTTGGCTTTTGCCGTTGGCGCGATTATCTCTCCGCCGGATGCCATGGCTGCCACCGCCATTCTTAGGCATTTTAATATAGGCACGCGCTTGTCTACGATTCTAGAAGGAGAGAGCTTGGTCAATGATGCTTCGGCTTTAGTTCTGTATCGCTTAGCTGTTAACGCGCTTTTAATCGGTTCTTTTTCTTTTGTAGAAGGGGTCGAGCAATTTTTTTTCATTGCCAGCGGAGGAATTTTAATAGGCGTAATTACAGGCTTAGCGCTTCAAATATTTTCCAGACAATTTTTAGATCCTGTTGTAGGGCTTTTATTTTCTTTTATCGTTCCCTATTTGACCTATATTCTTGCCGATTCGCTAGGCGTGTCCGGCGTTCTAGCTGTTGTTGTAAATGGCCTAATGGGCGCACGCATTATTATTAAGCATGCTTCTTCGCTTAGGCGCGTGCTTGGCTATACAACATGGGATATTTTTATTATCTTCTTAAACTGTTTTGTCTTTATTTTGATCGGTTCTCAGCTTAGGGGGTTGACAGCCGGCATGACGGGAAAACAAATCATTCTTTATGCGAGCTATGGAATATTGATCATGGGAGTCCTCACTGTTCTTCGCCTAGTGTGGGTCTATGCCCGGAAAAGCTATGCTTATTTTAAGGCACGCCAAGATCCTAAAAAGGAAGCACAGTGCCAATACATTTTTCGAGAGTCCGCTATTATTGGCTGGTCGGGAATGCGGGGAATTGTTTCTTTAGCTGCTGCCCTGGCCTTGCCTATTACTCATGGCGATGGTTCTTTGGTAGAAGGCCGTGAAATTGCCATATTTATTGTTTTCATTGTCATCTTGCTAAGTCTTTTAATCCCTGGATTGACTTTGCCTTTTCTCATTCGCTGGTTGCACATTCACCCTGGCTCTGAAGCAATAATGGTGAAAAAAATTAGAAAAAAACTCTTAGAGGCAGCTTCTAAGCAAATTAATTATTTGCATGAAACTAATCATTTAACTGAAGAAGAACAAAATTTTTTAATGAACTACTTCATCGCTCATCATCACATTTTTGAGACTCATTCTACGGTCGATGAAAAAAAACAAAAATTGGAGTCTGCTCGAATTAAGATTATTCAAGCTCAACGCCGTTTTCTCTTACAACTGTGGGAAAGCGGAGAAGTGGGCGACCATCTATTTACTCAGCTTGAACGCGAATTGGATATCGAAGAAGCGCATGCGACGCGCGCAGAAATTAGCTAAGTGTTTTTTTTAAGAAAGTTTGCTTATGAACCGACTGATTTTAAAAAAGTAAAAAGCTAAGCGCTAGAAACCCATCAGAAAGTAATTAAAGCGCTCTTAATTAAGTGTCATCCAGAGAACTGCTATTAGCAGCCACGCCGCTGTATACTTTTCATCAAGGCTGCATTTTGGCATCTTTTCTATCGTTAGCCTGTTTTCGGGGCAATTGATTCAAAAATTGCAGGGCAAAGGATCTGTCCATAAGTTTAACGGGGGTTGCAGCTTTAACGCTTGCAGGCTGGATTGGATGGCGCTTGCTTCGTCTTTGACCGCTCTTTTTATGATCTTGTTTGGTGTGGATTGGCCATTTGATCGACTCTACTTTAATTATCTTTTTGGCGACCCGGCTGAGCGGCTGCCTGGCTTGGGGCATCCTGCGATCCAATAGGGAGGCATTTTCTAAAAAAAAGATTGTCAAAAAATCCTATAAAAAAAACACTAGGCAAGCAAAACAATTTTTGAGGGGTTTTTGATAATGAGAAAATGGTTCCGCTTTCTGACTTGGACTGCAGCGAGTGCGATTAGCTTAACGGCTGCTTTTGCCGATGGCAAAACAATTGAAGATGATTTAATGGCGAGTGAAATCAAGCATGTTGTTTTCCTTATGCTTGAGAATCGCTCATTTGATAATGTGCTCGCTTGGCTTTACAACCAAGATAATCCCCCCGCTTATTTCATCCCGAAAGAAAAAAACGAAGCCTACTATGGATTATCAGAAGATACGCTGCATCAATACACCAATGTTCTTAAAAGCTCTAATGGCGAAGTTTTATTTAGCTGCCCTCCCATCAAAGGGATTCCTTCTGTCTCTTCCACTCCTTATCGTAATTCCCCCAAGTTTGATCCACATGAGCCTTTTTTGCATGTCATGAAGCAAATATTTGGCGAAGATCAAAATGGATCGACACCAAATATGACCGGATTTTTGCAAGATTTTGCTTCCATTTGGTGGGAGCATGAATGGCTCAATCAAAAGGCTAATATTTGTGCGATCATGGAGACGTATACCGATGAGGAAATGCCTGTGCTATATAGCTTAGCTAGGCATTATGCTGTTAGCGATCTGTGGTTTTCCTCCGTCCCGACTCAGACAAATCCAAACCGCGCTTTTTCGATTTGCGGAACATCGGAAGGAGAAGTGATCAACGGACCTTTGGGAAAAAGCTTATTCCGTGCGGATACGATCTGGAATAGGCTCGCAGAAGAATCGCCCGAGACGACTTGGATGATTTTCTGGCAATCCGATATCCTTCCAGGCATTATCCGCGGTCCCTATAGTGGAAAAAATACGTTTGCAAGCCTGAGGCGTATTCCCAATTTAGATCAACATTATCTTAAAATAGACCGCTTTCATGAGATGGCTAGAAACGGCCAGCTGCCTGATTTTAGCTTTATAGAGCCGCAATGGACAGTCTCCATTGACTTGGATTCCAAAGTTAAGTTCATGGACGAACTAGGCATTCAATCCCTTCTTATTGGATTGCAGGGGAATGATTTGCATCCGCCGGGAGATGTGCGGACAGGAGAAAACCTGCTAGCCAATATTTACACGAGCTTGATTGCCAATCCGGAAGCGTGGAGCAAAACCTTACTGATTATCACTTTTGATGAGCATGGCGGCCTGTTTGATCACGTTCCGCCTCCTAAAGCGATCCCGCCGGATGAACATGCGCAAAATGGATTTGGCTTTGATCGTTATGGGGTAAGAGTGCCGGCTCTTTTCATTTCGCCTAAAATCAGCAAAGGAACGGTCATCCGCTCTGAAAATCCAGACGTGCCTTTTGATCATACATCTTTCATTTCAACCCTCTTGCAATGGAAGGGAATTAATAAAAGAAAATGGAATATGGGCAGACGTGTGGACAATGCGCCCACTTTCGGCAGTGTGATTACCTTAACACAAGCGCGAGAGGATAGCGCGGTTATCCCCAGTGCGGCTCCGCAGCGCATTGACGATGAGCAACAGGCCATTTCTATGGGAAACAAATTCTATTTGCGCGATAAAGACGGACATTATTTGATAAAGACGGGAAATGGCTGGCTGAAGCAAGCGCCATTAGGATCAATTGAAGACAGAGTGGCTCTTGAATTTGTTGGCGGAAGCGGCAAGGTGACACATGGCTCATTTGTGTTTATTCAGGCCGATGATCCAAAGCTTGGCAATTCAAATCTGCTGGAGGCCTTACTGAGCCATCTCGATTGCGTGTACGATAAAAGAAAGCAATCAAGCGGGCAATGGTGGACAGTCAAAAGCATGGAGTATCCGTATGTAGGCGCTCCTATTCAGGGCGGCGACCGCATCTATTTGGAGAACCATGTGTACTTGGATTTATTCCAGTATGTTCCGGCAAGGTTGAGCAAGCGCGCCAATTTTTTTGGAGAATATCTCATGATGAAGCCCCTGTCTGAATCGGACTGGGATGAGGATTATTGGATTATTGAAAAGGCTTAATGAGCGATTAAAGAAGAGAGTGGCAGATAATTGGAGGGCAGCTTTCGATGAAAGTGCCCTTATCCGCTTTGCTCAGCCTTTAAAAATGAAGAAAGCGGCCAGCACAATAAAAATAAATCCAATCAGATGATTAAGCTTGATTCCCTCGTTAAGATAAAAATAAGAGAAAAAGCAAAAGACGATAAGCGTGATAATCTCTTGAATTGTTTTTAACTGGACCGTCGAAAACTGATAACTGCCTATGCGATTGGCTGGCACTTGAAGGCAATATTCAAATAAGGCAATTCCCCAACTGGCTAGGATGGTTAGAATAAGGGGAGCTTGGCGGAATTTCAAGTGGCCGTACCAAGCAAATGTCATAAAAATATTCGAAAGGGTTAACAAAATAATTGTTTGCATATCTCGCATCCTCATTTATTTAAGCAAAAATTTAAGTCCAAAAAGAAAGCAAATCAAGACATTTATGAACTGCTGAAAAAGACAGTTGAAAAAATAGAAGGTAATGCAAAGATCCATCCTGTCTACTTGCCTTAAAAAGCCTAGACATTTTTCACAGGCGACAAATTTTTTTAGATGGATATTCTAGACCATTAACCTTTACACGAAAGGCAACTGGCTTCTTTGGCGAGTTATTCCAAATGTAAGTGACGATACGTTCTAGTAGATAAAGGAGAAGGTAAAACTTCATTAAAGTGGGATATATTATTTTCTTACTCGAATATAGCAATTCGACGGCGCTTTCTCAAAGCTATTGAATCTCCTCTAGCCTCTAGTTTCGGATTTCTCCTATTTGAATTCATTAACGCGTTAAATAAGTAATGGACAGGTTTTTAGTCATCTGTCATTTAATGAGAGTTTAAAATGAATAATTTTTTTACTAGATAGGCGATGATCATAAAAAGACATCCAATAAAAGAACTGTTTCACAAACACTTAGCAAGGCTAAATCCGGTCAGCTTTGGCTATGTCATGGCGACAGGAGCGCTCTCCACAGCTCTATATGTCACGGGTTGGTTTGTTCTTTCAGATATCTTTTTGCTCTTTGCTCTTTTGGGCTATCTTTTTTTAGTTGGATTATTTAGCTGGCGGGGAATTGCGTATTCCCAACTTGTCCTATCCGAAATATCCGCAATTCCTCCTCTTTTCAAATATTTGACTTTTAGCGCCGGTTCAAATTCTTTAGCGACGCGTCTAGTGATAGACGGCTATGTGAAAAGTGGTTTCATTTTGGCATTTATTGGGATTATTTCTTGTCTTGGACTAATTTATGCCATTTTTTGCCGCATGTTTTTCCATAGAAAAGCCTCGATCCAAGAGATTAGTCCTATTTGGCTTCTCATGGCGATTGCCTGTCATTCTTGCGGAATAAGCTTAACAGCCCTTTGGATGGACGGGGCTCTCGCTCATCCATTTTTTTTGTTGTTTGTGTTCAGTTTTTGGTCTTTCGGGGTATTTATTTACATTATTTTTATGGCCTTGAATATCTACCGCATGCTCTTTTTACCTTTTGGAGGGAAGGATCTTCATCCCGCCTACTGGACGTGCATGGGAGCGGCAGCAATTGCTGTTTTTGATGGGAGCCAATTAATTTTGGTTGAACATATGCCGGTTTTTATCCAAGTGGCAAAGCCCTTCATTGAAGGAATGATTCTCCTTCTATGGGCATGGGGATCGGCTTGGATTCCCATTTTGTTGATAATGGGAGGCTGGAAATACGGCTATTTTAATATGCCTTTTCGCTATCATCCTTCTCTATGGGCTGCCGTCTTCCCACTTGGCATCTATACCTTGGCAACGTATGCTCTCTTATCTCATTTTCACATGGATTTTCTATCGCCCTTAGTCTCTTTTGATTTAGCTGTCACCTTTTTTGCTTGGATCCTCGTCGCTTACAAGAGCCGGTTAGTTCCTTGGACGGGTGATGGAGACTAGGGACACACCCAAGGCGTGCCGCCAAACAGAAAAGAATTCGCCTATACGTTTATTGCCTAATTGTCAGCACGCCCTGGATACAAAAGCCTTTTTCCTTTATAATGAAGAGCATAAGGGTCAAGTTAATGCGTGGCATGGAAATTGGCCCAATAAAAAAAATAGGACGGATAAGGTAATTTATGGATACAAGACGTGCTAAGCTTCAATATCGCGGGTCATTGGTTTGGCTTATTTTCTGGCTAATCGTATTTTTTCCCATTGCTCTCGTTTTGCTCTTTACGGCAAGTGCTTTTGAACTCAATCAAACGACTTATGATTTTCAATATAATGGCTCGCGCTTCTGGCTTTGTTTTTGGATTCTAGTCTTTTTCCCGCTGGCCTTTTTATTATTATTTATTAATGGAATCTCTGTCAGAATTATTGATCATCGTCAAAATCCTTATTCTTAATTAAGAGCGCTTCAGCTGGATGTTGGATTTGCTGCCTGTATTGGCGCATTTTTTCAGATTCTTCGCGGTCATGCCGGTCTTTCTCCACCTGAGCGGGCTCTGCGCCTTCTCTTTCATGATAGTCTTGGACTTTTTTCAGCAGATAATCAGGAATAATTTGACGCGTATTCTTTGCAGGCTTGCTAGTTAGGCCTGCCTGTTCTTTCTCTTCTTTCAAAATGGTGGGCTGATCGGCTGAACAAGGGCATTCCTCATAGTAAAAATAGGACGCGTCTTGGGTTTCTAGATCGCAGATGGACTTTTCCATATGGCAAGAGAAATGGTTAGCATGAAAGAATGATAGGTCTGTTGCTTCTATCCAAAAGGCATCGCACATATGGGCTCCTTAGGGGGTAATACATTCTGTTAAAATTTTAGGCCAAGCCAACCGCCTTCCAGGCGTTGATAAGATCATAATGCATTTTATAGTCTGTGGGAAAATGCTTAAGGGCCGTGCAAAGTGTGGCATAGGCAAATTCAGGCATGGTGCAATTCGGCTTGATCAATCCGTCTGTTTTAAGAGTCAAAAACCATAGAAGGCCGGCTTTTTGCCACGCATAGCCTCCTTGCGCCTGTGCAAATAAACAAAAAGCTTTATTGGGAATACCCGAATTAATGTGAACGCCGCCCTCATCTTCCGTTCCTAAATAGCGCTGACTGTAATGATCAGGCTGAGGGTCTTTTCCTAGGATATGAGAATGATAAGCCGTTCCCGGTGCTTTCATAGAACGCAGGGCATAGCTATTTCCTCCCAATTGAATGGTCCCTTCTCCGATTAACCAGCTGGCTTGATCGACTGTCTGATTATTTTTGTATTGAATGACTAAAGATCCCCAGACATCCGACAAATGTTCATTTAATGCTCCGGCCTCTCCCTCGTAGTTCAGCTTATCTCCAGTCACCGCATGTCCAAATTCATGGCCAACGATTGAGAGCTCGGTAAAATTTTTAAAGATATCGTCACCATCGCCATAGACCATCTGCTCGCCGTTCCAAAAGGCGTTGGCATAAAGTTTATCGAAATGGACGGTCGAACGGATTTCAGTCCCTTTGCCGTCAAAAGAGTTTAAACCATAGGTTTTCATCCAAAATTGATACACATCTTGAGCGGCTTTTAAGGCTTTGCTTGCTGTCGGGCTCATTGAAGCAGAATGCGAATTTTGATTGGAAGCGACAAACTTGCCTGGCAGTTTTGCTTTATTCTGAGCATTGTAAACGCTAATAAGCGGTTCTTTATTGGGATTGCCGGCATAAATAGTAAAGGTCTTGTTACTAAGATCTGATTGCGGACGGATCAAATCCTTGTTTAGGCTATCGCTGCGTATGGCGTCAATTTGATGCACTTTCTCTTGGATATAGGAAGGAATCACGTAGCAACACGTACAAGGATGCCGGCAATCGTCTAGCTTACGGATCTCATGTCCGCCATAAGAAACTGTTTTCTCAATGGCATCAACGACGGCTCGTTGCAAAGATTCAAGCGCTTCGATAGCAGAGGGATTTTCGATTTGATCGGTTGATTCAATTTGCTTTAAATAGGAGGCAATCGCAACTTCGCAAGAATGTTTTAAGGTTTCATCGTCAGGATCGGCTATTGCTTGCTTGAGCTTTTCCAAGGCAGGTGCCTCTTCCACTTCTTCTGCACTAGCCGCTTCTGAAGAATCTGAAATAGAAGTTAAATGAGTCAAAGAGGCGTTGGCATGAATGAGGCGAAGATCTTCTGTTCCAACAAATTTCAATGTCATTTTAATTCCTAATAAATAGTTTGTTTTTAATTAATTTATTTTTAGTTTTTTAATTATATATAGGTTTTAATTTTAGTCATGTTAATTTTTGTTAATTTATTTGTTTTGTTTTTATTTAGTGTTGATGACTACTGTTGAATTACTAATTGTCTGGATTTAAGATTGTTTTTTTGTAGGGGAAAAGAGCTCAAATATAGGCTATTATGGGTTTTAAGAACCCTCTAAGGGAAGATTCTAAGCAGGAAATCAAAGGCCTAGCCAATCCGGGAAAGCAGAAAGGATAGGGTTTCCTTAATTAATTGAAGGAGGATTGGAATCTTTTAAGGATGAATTAGAAGACATAAGAAGAGAATGATCTTGGCCGGCCTGGTTAGAAGAAAGTTTTAAAAGGACTAAGTTAGTTATGCCAAGATTAGTCCACGTAAAAGATTGTTGAGGGGAAATAGCGATAGATTGAAGCGCATATACCATCTGCTTGTCTTGATCCGTGGTTATTAAGGCGGTGCCTTCCAAAACAATCCAAGTTTCAGGAAATGAATGAGGATTTTCCATCTCTGCTTGTTTGCCGGGAAGGAGGATAAAACGTGTAGCCTCGCAATGTTCCATATAGCCAAAAGAGAGATCTTGTGGCGCTTTCCATGCCTTTGTCTTATTGTCTTCTAAGTTTGGCTTTAAAGCCTGGACTTGATGAACGAGGTCTTTGACTTTTTGCGTGCTGTCTAGCTTCGAAATGAGCAAAGCATCGGGCGTGTCCACGATGGCCAAGCCTTCTATATCAATTAGGGAAAGAAGGCGGTCTTTGCCGATAATTAAATTATTCTTTGAATTAAGCGCACATAATTGATTCGCGTGAATAGCATTTCCATTCTCATCTTTAGGAGAATGGGAAAAAAGAGAGGCGAAGCTCCCCATATCGCTCCAAGAAAAGCAAGACGGAACGCAATGAATGCGAGGCATCTTCTCAAGGAGCGCATGGTCAATGCTTTCTGCCGGAATAGATAACATGTCTTCTAGGAAAATCTGATAGGTCTCCGGATTTTCCATCAGCACTTTAGCTTTTTGATAGGCTAATTGGGAAGGGGCCAGAATATGCGGCGCGTGGCATTGCATGGCCTCTAAGAAAACCCACGGCTTAACGCAGATCATTCCTGCATTCCAATAATAATTTCCTTTTGTTAAATACTCTTTGGCAGATTCTAAAGAGGGCTTTTCATGAAAGGATTTGATCTGATAGCAGGAATCGACTTGGATGTAGCCAAATCCTGTCTCTGGAGAAGAGGGAGAAATGCCGAAAAGAGCTAAGCGGTCTTGAGAAGCATGCTTGTTAGCCTGTTCTAGAGCGTTGGCATAATCCTCTGAGTAGTCGATATAGTGATCGGAAGGCGTGATGAGAACAATTTCTTCCGGATCGAGGGAGAGCATCGCCAAGCAAACGGCTGCGGCGGTATTTCTTGCAAGCGGCTCCAATAAATAGCTTTTTGGATTAAGAGCGGCTTTTTTCAATTGTTTTTTTATAGCTGTGAAATGACTGTTATTACAGACAACAACAAATTCTGAACAGAAAGCCTGATTGTGATGAAGGATTCTTTGCAGTAAAGAAGACTGAGAGAAAAATTGAAGAAGTTGTTTGGGATGTTCCTCCCGGCTAAGCGGCCATAAGCGTGTTCCGTTTCCTCCGCAAAGAATGAGTTGGATCATAATTTTATTTTATTTCTTATAGGGTTTTGGGAGAGGAAGCATTTTATTGATTAACGATTTCCAAAAAGATCGGCGCAAGAAAAAAAGGGTGGCATAAGCGGCGTCTTTCATTTTCTTTTTCATAAAACGCACAGGCATGCGCTTCGAAACAGGATGAGAGTAAATGGCATTCAAACGCGCCTGAATTTGCTGCCCTACTTTTTCGCAGGAATAATTTTGCAGGATTGTTGCTTTGCCTTGTTGCGCTTTTTGGGAGGCTTCGTGGGGATGGGAAGCCACATAGCGCATCCAATGAGCGGCATGATTAATATCGACGTCAGCCCATAAGCCATTTTCTGGGTAGGGAGCGTGGCCTGGGCCGATTTGAGTTAACTGATAAGAACAAAGAAAGCTGTTTTGATCGGACATAAATTCTAAGTTACCCGAATACCTCGTTGCAATGACGGGCTTTTCCAACAGCATCGCTTCTGCCATGGTTAATCCAAATCCTTCGGAACGATGAAGAGAGATGTAACAGTCGCAGGCATTCATGAGGGCATAGCGTTCGTTGGATTCTAAAGAACGGTCGATCCAGATCAAGCGGGGATCGGAGCGGGTCAATTCTCGCATAGGTTCGAGTTGATGCGGAAACTGATGTCCATTTTGAGATTTAATAACGAGTTGCACATCTTGCTGAGTTGGAAAGGCTTTTTGAAAAGCTTGAATCAGCGCTAAAGGATTTTTGCGAGCAAAGACGCTATAGAAGTCAAAAAAGAAAAGAAAAGTGAACTTATTGGGCAGATTAAAGCGTTGTTTATTGGGGATATCTAAAGAAGCAGATCGCTGCAAAGGGTGGCAAAGGCAATGAATGGGAAGAGAGGTATGGGAGGATAAATGCTCTTGAATATAGCGGCTTGTCACCCACATTTCATCTAAGTAACACCAGCCGTCTTTCATGCTTTCGGGAATCAAATTCGTTTCCCAAAACCAGACGGCAATATTGTAGCAATGCTTTACTTTTTTCCAGGGAAATTTCTCAATAAAAGGAGCGATGTGGTGAGGATCGATGCAAAAGAGATTAACGGGAAAAGCGAAATCTTTTGACAGATCGGCTTGAAAAAAAGCGGATTGGTGAAAGGGGGCTAAATCATCGGCAGACAATAGGGCAAACGGGATAGAGCGTGCTTGTAAGGCTTTGATAAATAACCGGCTTGTTTCTCCTAAGCCGAATGCCTTATCAAAATAACCGATGAGATTGATTCCTTTTTCTAACATGCACGCAATATTCCTAAACGCCACTGTTGGCAAGCAGCCATTATGAAAAAGAATTAGTTATAGAGCTTACAGAAAAATTTTAAAATAAAATAATTGTGAAAAGACTTGAGCAAGAGAGTTTTCATTGAACAAAAGAAAGCGGCTGAGGCAAGATGAAGTTTTAAGAGGAGAGCTGGCCATGCAAAGATATCATGAACTATCCGCCAAAGAAAATGACGTCATTAACTGGAAAGGGACGGAGCGGCCTGGGACAGGAGAATATAATATGACAAAGGAGCCGGGAATCTATGCCTGCCGCCGGTGCGATGCGCCTCTTTATTTATCTTCAGATAAGTTCTCTTCTCATTGCGGCTGGCCAAGCTTCGATGATGAAATGAAGGGAAGCGTCGATCGCAAGCTGGATGAGGACGGCGAGCGGACGGAAATTCTTTGTCACCGTTGCGGCGCGCATTTGGGCCATGTCTTTATGGGGGAAGGCTTTACTAAAAAAAACCAGAGGCACTGCGTCAATTCCATCTCTCTCAGATTCATTCCCGCCTTTACCAAAGAGGGAAATGAGCGGGCCATTTTTGCCGGAGGATGTTTTTGGGGCGTTGAGCATTTAATGAAAAAGCTTCCCGGTGTCCGAGAGGTGACTTCCGGTTATATTGGCGGCACGGTCGTCAATCCCACTTATAAAGAAGTCTGCACAGGGGAAACGGGACATGCCGAAGCCGTAGAAATAATCTTTGATCCGCATCAAATAAGCTATGAAGAATTGGCTAAGTATTTTTATGAATTGCATGATCCTACCCAAGAGCAACGGCAAGGCCCTGATATAGGCAATCAGTATCGCTCCGCCATTTTTTATTTAACCAAAGAGCAACAGCAAATAGCCTCAGCTCTCAAGCAAAGGCTGATTGATCTGGGAGTCAAGGCTGTCACGCAAATTGTTCCAGCCAGCGTTTTCTATCGGGCAGAAGATTATCACCAAGATTATTATGACAAAACCGGCCACCAGCCCTATTGCCATAAGTGGACGCCGCGCTTCCCGGAAGACAGCAAATCAAGCGCTTTGTGATCAGTTCCGGATCTAAAGTTCAGGGGAAGGCAATGCGGTGAAGATAAGCCAAGGCAAGACAGTTTTTGGCTATCGGCCTTGGAAATCTTATCCGCATTGTGAATTTGAAGACAAGCTCTTAGAGTTCATCTTTTTCTACATCTTCGGCAGTCCAATAATAGCTTGAGCCTGGCTGATACCGGGGATTATAATCGGACCCGCATACCTTATTATTCGGATAGCGCTGGCAATAGGCAGGCCGAGCTGTTTTATCCCACTGCTCTCTAAATAAATCGACATGTGGGGAATTTTTAATAGCTTTCCAAAATGCATTGAATGATTTAAAATCCTTGATCATTTCAGCAAAGATATCAAGTTCAGGATCCCATCCGCTGCTTCCCATGCAGGCATTGACAATGCGATGATGAGTGAGTCGATTTTCAAATTCAAGCTGCTCTAGGCGTCTGGCATACGTTTCTCGGTTTAATCTACCCTGATCACTTTGATCGAAAATATATAAGAGCTCTTCTTGGTTAGAAGCATTTAATGTTTCAAATAGGATGACAGAAATCTTTTGCTTGCAAAGGCTTTGCCTGACGAAAATGGTTCTTGCCTCCGGCACCCATTTTCCATAGAAATTGTCATAGGGAAAATGCTCTTCACGCAGTTCTCGAACCCTGATCATTCCCTCTCCTCGCTGGTGTATCTCATTAAGGACTGCCTGACTGGCGGGACAGTTTTGAATGGCAGCCAGCGCTTCGGTGAGATTCATAATTTTTTCTCCAGGGCGGCAAGTTAATTGACGAGGGGTGTCGGAAGCATGGAGGCTATGATTAAAATCCGGATGAGGAGAAGAGTCTTCAGAATAGAGATCAAATAAGTCATTAAAGGCAGAAATGAGATTATACGCTCCATATGTGGCAGACAGTACGCCAAGAGTGAAAACGGCCAAATTTTGTTTGGAAGAGGCTTGAGCCGGCGGAGTGGAAGAGGGGTCAGTTGAGCGGGTGAAAAAAGAGAAAAGACGGGAAGGGACGTTGCTTTTAACAATGCAATAGACGCCCGTGGCTGTACAAATCGTTCCGCTAATTATTTTGCCTGTTGTAGGATACTGCGAACCTAGGTACATGCTTTCAGATACGACAAAATCAGCGGTTTGGGAAAGGGCTTCTTGGCTCGCTGCCTTAATATTGTTTATTAAGGCGGAAGGCAATGCAGAAAAGAAGTGGGAATAGGACGTTTTAGAAACGTCGGGGAGAATGGGGGCTTGGGCAGGCGATAGGGAAGAATAGGTAGTCTGCATCATTTATTTATCCTTATTTATTTAGTAAATGATAATTAATTGCATGTAAATCCACTATATTACGTGAGCTCCTAGCTAGGCCATTTACAGTTTTAAGAGACGGCTAGGCAGATTCCATCCGTGTTTTGTGCTTGAAAAAAGCTCGTCCATTCGCCTAATTTAACAAAAAAATAAAAATATTAACAGGCGGGTAATCAATGCAGCAAACAAGGGCCTTGGCTTTTTTCCGAGCTGGGCATGCCGGATAAGCGGGAACTTCCTCCTCATATTCAAATTGGCACATCAGGATGGCACTATGCCCATTGGAAGGCTGTTTTTTATCCTTCTAATGTGAGATGGCAAGAAAGCCTGCGTTTTTATGCTAACCACTTTAAAACAGTAGAAGTCAATTCTACCTTCTATCGGCTTCCAGCAGCAACAGCGCTGCAGAATTGGATCGAACAAGTTCCTAACGACTTTATTTTCTCTGTAAAGGCTAGTCAATTTATCACGCATAGCAAAAAGTTAAAAGATGCGGCAGAAAGTACAGCCCGTTTTTTTGATAGCATTCGACCTTTGCGCAAACAGCTGGGACCTTTGCTCTTTCAGCTTCCCTTTGCTTTTAAAAAGAACGCGGAGCGGTTAGAAGAATTTGTTCGTTCTTTAGCAGAACCTTTCACCTATGCTTTTGAGTTTCGCCATCCGTCTTGGTTCGCCGATGATATTTATGAAATCTTGCATACGCGACGCCTGGCCCTATGCATTTCGGAAATTAACGGTCAGTGTACGCCTAAGGAAGTAACGGTCCCTTTTACCTATATCCGCTTACACGGGCCTCATAAGGCTTATCAAGGCTCTTATAGCGCGCAAGAATTGGAAAAGTGGCAACATCAAATCGCTCAATGGGCTTCGCATTTAACAGTCTATTGCTATTTTGATAATGATGAAAAAGGCTATGCAATTAAAGACGCCTTGCGTTTAAAAAAAATGTTGCTAAAAGAGCTTTAAAGAAATCTCAAAATCAGTGTATTTAAGCAATCGTATTTCAGGAGGAAGCATGTACTATTTCTTAAGTTTGTATGGATTGGGAGCGATTGCCTTTATCATCCATTTATTCAAGCTGCCTTCGCATCAATGGACAAAGGACCGAATAATCGAATTGCTTCTTTTATATGAGCTTGTCTTTTATGTAGGAGTGACAAGCCTTGTGGCTTTTATTGGATTGACCTTCATGGATGACGTGGCGGCTCAGCTGCTGCAGTGGCCCATGTGTCCTTTCCAACAAGAATTGGGCAATGTCAATTTGGCGTTCGGCGTGCTTGGCATCATGTGCATTTGGTTTAGGCGGTCTTTTTGGATAGCGACAGTTGTGGGCTTTTCCATTTGGATTTTTGGAGATGCCATCCATCATTTCTACGATGCATATGCTCGTCACAATTATAGTGAAGGTAATCTAGGCATTCTTGTTTATACCGATCTTCTTGTTCCCATTCTTCTTTGCATTACCCTCTATTTTTATGTTAAGAGTAAAAGAAAAGAGCTGGACTTGGAACAGGCTGGCAAAATTTAAATCTTCAATTAAGGTCATTTCGATGGACAAAAAGGTGTTTCGCTATCTCCTTTATTCTTTTTGCTTGCTGATGGTGGGCTCTACTATTCAAGCAAATGAAGAGAGGCCGCAGCCCCCAGTAAAGAAAGCTTTAATTTTTGGCGTCACAGGACAAGATGGGGCTTACTTAACCGAATTTCTTTTAGGCAGAAATTATGAAGTGCATGGAATAAAAAGACGATCCTCTTCCCTTAATACCACTCGTATCGATGCTTTTTATCAAGATATTCATAATGCGCAATCCCACTTTATTTTGCATTATGGCGACCTGACGGATACAGCTAACGTCATTAGTTTGATTCAGACTATTCAGCCGGATGAAATTTATAATTTGGCCGCACAAAGCCATGTTAAAGTCTCCTTTGAGCTTCCGGAGTATACAGCGGAAGTGGATGGGATCGGGTCGTTGCGCATTTTAGAAGCCATTCGCCTGCTTGGGTTGGAAGAAAAAACGAAATATTATCAGGCTTCTACAAGCGAGCTCTATGGTTTAGTTCAAGAAACGCCTCAAACAGAAAAAACGCCGTTTTATCCTCGCTCGCCCTATGGAGTCGCCAAGCTCTATGGCTATTGGATTACAGTCAATTATCGCGAATCCTATGGCATTTTTGCCTGCAATGGTATCCTGTTTAATCATGAATCTCCCCTAAGAGGAGAGACTTTTGTCACGCGCAAGATTACCCTGGCGGCCTGCCGGCAATATCTCGGTTTGCAAGATGTCTTGTACTTGGGGAACTTGGATGCCAAGCGCGACTGGGGCTATGCGAAAGATTATGTAGAGGCCATGTGGTTGATGCTGCAGCAGGATAAGCCTGATGATTATGTCGTGGCAACAGGAGAAGCGCATTCTGTAAGGGAATTTGTCGAATTGGCTTATAAGGAACTGGGAATCGAGATCGAATGGCATGGAACAGGCGTGGATGAATGTGGAATAGATGCCAAAACAGGAAAAATACTTGTCAAAATCGACCCGCGCTATTATCGCCCGGCGGAGGTTGATTTCTTATTGGGTAAGCCCACAAAAGCTGAAACAGTGCTCAAATGGAAGCCGAAAACGAGCTTTCAAGAGCTGCTAAAGATCATGGTTGAAGCAGATTTAAAAATTGCGTCCAGAGAGCTAGCTTTACAATAACCTTGCCGATTTATTCCGATTCTGACAAAGATGTGTATGTATTAATTATTTTAAACGAGTGAAGATCTTTATCTTAAAGGAGCATGTATGGCTAAAATGCGCGCGGTTCAAGTTCCTGGTCCCAATCAGCCTTTCGAACTCGTCCAAAGAGAGATTCCAGAACCGAAAACCGGCACTGTGCGCATCAAAGTCCAAGCATGCGGAATCTGCCACAGCGATTCTTTTACTAAAGAAGGAACGTTCCCGGGAATTAACTATCCGCGGATACCGGGACATGAAGTGGCCGGCATTATCGATGCGGTAGGTCCAGATGTGATCGGCTGGCAGAAGGGGCAAAGAGTAGGGGTGGGCTGGTATGGCGGACATTGCGGACACTGCGAGTCGTGCCGGCGAGGAGATTTTGTTACCTGCGCAAATGGACAGATCTCGGGGATAACATTTGATGGAGGCTACGCAGATTACATGATCGCTCCTGTTGAGGCGTTGGCTTTAATTCCCGAAGAGCTATCAGCGGTAGATGCAGGCCCGCTAATGTGTGCCGGCATCACCACTTTCAATGCTTTGAGACATAGCGGGGCTGTGGCCGGCGATAGAGTCGCTATTCTTGGCATTGGCGGGCTGGGGCACTTAGCCGTGCAGTTTGCAGCTAAAATGGGATTTCAAACCATTGCCATTGCGCGAGGAGAGAGTAAAGCTGCTTTGGCCAAAAAGCTGGGGGCTCGCGAGTATATTGATTCGGAAAGCCAAAACGTCGCAGAAGAGCTCAAGAAAAGAGGGGGCGCCAAAGTCATTTTATCGACCGTGACAAGCGGCAAGGCCATCAGTTCTGTGATAGACGGACTGGCGATCGATGGAAAACTTGTGACTGTGGGAGTGGCCTCCGATCCTTTGCAAGTCTCCGTGCTTAGCTTAATTGGCGCCCGACGCTCAATTGCAGGATGGCCAAGCGGAACAGCGGCGGATTCTCAAGACACCTTGCTCTTCAGCGCTCTTAACGACATTCGATCCATGAACCATGTCTATCCTCTCGAGAAAGCCGCTGAAGCCTATGAATTCATGATGAGTGGAAAAGCCCGTTTTCGCGTTGTCTTGGAAACGGGGCAATAGCTTTAACGATTTCTTCTATCTTTAAGGAAGAAAGCGCCATTCTTCAAAGCTCTCTACCCATAAAGGAGAATTGATTTCTCCTTTTCTTTTTTTCTTCCCTGTCTTAGACTAAAAAAATTTCTAAAAAATTGAGAATAAATTTATGAGAAATTCTTTATCTAAGATCCTGGCGTTTATTCTACCTATCATCCTGTTTTTTTTCGTGCCGTTCACTTTAAAAGCCACAGATTTACCAGAAGAATTGTATGTTCGAGAAAGGTGGCTCTCTTGGACGACCACGTTTGATATCGAAAGCCGCACGCATGTTTTGGGCACAGTTCATCGAAGGTTCTTTTCCTTGATGCCTGAATATCACTTAAAAAATCAGGAAGAGCAATTATTGGCGAAAGCGAGAATGCGATTTTGGAGCTTTGGTGCTGTATTCGATATAGTCGATCATCAATCGATTCCCATCGGCTCTGTCGAGGAAGAATTTGCTTGGTTTTTCCCCTCCTTTAAAATTCTTGCGCCTTCCGGATTAAAATTGGCTGAAGCGACCCTCAATTTTTGGAGGACAACTTATATTTTAACAGATCCTTTTGATGGTCATACAATCGCCGTTATTTGGCGTTCTTTCTTTCGTTTTAAAAATAATTGGACTGTTAAAATCGTCGATCCCAGCGCGTTTGGCGAAAAGGGAATTCATCCACATATGTTTTTAACGCTTATGGCTTTCCAAGTCGATAGGGAATACTGGGAATCGATAAGAAATTCTGCTAGCCAACAGGTGCCCTTATTTAATGTGTTTGCGTATTCAAATTATGGAGAATTTAAAGAAAAACTAGAGGACTATCGAGCAGCTCTTGCCGGTATCGAGCCTACTCCTGACGATTTTCTTTTCATAGAATCGATCACGGATTTCTCTAGCCTAATAGGAAATAGGGACGATAAGGAAGAAGCCATTTCACTCTATTTGAGTCAGCTATTGGACTTGCTGGAGTCCGATCAACTGAATCCGCAACAAAAAGCCGCCTTATTTCTTATGCTAGAAGAAAAATTTAAAGAATTGAAATAAAGCAAGCTTTAATCCTTGCTAACAAAGAATCGTTGTTTGTTTATCTGATTTTTAAAAGAAGAGAGTAATTACTGTTAGAGACTGCCGAATGGCTAATTGTCTAGATCCTATGACAGTCTCAAAGAAGGAAAAAATGATGGATAGTAGCAAAGTCAAGAAACGATGGCTGCTTCTTCTAGTGACCATGTCACTTGTTCTCCCTTTGTTTAATCTGGGAGTGGAAGGCGCTTTTCTGAGCAATGAGGCGTTTAAGCTTGCATTGATTGAAACAAGCATACAATTATTCGTTGGGCTTATTTGGGCCTTGGTGATGTATTTTTGCGCTTACAAAAAGCCGGGAACAGGCTTGCTGACTTTTCAATTAGTGCTTGGCGTAATCGGTTTGATAAAAATGCCCGCGTTCCTAATAGATGATCTTAAGCAGGGACATGGACAGATAAGGCTTTATTTGAATTTGATTAACATAGGAATCACCATTGGATATTACGTTCTCAGCTATCAATTGCGAAAAATAAATAAGGCGATTCAATCGGCAGGGATTCAATTCTCTGATTTGTATACAGAAGCCCTAGCAGATCTACAACAAGCGGCAACAATCAAAGAGCTGGATACCAGATTTGGATCTTTAATGTGGCAAAAAAATAATGGAGACTTACAGCGAGAAGAAGCCATTATAGCAGCCTATAAAAGCCAAAAGAATGTATTGCTTGGTCAAGCTCCTTCCTCCTCTTAGCGGCTATATTCATCAGCTCGCTTGCCAGTCGCGCACTGAGCGTAGACAAAAATTCTCTTTTCTCCGCATGCTCTGTGGTTACTTTTTAGCTTATTCAGGGTACAAAATGATAACGACAGAGTATGCGGAGTGCAATGAAGGCAAGAATCGGCAAACGTCCAAGTCTTTTTCCAATTAACTCAGGTTATTAAATCTTCTTGCTTACTTCCTTATCAGGCCTTTATACTCATGTCCTTTTGTTTTTAATTTATTGAGAGTTTTAAGATGAAAAATTTTAATTACACTGTCGTAGCGGCTGCTGTAGCCATCTTAGTGTTTTTGACTTATACCTTTGCATTTGTCATGATTCCGCCTGGCTATGTAGGCGTAGTTGTCAATATGTTTGGAACGGATAAGGGCGTAGAAGAGCAAGAGCTGCATGTGGGCGCCCATTTTATTGCACCTTGGAAAGTTGTCTATAAATTTCCCAGCTTTGAGCAGAACCATTTATGGGATGGAGAGAAGAAGTTTACCTTCCAAACGTCTGAGGGATTGGCAGTAGAGGCGGATGTAGGAGTGACCTATCATCTGCGCCATGACAAGATCCATATTTTATTTGCAAAATATCGTCGGGGCATGGATGAAATCACGGATGTTTTTATTCGCAATTTTACCCGGGATGCCATTAATAAATGCGCTTCGAAATTAAGGATCGAAGACCTGTATGGCCCAGCTAAAGAGAAATTTTTCGATGACAT
The DNA here is from genome assembly GCF_001545115.1 of Candidatus Protochlamydia phocaeensis. Taxonomy (NCBI): domain Bacteria; kingdom Pseudomonadati; phylum Chlamydiota; class Chlamydiia; order Parachlamydiales; family Parachlamydiaceae; genus Candidatus Protochlamydia; species Candidatus Protochlamydia phocaeensis. The sequence continues at coordinate 120,587 of NZ_FCNU01000022.1, forward strand.
TCAATCTTTAGTGCGGCATGACTTGCAAGACTTGGGCATTATCATTGAACGCATTTATTTAGTGGGAAATCTCCACTTTCCAGATAGCGTTGTCAAAGCTTTAAATGCCAAGATCGAAGCGGTCCAACGCGCACAGCAAAGGGAGAATGAGCTGCGCGAATCTGAAGCCGAAGCAAAAAAGCAAATGGCCAAGGCGCATGGGGAAGCGGAAAGTGCCCTGATCCGCGCAAGGGCGCAAGCGGAGTCCAATCAAATCATTTCCCTGTCCTTAACGCCGGAATTGATCCAATGGCAGGCTGTTCAAAAATGGAATGGACAACTTCCAGCCGCATTGGGAAATCATGGCATGATGTTGCCATTTATGCCTGATGCCCAGCCTAAAAAGTAAAGGCTTCTTATCCCCCAGGGAATTGCCCTGGGGAGGCTTTCATTTTAATTCCTCTTAATTTCCTGTCGATTGATAGCGGCTGACGCCGATTTTCCAGAGCTGGCAAGACAAGCCAAGAAAAGCCACACCGGCCAGCGGAAGTAGCATGCCGGTCCATAAGGGAAGCGCTTCATGCTTCAGCATCACGGCAAGGGGATAGTAAGCTACACAAGCAAGCGGAATAACGAAAGTAAAAAACAGCCGGAAAGAGGGATGATAAATGCTCATGGGATATTGTCCGGATTCAAGCCCGCCATAAGTGGTGATATTCATGATTTCCAATGTCTCTGTCGTCCAAAAGCAAAGCGTTGCCTGAATGATGAACAGTCCATAAAAAAGGCAGGTTGTTCCAATAAGGGCGAGAGACAGGATAAGAGAAGAAAGAGAGAGGAAAGGCAGATGAAGCTGATGGCATCCCCACAAGAGGACGGCCAGTCCTTGGAAGAAGCGCCCGATGCGCATCAGCTGGAATTCGCGCGTGGCGACTTGAAAAAGCGTTCCCGTAGGTCTTAGCAATAGGCGGTCAAAATCTCCTTGCTTGATAAGCGTACTGAAAGTATCAAATCCCCTGGCAATGGCTTCCGCTGCTGCAAATCCCATATGCATAATGCCGTAGATTAGAGCCAGCTCCTCTAGCGTCCATCCTTGAATAACTTTAAAGCGGGCAAAAAGGACCCATATGCCAAAAATATCAACGAAAGTGGAAATAAAATGGGCAATGGCCAACATGAAAAAAGAGGCGCGATGCTGCATTTGCGACTTAAAAGACGATCCAAACAATTTAAAATAGAGGCGAAGCGAGTGAAGCATTTATCCCCCTTGAATGATAATGCGTTTCATGGCCTGATGCATGAGGGCTCTGCCCAATACAACAAAGAAAGCAAACCAAGCGAGCTGGAAGCCTAGATAGAAAAGTCCTTCAGCAGGAGGAATGATCCCTGTATAGAGCCTGACGGGAATATCGATAATGCCTCTAAAAGGCTGAATGCTTAAGAATGGCTGCATCCAATCGGGAAATAAGGGCAATGGCACGACCATACCGGAAAGGATCATCGTCAAATGAGGCAGCAAACGCAGGATGCCCTCGCCGGATATAGTCCAAAATAAGCTGATCACCACAAGGGTGGTCATGGCAGCGGACAATAGCATCGAGCAAAACAATGACAAGCTAAAAAAAATACCGGCTGACGCTGAAGCTGGCATGGAAAGGCCGAAAAATAGTCCAGCAACGAGAAACAATGGCAAACTGCGCATGAGAGTGGGAATAAACCGCAAGGCCAAGGATCTAACAAACCACAGTCCATATACATCAATCGGTCGGACTAATTCATAGGCTACATTGCCCGTCCTGACTTGAGCTTCAATTTCCCTATCGATGTTCCAAGGCAGCAATTGAAGAAGGGCTTGTCCAAGCCAGACAAAAGTAATGGCTTGAGGAAGAGAAATAGGGGGAGGGGAGAGCGCATGCGCATAAAAAGCTTGCAGGATCATCATTTTGACGAACCCCCAGAAAATTTGGGTGCTAAGGCCGGCAAAAGCTGCCAAGCGATATTGAAATAAAGCGGATAGCCGGCATTTAAAAATGGCCAAATAAGCCTTCATAGATTGACATCCCGATAAAGTTTGGCGATAATCTCTTCAATCGGCGGATTTTCAATATAGAGATCGCGAATGGCATGGCTGGCTGTAATGCGCCTAATGAGTTCTGGCGTAGACGTTTCAACGGGATTAAAGCTGAGCCAGACACGGTGGCCTTCTTGTTTAAAGAAAGCGGCTTGCGGGTCTCGGATGGTCTCATGCTCATGGAGCAGATCGACAATCAGGCGGCGTTCCGGAAGAAGCTTTTGGCGCAAGGCTTCCAGTGAACCGTCCAGAAACAGGCGGCCTTCATTTAAAATCAGCACGCGATTGCACAAGGACTCGATGTCATCCATGTCATGCGTGGTCAGCATGATGGTGACTTGTCGTTCCTTGTTCAGGTGGCGGATAAAGTCGCGCACGGCCAGCTTGCTGACTGCATCTAGTCCAATGGTAGGCTCATCCAAAAATAGAATCTTCGGTGAATGCAGCAGTGAAGCGGCAATATCGCAGCGCATGCGCTGGCCTAAGCTAAGTTGGCGGACGGGAATGTGGCAAAGTTTAGAAAGTTCTAAGGTGTCGGTCAGAGACTCCAGCGTTTTGCGATAGACATCTGCCGGGACGCGATAAATATCCCGCAGCAGTTCAAACGACTCAATGACGGGTAGGTCCCACCATAGCTGGGTGCGCTGGCCAAAAACAACTCCCAATTGACTGACAGTCTCAATCCGATAATCCCACGGCGTTTTTCCCATGACTTTGACGCTGCCGCCATTTGGAACTAAAATGCCGGACAGAATCTTCACGGTTGTGCTTTTACCGGCTCCGTTAGGACCGATATAGCCGACGAGTTCGCCTTCTTCAATAGTAAAAGAAATGCGGTCTAAAGCTGTTTTGACAATGTACTCGCGAGAAAATAAAGAAGCGAAATTGCCTAAAAAGCCTTTTTTACGTTTGGGAATATAAAACTCTTTCCAAAGAGCTTCAACAGCTATAATACTCATGCAGACTTATAAATTTATTTGTTGTCGTTATTTCCCAGAATCAAACAAGCTCAAGCAGTAATAAGCTGATCGATTTTAAGGAAAGAATGGTGTTTTAGAAAGAGCGTAGAGGCGGGGAATAATTATGTCGCGTTGCTTGTAAAAAGTAAAGGAAAAAATATTATAAGGCTTTTAAAGAATGATTAAACCAATAATAACTAGATTCGAATTATTTTCTACCAGGGAGAAAATAATTTCAAATATAGCTTCTTAAATAAAAAGAAAGCCTAAATTTTTTAAACGTGAATCTTCATCTTATTGTAAAGCCACGCAATAAGGGCAAGACCAATGAAGACATCGGCAAATCCATATAGAAGTCCAATAAAAGCCCCTGGCCAAGAAATCTCATAGCCTGGATAGATATTGGCCATCAAATTTAAGAACTGCTCTGCATATCCCGAATAAAGAGAGAGGATTGTGAATAAAAAGAGGGATACTCCCCAAACGATTCCCCCGGCAATTCCTAAGCGAACAGGGTATAACATGATTCTCTCCTTTTAAAATAAAAATTTTATATTTGCCTATAGCAAGTTTGCCGAGCTTTGACAATAAAAATTAGGGGAAAGGAGAAAATTGAAAGGAGGAAATAAAGGGAAGAGGCCGGAATTTAAACGCATTCAAATTCCGGCATAGAAGAGGAATAAAATTTAAGAAGGAATTAATTTTTTAAAAAGCGCATCCCAATTAGATTGATGATGTTGTATCCAATTGATATAGCCATCGGCTTTAAAACGGCTTTGTTCGAGGCCTAAATTGCCTGTAGCTCCTTGATGAATCTTTGAAAGAATATTCGTAACCGGATCTGCTTGAGAAACGGACTCTAAGCTTTGAGCCACTTGGCGATAAGCGTCGCGGAAAGGAACGCCATTCTTAGCGAGCTGCAAGACTTGGTCTGTGGCAAATAGCTCAGGAGTAAAAGCCTTTAGGCAAGCATCCTGATCGATTTGAATGCCTTCAAAGACTTTAAGGAATACATGCAATGAGGCGAGAGTCATATCAAATCCTTGCATGAGCGGCCGCTTGGTTTCTTGAAAATCCCGATTGTAACCGGAAGGAAGCGATCGAATGATTTCAAGCGTTTGAAATAAAAGCCCTTGAACCGTTGCCGATTTAGCCCGGATTAGCTCTAAGGGACAGGGATTGCGCTTTTGGGGCATTAAGCTGCTTCCCGGACAGAATTTTTCGGGCAATTTCAGGTAGCCGAATTCAGGCGCGCTAAAGATAATGATATCTGTAGCCAGTTTACTTAAATCATTCATGATTTGCGCCAAGGCATGTAGGACAATCGCCTCAAATTTGCCGCGGCTGTTATTGGCGTAAAGCACATTGTTTTGCACGCATCGAAATCCAAGCAGTTCAGCGCAATACTGGCGGTCGATGGGCAGCGAGACGCCATAACTGGCCGCTGATCCCAGTGGACTTTGATTGATCAAGTCGAACGCGCTTTTAAGGAGTTCCCCATCGTCTAGCAAAGATTCAGTAAAAGCTCCGGCCCAAAGCCCTAAAGAAGAGGGCATGGCATGTTGAAAGTGCGTCCGGCCAGGAATAGGCACAGCATGGTTTTCATCGGCAAAGCGAATCAAGACTTGGCTAAGGGACGCAAGGGCTTCCATTGTTTGCAAAATCTGATCTCTCATATACAACCGCATATCAAGCAGGACTTGATCATTTCGCGATCGGGCAGTATGGAGCTTTTTACCTAAATTCCCAAGCGATTCCACCAAATAGTTTTCGACAGCCGTATGCACATCCTCGTCTGTCTGTTTAATTGTAAATAAGCCCTTTTTAGCAAGAGAAAGAATATGGCTGAGGCCTTGAAGCAGCTGATGGCATTCCTCGGTTGTCAAAATGCCAATTTTAGCCAACATGCTGGCATGGGCCATGCTTCCAAGGCAATCATAAGGCAAAAGGGCGATATCTAAAAGGGGATCATCCCCTGTCATAAAGGCTTCGACGGCTTCATCAAGTTGATATCCCTTATCCCACAATTTCATAGCAGCCCTCCTTTGAGAGTTTTTCTTGTCGCTTGGCTAGGATTTCGCAGGGCAGGCCTTTAATTTTTGCTGCATGGGCGCACCATCTTTGATCAAACGAAGCGCTTTTGATGGAGCGAACGTCAGGAGCAAAAAGCGAATATTTCGACTCGCGATGCAGAATTTCAATATTTCCTTTATATAGCTTAGCGCGGATTTTTCCGCCTAAGACTTGTTGGGTTTGCGCGATAAAAGCATCCAATGCTTGTTTTAAGGGAGAAAACCATAGGCCATGATAAACTAAATAAGCCCATTGCGCATCGACGATTTTTTTAAATTGAATTTCATCCTTGGTCAAGCATTGCTGCTCTAAATCGCGATGAAGCTTTAAGATTACATGGGCGGCAGGCGCTTCGTAAACCTCCCGGCTTTTCAAGTCCATGATGCCATCTTCAAACATGTCGATCAGGCCAATGCCCTGTTGGCCGGCTAGCTGATTAAGCGAGGCAATGATGCCATCCAAAGGAAGGCTTTCCCCATTAAGCGCAATGGGGATGCCTTGAGCAAATTCAATTTCCACAGCAATTCCTTCATCGGATGCGTGAGAAATAGGCCTTTTCCACATCCAAACATGATCAGGGATAGGTTGATTGAGATCAACGGCTCCGGAGGCAATTGAACGGCACCATAGCGTTTTATCATCTCCTCCGACAATTTGCTCGCTGATGGGAATATTCCAGTGTTTGCAAAGGATTTGCTCTTCTAAACGCGTGAGATTGAAATCGCGTACAGGGACCAAAATATCCAATTCAGGCGCGAATAATTTGAAGACATTGTGCATGCGGTATTGATCGTTGCCTTTTCCTGTCGATCCTTCTAAAATGGCGTCGCATTCCAACTCTTTGGCTTTAAGGGCAACCAGTTTGGCGACAAGCTGCCTAGTCATAGAAGTGGAGACAGGATAGCCATTATAATCGGAATTTGCCTGAATCGCTTTTGACAGCCATTGCTGAGAAAATTCTTCCTTAGCATCGATAATAAAAGGGGTGATGCCTAGAATGGCCGCCTTGGCATGCATGTCCTGCATTTCCTCTTCGCCCTGTCCGACATCAATGGTAATGGGAATGATCTCTTTGGCTTCATAAATATGGCGCAAGAGGGCGATGGCTAAGGAAGAATCCAATCCTCCGGAAAACGCAACTGCAACTTTTTGCCCTTTCGTCACGGGCGTTTGCTTAATTTTTTCTAAAATAGGCGCTAAAAACATCTGTCAAATTCCTTTATTTAAGCTATTATACGCTTTGAGCCGCAAGGCATTAAGTTTGATAAATCCTTTGGCGTCAGTTTGGTCGTACCCTCCCAGCTGATCCATGCTGGCAATTTTTTGGTCGTAAAGCGATTGAGGCGATTCACGCTTGAGAACAACGGCGTTGCCTTTATACAGCTTAAGATAGACTTTGCCTTCGACGCGCTCTTGGCTTTTTTCAATGGCCGCCATTAGAAATTCCATTTCAGGGCTGAACCAAAATCCGTTGTAAATGAGCTGGGCAATCTTTGGCATCCACATCTCTTTGAGAAGGAAGACTTCTCTGTCCAGCACCAATGGCTCAAGGTCAAGATGGGCTTTCCATAAGACAGAGCCGGCGGGCGTTTCATAAACGCCTCTGGACTTCATGCCGACAAATCGATTCTCGACAATGTCGATCCGTCCAATTCCATGCTTTCCGCATAGTGCGTTCAAATAGGTAAAAATAGCGACAGCAGATTCTTTTACACACGTATCATTAGATAGATTGGTAACAGAAATAGGCACGCCTTTGGCAAATTCAATGGCAATGACTTCTTCTTCATCCGGTGCCGATTTTAAGGATGCCGTTTGTTGGAACATGTCTTCTGGAGGTTCGATTGAAGGATCCTCTAAAACGCCTCCTTCATAGCTGGTATGCATCAGATTTTCGTCCATGCTGTACGGTTTTTGCAGCGTGGAGGTAATGGGAATGCCATGGGTTTGGGCATAGGCGATCATATCTGTCCGTCCCTTGAACTGGCTTAAAAAAGCAAGATCTTTCCAAGGGCTGATGATCTCGGCATTTGGCATTAAGGTAAGATAAGTCATTTCAAACCGGACTTGATCATTGCCTTTGCCTGTCGCTCCGTGTGCCAGAAGCGTCGTCTGCTCCTTTTTGGCGATTTCCACTTGCTTTTTTGCGATGAGCGGGCGGGAAAGAGAAGTGCCGAGTAAGTATCTTCCCTCGTACATGGCATTAGCCTTAAGCGCCTGGAAAATATAGCCTTCGACAAATTCCTGGCGTAAATCTTCAATATAAACGCGGCTGGCTCCCAACTTAAGGGCTTTTTCTTTGGCAAGGGCAAAATCTTCTTTTTGTCCGACGTTGGCTAAAAAGCAAATGACTTCCAATCCTTGCTCTAATAACCATTTTAAAATGATGGAGGTATCCAATCCTCCGCTGTAAGCTAAAATAACTTTTTTCATTGTTCCTCTAAACGTGTAGTAAAAATTGCTTAATGCGCTGTTTGTTTTGCAGCTCTTCTTTCTTTGAGTCCCATTCTTCGACGATTTCCCCATTCTCCATGAAATAGACATAGTCCATGATTTTTCTAATGAAAGGCATATCGTGGCTGGAGAGGGCGATGGTAAAGCCTTTTGCGTTTAAATCTAAAAGCAGGGTTTCCAAGCTCTTTTTACTTTCCGGGTCTAAGGCTGAAGTGGGCTCATCTAATAGCAGAATCTTCGGGCGTAAGACTAAGGCCCTTGCAATGGCAACCCTTTGCTGCTGTCCGCCCGATAGCTGAGACGGAAAAACATGCGCATAGGAATGAATATCCAGCATTTTTAGCGCTTCCCTAGCTCTTTCCTCTGCGTCGTTCTTTTCCATTCCCATCGCCTTTTGCAAGGCGTAAGTGCAATTTCCCAACACGTTGAGATGAGGGAATAGGTGGAACTGTTGCAAGACAAATCCGACGGTAGAGGCTCTCTCGGCCGGATTTAAGAGCCTGAGTTCCTGTCCATCGCATATCAGGGTTCCCTCGTAGTGGGAGTGCAAATTGGCCATACATTTCAAGAGCGTCGTTTTTCCGGCCCCGCTTTGTCCCATGAAAGTGGTGATGCGCCCTGCACGCAACTGAAAAGACACGTTCTTTAGGATGGGAGGCAATTCCTTTTTGTACTGCCATTTAATATCTTTTGCCGAGATCATGCTGACCACCTCTTTTGAGTCATTTTTGCTAAAACCGACAGCAGGCTTGTCAGGATGAGGTAAAAAGCGGCTGCCGCTAAATAAATGGTCATAGGATCAAGCTCTCGGGCGACGATGTCTTTACTGATTTTCGTCAGCTCCGCCACTCCGATGACCATGAGGATACTTGTTTCCTTCACTAAGGCAGTAAGCTCGTTAGTTAAGCTGGGAAGCGTTACACGAATCATCTGAGGAAGGATGATTCCTTTTAATGTTTGCCAACGTGTGAGCCCTAGGACATAGGCGGCTTCCCATTGACCGTCCGGCAAGGCATTAATGCCGCCTCTGACTATTTCGGATACGTAGGCCGTTGAATTTAGCCCAAGGGCAATGACGCCTGCCAAGAAAGGAGAGAGCGATACCCCCACTAATTCCGGCAAGGCATAGTACGCGATCAGCACTTGGACAAAGAGAGGCGTGCCTCTAATGACCCAGACAAAGCTGCTTATTCCATAGGACAGCAGCGGCAGATTTAATTTGCGGCAATTCAGAATACCTAGCAAAATCCCGCCGCATAAGCCAATGCTAATGGAAACCAGGGATAATTGAATGGTCGTTAGCAAGCCCTTCAATAAAAGGGGAAGCGATTTAATTAAGAGAGACGAATCGTCTAACATTATTCCGCTCCTTTGAACCATTTGTCTTCGAGTTGCTTGAGCTCGCCCGAGGCTTTTAACTGCTGAATGACGTGCTCAACTTGCTGAGTTAGGGCCTCGTTGCCCTTTTTAATGCCAATTCCGAAGCCTAAAATGCTCTCTTCTTTAGGTAGAGGAATGGATAGTACTCTGACTTCCGGATGTTTTTGCTTGAGGTATTCGGCTACATCCGGTTCGACGAGGTTGGCCAGCGATTTGCCGAATTTGACATCCATTAAAGGAGCGAGCGCGCCTTGAAAGGATTTGGTTTGAATCTGAGGATAATGGTTCATAAACGCTTCCGGAATAGCTCCTGATTCGACGCTTACGATTGCGTTGGGGATAGCGGCTAAATCTTTGAGCGAATGAATGCCTGCTGGGATCTCATTCCAAAAAATCAAGCTTAGAGAATCGGCAGCTTCGCCATGATAGGGTACCATGTGGATTTCTTTCAGTCGGCTTGGGGTGATATTCATGCCGCTGATAATGAGATCAATTTTTCCTTGTTTGAGGGAAAGGATCTCTCCTTCAAACTCCATATCTTTTACGACAAGTGTTTTTCCTAATTGGGCAGCAATTTTCTCAGCGATATCAAGGTCAAATCCGATGATATTGCCTTGTGCATCCATAAATTCAAACGGAGGGTATCCGCTTTGCAATCCCACGGTCAAGGTGTGTGTATTAGGCTGCTCTTTAGAGCAAGAGGATATCAGAGCCATGAGTCCAATTAGGATAAAAGTGGCGCTAAATAATATAAAATATTTTTTAAATTGAGTGGACATAAAAACTCCTTCATAAGACGTGTGCGTCAACGCAGAACGTCAATTAATTAATTGATTGATTCTTGAAAGCGTATGTCTACTAAGCGAAAAAATAACTATGCACACATCACTAGATGTGCTTTAAGTTCCTTGAGTAGGCACTTAGTAAGCTAACGATTATTTAAAACTAAAAATGGTAAATAAGGGACGGACAGCGATTAACGCCGACGGCGAAAAGAACGACGGGAAGAAAGGATGGCAACAGAAATAAATGAAGAAGAAGAAACGGCCTGGTAAGGCATTTCTGGCTTAATACATAAACACGGGTGATCGCTCATAAGATTGCCTATCATAATAAGGATGATAATTCGCTTTAAGTATAAATAAAATCAATCATTTGGATCAATATTTATTTTTTTGCTAGTGTCATTTGTGAAGAAGCCTTCGATCAAATAACTAATCAAGTAACCGATTCGGAATGCGCTATCAATCAATAATCGACTAGCTATGAGCATAACCCAGAATCATTGTTAAGAGCTCGTTGAGCGCATGGTGTTGAGGCGCTGAAAGCGTTCGACTAGGATTTAATCCTAAGCGGCCAATATATTTGCTTGCTCGCTCGCTTTGTCTTTGATAGGAATAAGATAACCGATTAAGGAAGGAAAAATGCTTGATCGTATATCCAATAGCTGTCCCTCCAAGCCCTGTCAGAAGGATGCCAAAAACAAAGCCTGCAATTACGTTTGTATGCACTAGCACAGATCCAAGGCCGATAAAAGCAATGCCTGCTAAAATAGGTGTCACAGGCTTTGCAAGCAATGAGAATGCTTTCGATCGCCATTTAATTTGCGTTAAAACGTGAATGGCTCTCTCATTTGTGAGTTGGTTTGCCCGTTTTTCTCTAGAAGTCATTTTTTCTCTAATCGATTCATTTAAATCAATCTTGAAAGGAGAGGTCCAACTCATCAAGCGGAAAAATTCAGGACATGGTTGTATAACTATGTTGTTCATAAAATTCTCGTTAATTTTAAGTAATATGATAAAATAAATTAAAAATAAATTAAAAATAAATTAATTTCAACAACCGTGTTAATAATTTTGAGTAATTATTTTTAAGTTGATTTTAAAAGTTTAATCCCATTAAAGAGACTGTTAAAAAAAACGTTTAATGGCTTGAGTGTGCATTCTAGGAGGCGAGAGTGTCTCCTAGGGCAAAAATACTCTCAAATAAAGGGTGTTTTAATCCCCCTCTAAGGGGGGATATTAAACCGTTAATCTAGGTGATTAGGAATTTGCAACAGCTTCTAAAAGAAAGCCATCGCTATGAATCGCCATAATAAGTCCACACTTTGAAATGCGTGCTCATTAATCTGATTTTTGAGTTTTTGCCCTTTGGGTTATGTTAAAGCCTCGAAGATGGGAAAATGACAAGAGAGGTTGTCTTGTCATTTTTCACCTGCGAGAGCTTTCACTCGAAAAGGCAAAAAACTCAAAATTCAGGTTATCCTATGCTATCAACCAGTTAATTCCAATCCAGCTTCTGAAGAATAAGAGGAAGGAGAGGTTGCGGTTGAGGTGGTCGTGGGATTGACCGGTCCTTCAAGAGAAGAAGGGCTTTCAATAATTGCGCGAATTCTTTCTTGCACATGAGTCGTATCAGCTGAAAGAATCAGTTCACACCATGCCTTTTTTTCTACGCGCAATTTATTCATTTTATCATCTACGACAAACGTCTCGCGGTGCATGCGGTAAACTTTTACACGTTTTGTTTGTCCAATGCGGTGAAGACGGGCTATGCATTGATCATCATCATTTGGATTCCACCAAGGGTCAACGATAATGAGATGATTGGCAGCCGTACAGTTCCAGCCCACGCTGCCTAATTTACGTCCTGCGACAAGAACGGGCGGACCCTCAGGGTGTTGGAATTCTTCAATCATGGCCGAACGTGCGTTCTTATCGACTTTTCCATAAAGGAACTTGACTTTTTGCATGATAGGGATGAGAGCCGATGCTTTCAATCCTTCGCAAATGAGATGACCCATTTTCTCAAAGTTAGTAAAAATCAAAATTTTATCATCTGGAGTGCGGTCTAAAATATTTTTAACCAAATGGATAATAGCCTGTAATTTACCCGGTTCTGAATAATTGACCGGTATACTTTGAATGTGTTGATGAAGAAGGACGCTTTTTGTACTCAAATAACGCATGAGTCTCTCTGATTCAAGCAAAAGAGCGGGATGATTTGCAACTTGCTGCAAATAAAGATAATCAATTAAATTTAAGCTTGCTTCATCGGCCTCTTTTTCTATTTTTGAACTAAATAGCGATAGGGCTCCTCTTTCAGTTGCTTGGTCAAGTGCCTGTGGATTGGTGTCTATAATTGTTTGAATAAGACGCAACTGAATTTCTGATAACGAATAAGAAATTCTCTCTTCTTTCTCGATAGGAAGAAGCGGCTGAATAGGGCGGCCTCTGGACTGCATAATTGCCGTTTGTGCTTTGAACTCTTCAAAATGATTCTGGCGGCGGAGTAAAAAAGGCTTAGCCAATATTTCAATCAACTGAATAACATGTTCTTCTATAAGCTTAAGGGATACGTGAGAAGGGATTTTACCCCCATTGTTCTGAGCTTGCAACAAGAGTTTTCTCAATTCATCCTTAGCGGGTTTCATGACAGCTTTTTCAAATTTCCCAATAGTAGGATAAGTATTGGGGTTCAGCATGGCATTCAATCGATAAAGCTCAGGCAAATTATTAGGCATAGGCGTACCGGTCAAAGCTATGAAGCCGTGCCCTGGACCTTGCGCTTGCTGGCGTAAACGAGTAATTACCTTTTCAGAAGTTTTCGTATTTAAGAAAGTATGAAATTCATCTAATAAGATCAGATCCCATTCTTGATTAAAGGGAAATTTTGCCCCCTCTTTAGATGCTGGAGAGTTTAAGCGCAGCTTCTGATGAGATATTAAGTTAATTTGATTCAAAGAATGATCTTGGTTCCCTTCTATGATATCAATGTGACTTTTCAATCCAGGGCAATGGAAGTTTAATTCTCTTTGCCAATTGGCTATCAGATTGGCTGGACAGGAAATCAAAATGCGGGCGGCTTTCCCTTGCTCATTTTTTTCGTTGATCACCGCTTGAACAAGGGCAATGGATTGAATGGTTTTTCCTAAACCCATGCCATCCGCTAAACAGCCTCCTATGCCAAATTTATAAAAAATTTCCATCCACTTATATCCGCGCCATTGATAAGGCATAAGATCGCTCTGCATTCCTTCTGGCTTGGGTGGAAATGTTCCTCCTGCGAATGATTCACACATTTTCTCGTATACCTTGTCTAACTCTTCAATTAAGGGCAATACAAGGCGCAATACCTTCTGAATATTTTCTCTTGCCTCTTCATAGACTGGAATTTGATTAGCCGATCGATGAGAAAAAGCTTGGGTCATCTGAGTAGATAGATGAATAAACGCAGGAGCTGCTGAGCTGGAGATCTTTTGAGAAGAGGTAGTTATTTTCCTAGGACGCGCGCATGGCATTTCTTTAAAAGATGCTGATGAAGGTATAAATGTAGGAAAAGTAGGTGGAGGAGTTACCCTAAAGGGAGGCCTTCCTGTTGAAGGAAGAGGAGCGAAAGAATGGCTTTGGCCGAAAGCGCCATTTTGAGGCAGTTGTGGAGTAAAAGGAACAGGAGTCGATCCAAAGGGGGAATTTTCCACCGAAGGAAGAGGGGCAAAAGGATAGTATTGATCGAAAGAGTCATTTTGAGGCAGGTGTGGATTAAAAGGAACAGGGGCTGACCCAAAGGGGGAATTTTCCGCCGAAGGCAGAGGAGCAAAAGGATAATAGTGGGCGGAAGAGCCATTTTGATGAGGGTGTGGATTAAAAGGTGCAGAGGGTTGCTCTGTTTCAATGGACACCCGCTTGGTTAAAGGCAGCCTACCATCTGTCTGCGTGAATTTTCTTTTAGATAGGCTTGTTGATCCAGGAAGTGGCTTACTGTTCATTATCGAACAGCCTGAATTGGTTTCTCTTCCCGAATGCGTTTGATCTGTTAAAGGGAAATCGCACTCCCCTAAATCAGGAAATAAAAGATCTAACCATTGGCTGGGATCGAATTTCTTTAAGAAAGGAAATTCATCCTCTAGCGATAGACTTTCTTGCTCGCTGCAATCAATAACCGCTTTCCACCAAGGAACGACAGGGGAAGGTTGATGATTAGCTGCCCCGGATTCTTCTTGCGGTTGAGAGTCTTGATGGGGAACTTCTTGAGAAGCAGATAAAGGAGGTTCAGCCCCCATTCCAAAATGATTGATTCCATATCTGTTAAAAGGATTATTGTTTGTTAAGTTCATAATACTCGCTTTAAATATTTATTAAATATTTTTTATTTATTAATAATTGATTAAGCAACTAGTTATTTTATTACAGATTATGTGATTAAGTAAATGGATTTAATTAATTATTTATAAATGCTATTCTATGTGAAAACTGGCACCTTTTTCTAAAAGCACGTTTATTCATTGTCAAAAAGCGTTAGTCATTTTTCATAAAATAAAAATGTAAATATTTAATTAATTTGATCTGTTAATAAATTAATTCAACTTGTCAAGATATGGAATGCTGCTTATGCTTCTTTTCTTTTCAATTGATAGTCAAAGAGATAAAGGCAAGAAAACTGACAAGTTTTCTAAGAGTCGTCAGCAAGCCATCTGAGCCTTTGTAATAGAGTACGTTGGATGAAATTCATTAAATAGAATGACACAGACATTATTTCAATCAAATACGTTAAACGCGTCCCTTCACGATCACAATCTTCGCAATCGGGTTAGACAGCTCTTTACTTTTTTACGAGCGCTTATTCAACAGCGATTTCCTGCTCCGCGCCAGATTAGCGAGCGTGCCTTAGTATTGCCTTTATCGCGTTTGCCTAATCATGAATCCGTTCGATTTTCTTCTCCTGGTGAAGAGGCGGATAAGCCTCTTTTATATGTTGAGCGTCCCCAGCTTATTTCCTGTCCAGAGCCTCCAGAAGTGATTAATAATTGGTTGGAACAAGGATGGAATACTTGCCACCAATCTCCTAAGGTCATTGAGAAGAAAATAGTGGGAAAAGATGACGCGGGCGCTGTCATTTTGGATTATTTTAAGGACGATTTAAAGCGAGAAGAAGCTTTAAATAATTGGATAGAGAAAAGACATGTATGGGCGGAAGAACGTGCCCGCGCTGAACAGGCTCTTCAATTATTTGATTGCCTCTATCAGCAATTTGCTGTCTTAGAAAAAGAAGGTGGCCAGATTGAGCTGCTTGTTGGCGATGGAATGCTTAACTGGCGATTGCCTGCGGGAGGCATCCATCATCCCATCTTAATTAAGCGGGTTGAGCTTCGCTTTGACCCCGTTATTCCTGCCTTTTCCTTGGTGGATTCGGACAGACCTGTTGAAGTATACAATTCCCTTCTCTTATCTATTGATGAAATTGATATTAAACGCCTGCAGGAGCGCTGTGCGGAGCTTAAAATCGCTCAATACCATCCGTTAGGGGAGACAGATACGTCTGCCTTTCTCAAAGCGTTAGTTCAAAGTTTGTCCCCGACTTATGGGGAGTTTCTTGATTCTCCGGCTGTAGGAGAGAAAAGCCATCCGCGCATATGGAGAGAGCCTATTCTTTTTTCTAGCAAGCGCAATCTTTCTTATGGAACAGCCATTGATGCCATCTTGCAAGATATCGAAAAGGCGCATCATTTTCCTCGGTCGCTTGCTGCCATTGTGGGGATCTATAAGCCAACAGGGTGGATGGAGCAGCAGATTGGCCAGAAAGAAGAGCAAGTGCTTTTAGCGAAACCTGCGAATGTAGATCAAATAAATATTGTTCGGCGTCTTCATAAAACAGGTCTAGTGCACGTCCAAGGTCCTCCAGGCGCTGGGAAGACGCATACCATTGGCAATATTATTGGCCATCTTTTAGCTCAAGGCAAGCGCATTCTTGTGACAAGCCAGACGGAAAAAGCGCTTCGCGTGCTAAAAGAAAAAGTACCGGAGCCTCTCCAATCCCTTTGCGTGTCCGTTTTGGGAAATGATAGGGAGGGCCGCAAGCAATTGGAAGAGACGATCAATGAAATCAACAACCGCTTAAGCCGGCAAGACCCGCAAGCGCTTTTGAACCAATGCCAGAGAAAAATCCAGGAGCGAGAGGCCTTGCTGTTGCAGGAAAAAACATTGCGCGGCCGCTTAAAGGCTGTCATTGACTCGGAGTACAATGCTATAGAAATAGATGGTCTTTCATTGGACCCTAGCGCTGCCGCCCGTGAGATTGTATCGACCCAAGCCGGTAACGATTGGATTCCAGGGAAAGCAGGATTGAATGATCCTCTCCCGCTCTATCCGGAAGAGTTTGCTTTTCTTTACGCTAGCAATGATCGCTTGACTCTGCAAGATGAAATTGAGTTAAAAAGGGGACTCGTCAATAGTCAGGACATCCCGGCGCCAGATGTCTTTTCTTTACTTATTTCTGATTATCGTGCCTTGATGAACAATGATTTGAGGGCGCATGAGGACTACTGGTCCATTCCGGACAGACCTTACCATTCCTTAAAAACTGCAGCCGATCATGTCTTTGCAGAGTTTGATCAAAGCCTTATCAAGCAAGCATGGCGGCCTAGCGCCATCATCGCAGGTATGTTGGGAGAAAAAGAGCGTTTGCTATGGGAGACGCTTTGCCAGCGGATTGAACGAACGGCTGATCTTGCTAATCGGCTTGCCTTGCTTGAGCATTTGAAACCGGCTATTAATGAAGACATTGGCTTAGAACAAAGCATAGAAATCTGCCAACAGATAAAAACATATCTGACCGCTAATGCCAAGTTTGGGATGATGACTTTATTGCTAAGGAGAGATTGGAAAAGGTTTATTCAATCCGCTAGAGTCGTATCAGGAGAGCCTAACCGTCAAGAGCATTTTGAAGCGCTTTGCCTTGTTTGTGAAATTAAAATAGCTCGCAGAGAGATTTCTCATTTGTGGGATCAATTAATTGCAAGTCAAGGAGGAAAAAGCTTTGACTCTTTAGGCGCTCAACCGGAATTCGCTTGCCGGGCAATTATCCCGGAAATTCGCCGCTGCTTAAACTGGTATAATGCGGTGTGGGTTCCGCTTTTGTCCCTGCTTTCGCAAGAGGGACTAAATTTGCCGCTCTTGTCAACGCATGTGCAAAGGCAAGAATCGCCTCTTGCGGATTATCTTCAAATTGAAGAAATGGTCATTCAGCGCCTCCCGGCTATCATTTGTTCGGAGCTTTCTCGAAGAAGAATACATGAAATTGAGCAAGAACTGAGCCGTTATGCCCAGCATTTTGATTCGGCAGAAAATGGCCTAAATGCACAATTTTTGCAGGCCCTTCGTACAAAAGATGTTGAGCTTTACCAGCAAAGCTATGCACGCCTGATTGAGTTAAATAACCTCAAGGGAATTTATGATAAACGACAAGCCTGCCTTCAAAAATTGCACGCTGCTGTTCCTCAATGGGCCTTGGCAATTGCAAACCGCCTTGCGCCTCATGATCAAAGCGTATTGCCAGGCAATCTTTTATCTGCCTGGAGGTGGTTAAGGCTATCTTTTGAGCTTTGCCGCCGGCAGGAAGAGAATCTCTATTCTATTCAGCAAGATTTAGAAAAATGCCAAGACCGTATTCGGCAGATCACCTTGGATTTAATCGAAAGCTTGACTTGGGGAAAGCAGATCCAGCTCATTCGATCGCAGCCTGAGTTGCAGCAGTCTCTTGCCGGCTGGCTTGAATTGCAGAGGAAATTGAATTCAACGCGGATTAAATCCATCCAGCAAAAACTCAAAACAGCTGCACAAAGGGAACTGGCTACTTGCTCTCAAGCTGTTCCCGTATGGATTATGCCTTTGCATGCGATTGCCGAAAATATTGATCCAACGACGACCAAATTCGATGTGATTATCATCGATGAAGCCAGCCAGGCTAATTTGCTTGCCCTGATTCCCATGTATATGGCAGATGAAGCGATTGTCGTGGGAGATCATGAGCAAACGACCCCTGAAGCGGCAGGCATTCAGCAAGCTCCGGTCCATCATCTAATTGAGACGCATTTACAGGGCATTCCCAATAGTGAGCTCTTTGATTTATTGACCTCCATTTATGACTTGGCTCGGCGTTGTTTTGGTGAAACGATTCTATTGACGGAACACTTCCGTTGCGTTCCTGAAATTATCGGATTTTCCAATCACCTTTCTTATGAAGGGAAAATTCTGCCTTTGCGCGAAGAAACCTCTTCTTTGCTAAACCCCGCTACAGTTACTTATCGAGTCGATGGTACGGCTTACAAAAAGCAGAATGAGGCAGAGGCAGAGGCAATTGCGCGCCTAATTAATGCCATGACACAGCACCCCGCTTATGAAGAAGCAACGATCGGCGTCATTTCACTCTTGGGTGAAGAACAAGCCCGTTTAATTGATGCAAAATTAAGAGCGGGGCTATCAGCGAGCGAATACCTTAAGCGTCGCATCGTTTGCGGCAATCCGCCCCAATTTCAAGGGGATGAAAGGGATGTCATTTTTCTCTCAATGGTCGATAGCATGGGAGAAGAAGCGGGCTTTTTGAGGAAGAAAGGGGAAGGGGCATTCGATGCGAATAAAAAGCGATTTAATGTGGCTGCTAGCCGGGCACGCGATCAGCTGTGGGTGGTTCATTCGATGGATCCCATCTGCCATCTTAAGCCTGATGATATTAGAAGAAATCTTATTCTTTATGCCCAAAATCCTCAAGCAGTCCTGCAAGGAGTAAAAACAGAAATAGAAAAAGCAGATTCCATTTTTGAGATTGAAGTAATGGAACAATTGGCGCAAAAAGGCTATCGCGTTAAAGCGCAATGGGAAGTCGGGTATCATCGCATTGATATCGTTGTCGTCGGAGAATCCAAACGACTGGCAATCGAATGCGATGGCGATCGCTGGCATCCGCCGGAAAAACGTGAAATGGACTTGGAGCGTCAAGCAATTTTAGAAAGGTTGGGATGGACATTTGTTCGCATCCGCGGCTCTTTCTTTTTTCTCGATCCAATTGCTGCGATGAAGCCAGTCTTCGATAAGTTAGAAGCGATGAAAATTGAGCGTCTTGGCCCGGATGCCCATTCATCCATTGTGACAGACCGCCGCTTAATTTCCGAATTAGAGCAGTTGGCTTGGCCCGAGCGCTTTCAAGAGAATGTTAGCTCAACCGAGTTTCAGTAAAACCAGAGCTAGGATAACTTTGCAAAACTCCAAACTCAGGTTAAAAAAGGCGTGGGAAGTCCATTTTGGGCAAAATGCAGAGGCTAAAATCGATCGGGAAGAGCGCATTTGGCTCTTCCAGACTCCACGTATGGAGATTAAGAAAACAAATCAGAATGTTTCTCTTTCCAATCTTTAGCTTTTTGTTTAGCCTGATCCAAAATAGCTTGAGGCATGCTATCAAGTGCTTGTTTCATGGCATTTGCAGCCGGATCATTCATATCAGACGCTATTAAAATCCATTTAATCCCCTCCACCAGATCTTGCTTTGTCATCCCATCAAAACTTTCTCCGGCTGCCAGCCTCACCCCATAAAAAACCATGCAGTTTGATAAGCCAAGCTCGCATCCTTTTTTCTCCCAGTAAATGGCTTCTTTATCCGATAGTCCAAGATTGTGGCATAAATCGCATAGTTTACTAATGGCAGGTTTATAGTCCTGTTTTGCAGCTATTAGGCAAAGCCCTGCTGCAAGGGTCTTTTTGTCTAACCATTGCGGGTCATTTATTGCTTTTTCCATATCTAAATCGCCAAAGTGGTCGGCTATCCTATACACGAAAGAGGGACTCGAGTTCGAGTCTGCCAGTTGCATGATTAATTTCCTTTGTGCTTTTCTATCACCCATTTTTTCTTCAAATAAAGCGATCCAATCCGCTTCCTTTTTTTCATCAAGTGAAGGAGTTAATTCTTGGGTACTTTTTTCAGAATGGTTCATGAGAGACTTGCTATTAGCCATTTCTTCCGACATGGCCAGATTGCAGATTAAAGTAGATGATAATCCAAAAGCAAAGTAGATGCTCTTAATCATAAATGAATTCCTTAAAAGAATGGATCTTGAATTTAAATTTTAATCTTATAAAAAGACGGAATCCATCTACATTATTAAATAATAAATTTAGTTGTAACTAAAATAAATGTTTAACAAATTTAAAAATTTAATGATTACTTGATAGAATAGCGGATTAATATAAGAGGATGAGTTGGATTTAGAAAGATTAATCAGTCTTGCAGAGTTAAGACAAAAGAAGCTTCTTATCGCTATTTCAATGAAAACCTGTCCTTATGATACCAATGCTATAAAGAATAATAGCATTGGTATAAAAAGATAGTAAAAAGCTTACAAATAGCTTTGTATTTTTTTGCGGCCTTCGCCTTCTTTTCCTTTCGCTCTCTTTTCAGTGATTTCTTTATTAAGTTTGCTCAAGAAAATTTCGTAAGTTTCTCTTTGCTTGGACGAAAGCTGATCATTCAGAATGGTCATTGTCACTTCCTGTATGCTAACAAGAAGGTCTGGATTGCCTGAAAGCATGCCTGTATTGCGGAGCGAATATATAACCGGAATAGCCTTTTTTGTGTCTTCTGTAAGCGCAAGGCTTTCTTGGAATTGCACATCGCTTGGATGCTTAGAAGTATATTTAGTAGCACTCTTTCTTTGTTTCAAAGAAACGACAATTAATTTTGTCTTGCTCATATCCAGCTTGATGACGTGCGTCCGCCCTTTAAACCTGGCTTGAATAGAAAGATTATTAAAGGAAAGATGTTTAATGGAATAAATTTGATTCGGTTTGATAGCCATTGTCAAAGCTTTAAATAACGCACGATGGGAGCAAAAGAGACGTTTATCAATAATTTGACGCCATTGACGGCAAACAAGTCTTAGTTGGCAAAGCGATTTTAAGGGAAATGTTTGGAATATATCGGCAAGGACGTCGATGGGCAAATAATGAACGGAACATTCGTCCTGTTTCATGACATGGGCTGTATAGACGTGACAGACTTTATCTTGGACGGTAGTGCCCTTAAAATCCTCCAGTTCACCATAGTTTATTTCAGTGATCGTAAGATCTTTTTTTTCCTTTACTTCCTTTATTTCTATCTCATTTTTACTGCCAAAACAAGAAGACAGGAAACTAGGGAGCCTCATAAATAACCTCTTTATTTTTATACATAATAGAATTAGAGAATTGAATTTTGATTCGACACCAAAAATCAATTTTTCAACCCTATTGTGGATAAAGTGGAAAAAATCATAATCCTATCGGGCATTAAAGTTAATAAAATTATGGCTAAGAGTTAATTACAGAGCGATTAAAATAAAAAAACTGAAAAATAGCCGATAATTTGATTATTAAGAATTCTATGCCCTTCGCTTTATAAGCAGATTTGAACCAATTTAGCAGTTTCTCTCATTTGGCATATGGCATAGGCGTTTATTTGACAAATTAAAATTTGGACAAGTTGTTTATGCATGAGATCGGCTCATTCATGCTGAAAATTGAAACGAGAAAAAGCGGAGCATCCTCTATAAAGAACGCAATGATTAACGCAGAGAAAATCATTCTCTTTTTTGTCGTTATTTTTTCACTTTATTGAACTCAAAGCGCGGATTAAAACTAAAGGGAACAACTTGGGAAATCAACAGGAAGAAGGGGCGTTTTCGAAGAGAGGTTCTGGTAAGCAACCTCTCTTCATTTCTAAGTTTTGCCGTCTGCTATTGCATTACGGAAAAAGTTTTAGAAGGCCAAAAACATCGACATGATGCCATAAGTATTTTTCTATGGGAGAGCGGAGAATATAAGGAAAGCGAATCTCTGCTTTCTCTTCTCGCTCTATTCCCTTTTCAAAAATCGCCAATTGGTCAATGACTATATCAGTTTTACCGAGCCCATAATTGATTTCTGAATGAAAATGCTTAGGTCCAATGACCAGATCGTGTTCACCAATTAGTTGAGCCATGATGGAGAAATGGGATTCGGATCGGATTAAACAATTGAATCCTCCATGTGCCATCGAAAATAAATCTCTAAGCACAGGATTTTCCCCTTCTTTGGGTTCTGTCACTCCAAAAATGATATCTTGCGTATAGCCGGCTTCTCTAATTTTATCCTTCAATTTTTGCTGGAGAAGAGCGGGTTCTTTATCATCTGTAAAAAGATGAATATAAAGCGGCTGATCTGCATAAATCTGACAAACGTTTAAAAGCTGGGAAATATAGTACTCATCCGGAGGTACCTTGCAAGGATAGTAGTTTTGAGTGGTGGGGCCATCAAGTCTTGTTGCTCCACGACGCCAATGAACCGCGATAGAGGTGCGATCTTTGGGAGGGGTCACTAAGCTTAACGCTTGCTTAGGCTTAATGAGATCTTTGATGAGGTTCTTAAATCCAGCATCCGACCAATCAACTTCCACATAAGCCCCTCTATAGTTTGGCCCGCGTTCAGAAGGGGACTCTGGGAAGTAGCAAATAGAATGAAGTTCTTTTTCTTCCCGCCTTTCTTCTAGCGATTTCTGGGAAAGCTGCGTAAAGGGCTCTTCATTGACATGTTTTTCACTCTTTTTAAATTTTGCCACCTCGTATTCTTTTTCTACATCGCTAAGCACAAGCTCATTAGAAAACTCAAAAGGCTGGAAAGCAAGGGGAATGTTGTATTTATAAGATAACCATTTAGCATGCAGATAAGTAATGAGATTATCTCCAATAAACCCTCCGCTAAAAGTATAAGAGACCATGCTTTCTGTTGGAGCGGCTTTTTCTACTGAAGAAGGGGTTTCTTCTTTTATTGGAGAAGAGCGTGTTGGAGAAAAAGACGCTATTTGCTGGCTAGTTTGTCTGGTTCTCTTGCTTTCCATTGCGCCTCTGACTCTATGGGCTAGATGGCCTATTTCACGGGCTGCGCATTCGATCACAGCAAACAACGGGGCAACTACACTTGTTATAGCCAAGCTTAAAAGGATGACTGTTTTTTTAGAAATATTACCGATATGTTTGGCGGTTTTTAATAAAAGATGGTCACTGTCCTCAACAATAAATAGTGAATTATCATAGCTGCTTTTTAAATAATCAAAACAAGAAACTGTTGTAGGAATAAATAAACGAAGAGAAATCATGATTTTATGGCCTATTTTATTTATACGGAATGTAGAGTATGCCTGTTAATAATATAATACAATTAAAAATTTATTGTTCTAATTAATGAATGATTGCTTGTTCATTAATTTATAATTGTTTTCATACTTTATTTTTAAGGACGAGATTTTTTGCAAGGAGAGGTCGTCCATACAGCCTTATCAATAGCTGGACGGGCAAGAAAAGCGAAATATCTACGATTGAAAAGTTGTCCGAATATAACTATTTAATTGGGGTGAGCAAACAAAATGCTACGCTTGACTCCGAGGAAGCCAGGGTAGAGCAATTGACTTTTATGATGGATATCAATAAATGCGTTCAGTTTTTTATTTGGATGGAAGCGGAAGAATGGGCGTTTTCTATTAATAAATTATCTACAGGGATGAACGTATCATCTGGCTTCCATATAGCAAAGAGGCGAGAACACAACTTGTACAAGTCGCATTTTTGCGTGTGAGGACAAACCCAAGCAAATTTTTTTACCACGCGATTAGAAAAGAAAGGCTATGGACTCTAATTAGGCGAATATACCGTATTGCCTCGTCCATAACGGAGTAGCTGGACTCCCCATGGCAATTTGAGTCGAATCCGTTGGCCATTCTGTCTAATTAGAGTTAATTCCGCAACTCCTCCCTTTTGCCCTTCTACATCAGGGCTATAGGTAAACGAAGGCGCAATGGCTGACAGTTTAAAAGAATCAGCCACCCCTTCTTCTCCTGAAACGGAACGGAATTTTATTTTTTCACTCTTCTTTAATCCTAAAAGGGTGATTTTGTAACAAGCCGGGATGAGGTTGCAAAGCTCAGCTTCAAGAATGACGTTTCCAGCCTCATCTTTGATTTGAATGGGATTGGGAATAAAGGTGATTTCATGTTCAAATGAGCCATCCAATATTTCATATCGGCAGTAGATGCGCTCACCCGGTAAAAACCCTCGTGAAGATATGCAAAAGAAGGGACTTCCTTTATCGTCTGGAGGAAGAAAGATTCTTCCGTCTTCTTTGATGATAAAGAAGCTTTGCTTGAGGAAATTGTGATTGGGGGGAACTAAGCGCTTTAAAGAAAATTTGATCTTTTTACGAAGAGGAAAATTTTCAAAATAAAGCAAAGTCTTAGGGTGGAAAGGGTCCAAGCTTGTGCAAGACTGAATAATGGGGTCAGCATGCTGCTTGACCTCCTCGTGTGTTAAATACACTCTTTGTATGTCTGGTCGGTCCTGTTTCTCCGTGCCGCTTAGTAGATTGTAATAGATAAGCGTCATTAGCACAAAGCGGATAAGCATGCGCATTCCCCTGGGTATGTCTCTTTGAAGAAGAAGCGTACCAAGAAGGCTGAATAATTTTCTATTTATTTAGAGATTTCTTGCATAGGTAAGGTTGTAAAAAATATTTTATAAAAATCTGTCTTTCTCCATAAAAAGAATTGAGCTCAATCAAAATTAAGTGGAGAATCTTATGTCACGTATTGTGCGTTTTCATCAAACCGGCGGGCCCGAGGTATTAAAAATTGAAGAAGCAGAGGTACCGGCTCCCGGCAAGGGAGAAGTGCGCATTCAAGTGAAAGCACTGGGATTAAATCGGGCGGAAGCGATGTTCCGATCCGGAAAGTACTTACAGTCGCCAAAATTTCCTGCACGCATTGGGTATGAAGCATCCGGAATCGTTGAATCTATTGGGCCTGATGTCAAAAATCTTTCCCCCGGAGATGTTGTCAGTGTGGCTCCTCCGCCAGATATGAATAAATACGGGGTTTATGGAGAAATGGCAATCGTGCCTGCCCGTTATGTGATCAAGCATCCGCAAGCGCTGAACTTTGTTGAAGCGGCGGCTATTTGGATGCAATACCTGACAGCCTATGGAGCGCTCTTTGATATTGCTAAGCTGACAAAAGGGGACTATATTGTCATTCCGGCAGCTTCTAGCAGTGTGGGAATCGCAGCCATCCAGCTCGCCAATCTTGTCGGGGCCATCCCCATTGCAACAACACGGACTTCTCAAAAGAAAAAAATGATTGAAGAGGCGGGGGCTAAGCATGTGATTGCTACTCAAGAAGAAAACCTGGCGGACAAACTTCATGAAGCGACCAAAGGGCAAGGTGCACGCATCGTTTTTGATCCTGTAGGCGGAAAAACCGTCTTGGATTTAGCCAAGGGAATGGCTGCAGGCGGCCTGCTCATTGAATATGGAGCGCTTAGCCCGGAACCGACACCTTTCCCGCTTCTGGATGCTTTAATGAAAGGATTGACCATGCGGGGCTATACGCTTTTCGAATTGCTAAGCAATCAAGAGCGTATGGAACGTGCGATCAAGTTTATCTCGGAAGGATTAGAGTCTAAAAAGCTAAAGCCCATCATTGCCAAGACATTTAAGTTGGAGGAAATTGTGGATGCCCATCGCTATTTGGAATCCAATCAGCAATTTGGAAAAATAGTGGTGACGGTCTAGCCGGCATGCATTAAGACAAAATGATTGCAATCGCTCAGCAGGTTGGCCTGCTGAGCAAGTCGGATAAAAGGACTCACTAATTAATGTTGGATAAAGGCCGGCTTTTCCAGAGGGGGCGCCATAAATTCGGGACCGATTGGGTCTTTGATGCACGCCTGTAAAATGCGGTCGATCTCTTCAAAGTCTTCTGGAAACAACTTCCAATTCCAAACTGTCTGCATGTCTTTGAGCTGCTCCGGTTTACGTGCGCCCCATAACGCAATGCTAATGCCAGAGTCCAATGCCCATCTGACTGCCAAGGCGAGCAAAGGCTTTTGATATTTATCTTTTACCCATGTCTGTAAACGATCGGCGGCTTCAAGATAGTGAGAATAGCGAGGCGCTTTAAATTTGGGGTCAATTTTTCTCAGGTCATCTCCTTCAAATTTAGAATCCTTGCGCAATTTGCCGCTCAGTAGTCCTCTGCAAAGCGATCCATAACCTACCGTGGCAATGCCGTTCTTTCTGCAATAGGGAAGCTCGGTCTGCTCAATCTCCCTTTCAAATAAGTTGAAGGGAGGTTGAAGAGCGTCTAAAGGGGTATAGTGCCGGAATGCATCCATCTGTTCGGTCGAAAAGTTGCTGACGCCGATTGCCCGGATTTTGCCTTGCTTTTGCAATTCCTTGAGCGTAGTGGCCAGTTCTTCTATGGAGACAGAGGGATCGGGCCAGTGCACCTGATAAAGGTCGATATAATCTACTTGAAGGCGCCTTAGTGAATCCTCTACTTCTTTTAATAGAGAGGCTCTGCTCGAGTCGCGGTAAACGGTTTTATCTTTCCAGCGCAGGCCGACTTTGGTGGCAATGACTATTTTCTCTCGTTGACCATATTGCTTAAGGGCTTTTCCTACGATTTCTTCCGATGTTCCAAATCCATAGACAGGAGCGGTATCAATAAAGTTCAGGCCTTGGTCAAGCGCTTGATGAATGGTTGAGATTGCGAGCGTCTCGTCTGATCCTCCCCACATCCATCCGCCGATTGCCCATGTTCCCAATCCAATGCGCGTTGCTTTTTTTTCTAAATGGGGAATAGCGGTCCATTCCATGCTTTTCTCCTTATTTGATCGCTCAATGAGCGCATTAAATGAAGAAATACAAATGACGTTTGATTGGAGGTCTTCTCTGCAAAAATATTTATATAACATTTTTTGAGCATTAAGGGGAATACAATGAAATTGCAGATGACTGTTTTTTTAGAGCTTTCCTTTTTCTCGCAAGCTTTTCTTACCGCAGACACCTTCCCTTTCCCTCATGGCAATGAAAAAACGCGCATAAATAGATAAATGCAATCCTCTTAAATTCAATGAGGAGGGAGATTCAATACTCCTTGCATTTTCCACCCTTTTGTAAAGAACGTCGACTGTTGATTCGCTTCCTTATCTTTTAAATTTTAGGCTTGTTTTTTAACTGGCAGATATAGGGGAATCCAGTAAACAGGGTTGTGTAAAATTCTATTTTTAATAATAAGATAAATGGGATACAAATCGAGCTAAGATCCCGTCGCCTATTTGATCGAGTCGTTCAAAGAGCAGACAACACTGACTCATTTTATTTCATTCACTTCTTGGCGACATGATTTTAATTAATCTTTGAAATTTTGGAATTTAAATAACAGCGAGAACATATGCAGCAATCTTCTATGCTTGAAAAAACTGACTTAGATCAACTATGTGTAAATACCATCCGATTTTTATCTGTAGATGCAGTCGAAAAAGCCAATAGCGGGCATCCGGGCCTGCCTTTAGATGCCGCTCCTATGGCTTATGTTTTATGGACGCGCATCATGCATTATAATCCCCAAAATCCGGAATGGTATAATCGCGATCGCTTCATCCTTTCTGCCGGGCATGGATCGGCCCTACTCTATAGCATGCTGCATTTAACAGGATATAATCTTCCCCTTGATCAAATTAAAAGTTTCCGTCAGTGGGAAAGCTTAACTCCCGGGCATCCGGAAAGAGGCCTTGCTCCGGGCGTAGAGGTTTCGACAGGTCCTCTAGGACAAGGGTTTGGAAATGGCGTCGGATTGGCGATTGCGGAGGCTTATTTAGCAGCACGCTATAACCGTCCCGGGCATGAAATTATCAATAACTACGTCTATTCGATTGTCAGTGATGGCGATCTCATGGAAGGAATTGCTTCGGAAGCGGCGTCTTTAGCGGGACATTTAAAACTCGGCCGTTTGATTTATTTATATGATGACAATGAAGTGACTTTATCAGCCAGTACTCAAGTAACGTTTACCGAAGATCGGGCGCAGCGCTTTGAAGCCTATGGCTGGCAAACAATTAAGGTAGAAGACGGCAATGACTTAGAAGCCATTGAAGATGCTATTCGAGCAGCCCAGCAAGACAAAGAGCGTCCTTCACTTATCCTTGTGCGTACACAAATTGGATTTGGGGCGCCTAATAAACAAGGAAGCTTTGAGGCGCATGGATCGCCATTGGGAAAGGAAGAGACCAAGCTTGCGAAAGAAAATTTGAAATGGCCGGTTGATCCGCCTTTTTACATTCCCGAAGAAGCCAAGCAGCATTTTCACAAAGCGATTGAAAAAGGAAAAAAAGCCGAACAAGACTGGAATGAACGGTGGAAGGCTTATGAAAAGGCATTCCCTGATCTGGCAAAAGAGCTCAAATTTATCATAGATCAAAAACTTCCGCCTAATTGGAATAAAGGCATCCAACCATTTCCTGCAGATGCTAAGGGAATGGCAACGCGTGTCTCTTCCGGTAAAGTGCTTAACATGATTGCTCCCAATCTTCCCGCACTCATTGGGGGATCGGCCGATCTCAATCCTTCTACGCATACTGTCATTAATAAAGGAGGAACATTTGAGAGCCCTCTGACAGATTTTGGAGACCGCCAAGGAGCGATTGAAGGAGGATGGAACTATGCCGGGCGCAATATTCAATTTGGCGTGCGCGAACATGCCATGGGGTCGATTTTAAATGGCATGGCGGCTTATGGAGGGTTAATTCCTTATGGATCGACTTTTTTGACTTTTTCCGATTACATGCGCCCGCCTATTCGTTTAGCTTCTTTAATGGACTTGCAAGTCTTATTTATTTTTACCCATGATAGCATTGCATTAGGGGAAGATGGTCCTACACACCAACCTATCGAGCATTTAGCTAGCTTGCGAGCTATTCCGCATTTAATTGTCATTCGCCCAGCCGATGCAAATGAAACGGCGGTGGCTTGGCAAGTCTCTATTGAGCTGCATAAAAAGCCGATTGCGTTGATTTTAACGCGTCAAAATGTGCCAACATTGGACCGCACGCGCTATGCTTCTGCTGATGGTTTAAGAAAAGGAGCGTATGTTCTTTCCGAGCCGGAACAAGAAGCAAACTTTATCTTAATTGCTACCGGCTCCGAAGTCGGTTTGATTGTAAACGCCCAGCAAAAGCTAGCCGAGCAAAAAATTTATGCCCGGCTGGTTTCCATGCCTTCATGGGAGCTATTTGAAGCCCAACCTCAGGAATATAAGGACTCTGTTTTACCTCCCGCGCTTAAGGCACGCTTGGCGGTTGAAGCAGGCGTTCGCCAAGGATGGGATCGTTATGTGGGCGACAAGGGAGATATGATCGGCATTGATCGATTTGGAGCCTCTGCTCCTGGGGATGTTGTGATGAAAGAATATGGTTTTTCAGTCGATAACGTTGTGAAAAGGGCCATGGAAGTCATGCATAATCAAAAGGAGGCATGATGGAATCGTTAAGCTTAACGGCAGATCCATTGAATCACCCTAACAGCTGGAATAACAAGCGTAAGAGGCCATGGAAATTGTCGTTAGGCGCTAACTTTACAGCCGAGAAAACCGTATCTTTTAAGGTTTGGGCTCCCAAATGCAAGGCAGTTGAAGTTGTCCTTCAAGGCAATGATAATCGAAAGCAAGCGCTTACCAAAGACGAATTGGGATACTTCTCGGGGGCAATGGACAACATCGAGCCGGGAACCCTTTATAAATATCAAATAGATGGCAAAGATAGTTTTCCGGATCCCGTTTCACGCTATCTTCCCGAAGGTCCGCATGGGCCGACGATGATCGTTGATCCGGGGCATTATCAATGGCATGATCAAAACTGGCCTGGCGTCAATTTAAAGGGCCAGGTCATTTATGAAATGCATATAGGCGCCTTTACTCCGGAAGGAACATTTGATGCGGCAGCTAAAGAGCTGGAAGAGCTGAGCTACTTTGGCATCACTCTTATTGAAGTGATGCCTGTAGCTGAATTTCCGGGAAAATGGAACCAAGGATATGATGGCGTGAGCCTTTATGCTCCTTCTCATTTGTATGGAGATTCCGAAGCCTTTAAGCGTTTTGTGGATAAAGCCCATCAGCTTGGCATAGGCGTGATCTTAGATGTCGTGTATAACCATTTCGGGCCTGATGGGAATTATACAGGTATGTACAGCGACTATTACTTATCCAATAAATATACGACTCATTGGGGCGACGTCATTAACTTTGATGGAGTCGGCTCTCGAGAAGTCCGCGAATTCTTCATCAATAATGCCTGCTATTGGATTGGGGAATTCCACTTAGACGGATTTCGGCTAGATTCTACGCAAGATTTTTATGATGACTCATTTCCGCATATTCTAGCTGAGCTTTCTCAACGGACTAGCGAGATGGCATTGCCAAAATCTATCGTAATCATTGCTGAAAATGAACCGCAGGACATTAAGCTTATTCGGCCGCGCGCTGAAAATGGCTATGAATTAGATGGGGTATGGAATGATGACTTTCACCATGCAGCCATCGTCTCGCTAAAAGGACGGAGCGAAGCGTATTATACCGATTATCGCGGGACCGGACAGGAATTTATCTCTCTGCTTAAAAGAGGATACCTCTATCAAGGGCAAGCCTACTCTTGGCAAAAGAAATCGCGAGGAACAATTGTCACGGATGAACCCGCTTGGTCGTTTGTTTTTTATCTGCAAAATCACGATCAAATCTCAAACGAATTAAGAGGGGAACGCATTCATCTCCTGACAGATATGGCGCGTTTGCGGGCAATGACAGCCCTTTTATTACTCGCTCCTGAAACACCTCTTTTATTTATGGGGCAAGAATTTGCCTCTTCCAAGCCTTTCATGTTTTTTGCAGACCATACAAGCGAAGAGCTGGTAAAAAACGTATCGGAAGGGAGAAGGAAGTTCCTAGAGCAGTTCCCCAGCCATGCGTCCGCTTATCAGAGCCCGGAAGCGCAAAAATTTATTCCAGATGTATGCGCCAGCATCAGTTTCGAAAATTCCAAGCTTGACCTATCGGAAAGAGAAAAGCATCGAGAGATCTATCGCTTGCACTACGATCTTTTAAAAATTAGACGAGAAGATCCCATTATTGCTGCCCAAGACCGATTTAATTTGGATGGCGCTGTGCTTGATACTTACAGTTTCTTGATCCGCTTTTTCGGTAAAGACGGCAACGACCGCCTTCTGCTCATTAACTTGGGAAGAGATTTAGATTACAGTCCGCTTGCAGAGCCGCTTATCGCTCCAAGCAAAAAAGGCTTTTGGGAATTGATTTGGTCTAGCGATGACCCTTGCTATGGCGGGCCCGGCGTGCTCAATCCCTTTCAGGAAAAAGGAATGAAACTGCCGGCCCAAAGCGCCATCCTACTTAAATCTGTATCGGAAGAAGAGAAGCCGCTTATTGAAAAGCATCTAAAGGCGGATGCTGCGCCTCATTTGAATAAGGTGACCGGTTAACAAAGCTGCTCCTTCATATAAAGCAGACAGGACTAAAGAATCGAACGCAGCGGCTTTAATAGGCATAAATGCAGCTGCCTTAATGCGCGACACCATCCAATTGGCCGTGTGCATGATAAGCGCCCAGACCTTGGCAATGGCCCAAATGATAGGAGATAAAAAACCTTTTGCGACCGACCAGGCACGCTGCAAAATGGAAATCGGCCTTCTGCTTTCTTCCATATTTTGCTGGGCATTTGGAGGAAGGAGAGATTTCTCAGGTTCCTTTGATTCTTCTGCAATGCCTAATTGCTGGTAAAGCCCTTGCTTTGTTTGTTCAGCAGATTCCAGGTTCTGTTGGATGGCATCTTGATTGCGTTGAATATGCTCCGCTTGCTGATGAATATGTTCCTTTATCCCATCGGTTCGATCTAAGGTGTCTCGAATATCTTTCTGCTCTGATCGAATGGCATCCGCTTGCAAATGAATGGCTTCTTTTGTGTGTTCGGCCATGTTTAGCGCGTCTTGAATGAGAGAGTGGTCAAGATGGATAACGGCCACCTGATGGCCAATATCTTCTTTTGTTTGTTCTGCTAAGCGCAGATGTTCCCTAATGGCTTCTTGATCGATGGGAATAGCGGAGGCTAAATGGTCAAGATCTGTTTTCTTTTGCGAGACTTGATCAAGCGTTTGGTCGATCGTATGATGGGCGCCTTGAATATCTTGCACGCGATAACTTATGCCTTCTTTAAGCTGCTCTGTTAAGCCAATATTTTGTCGGATATCTGCTTGGCCGGTAGAAATATGCGAAGCTAAATCGCTTATCTTATGCTGTTTGGAGAAGGCTTCTTTTAAGGACAGCGCTGCGGTTTCTTGGCTATGAGCAATAAAGTTCGTTTGCTGAGCAAAAGTTGATTGATTCTCTTGGACATCCTTGCATATTTCTCTCATGTCTTCCAAAGCGCTGCCAATGCCTTCAGCCATAAAGCGAAGACTTTGCTGCTTCATCGTTGAGGCTTGGACTGAACCGGCGATGCCGTCCTGATAAGAAGAAATACTTTTGGCAACTTGAGAGAGTTTTTCTTGTTGAAGCTCAACGGCTTTCGATTTCCGCTCAAGTTCGCCCTGTTCTACACTCAGCGCTGCGTTACCGTCAATTAATTTGCGCTGGGTTTCGCTCTCTTGAGATAAAAAATATTTGATATCTCTTTGGTTGAATTCAATGCGTTCTGTTAGCTCTGAAATAGCTTGGCGATTTTCCTGGATTTTCAGGTGTGTTTGGCATAATTTTTTTATGCGTTCTAGACCTTTGCTTTCTTCTCTTTGATACAGCTCTTCTTCTTTCAAAGGCATAGGGCCTTGACAAATAGGCTCTGGATTAATCAAAGGAGAGATCACAAGTGTTGCCATTTTAGCTCCTTAAGTGTTGAAAGACAACATTAATTTTTTTATTCTTGCATGTGCCAAAAGAAAGGCTTGCCAGCTCTTTATGGCATAAATACGCGCAAGAAAATGTTTTTTCGCTTGTTTTGATAGCTAGCTTTCGCATAGTTAAACACGTTCCTATCTTCTTCATTTGGATGCAAAGAGCGATAGTCTTGTTCATAATGCTGCAATTCTTTTCGGCGCAAATACTGATTTAAGCGGCAAAAAACCAAATAGATGCCTCCAATGAATAAGGTGGCAAAAGCAATTGTCGCAATGGAGGCGGAGGCGGCTAGGCCAATAAAGAGAGTCGCTCCTGAGATTAGCCCGGTGGCCGTATAGCTAATAGCTGTATCGGATTGGATGAATTTTTCTCTTTCCACACTGATTTCGAATCCTCTAAATGTCGCTTGAAGCTCTTCATTCTTGGCTGCAAGCGTTTCAAATCTTCCTTCAAGCGTGTCATAAGCTTCGACAAGATGTTCGCAACGCTCTTTTAGACGTGTGGTTCGACTGTCTAATTGATTAAAACGCCCATCCAGTTCCGTATATTCATCTTCCAATTCATGCGAGCGGGTGCCAAGGGCGTTTGTTTGCTGTCCCAATTCTCCGAATTGATTTTCCAACCCTTTATATTCTTCTGTTAAGTGCTCCGATCGTGTTTTTAAAGAGCCAGTTTGCTCTTCCAAACCATGAAAGGTACCTTTTAATGCTTGATAATCCTGTCCTAAATGCTCAGAATCTTCTTTGAGGGTACTAGTTTGCGTGTTGAGTTGATGGAATTTATCTTCTAAGGCTTGGCAATCGCCATCCAGGCGGGCTGTATGCTCTTTTAATTCGCTGGTTTGTTCCTGGAGATGATGAAATTTATCGTCTAGTTCTTGATAGCCGTCTTTGATTCCATCCGACTGAGCCTTTAATTGATGGTTTTTCTCGTTCAAATCGCTAAATGCTTCTTCCATTGTCTCATATTTTTCTTTGAGTTCGCTAGATTGATGGTGAAGGCCGTCCGTCTGTTCTCCTAGTTTTCGAAGGCCCTCTTCTAATTCCCGCTGCTCTTTGCTTAAAACTGTTGTTTGGACTTTTAATTCGCCCGTGTTTTTTTCAAGTGCATCAAACGTCTTGCCTAGCCTTTGATATTGTTCTGCTAATTCGCTCGATTGAGTATCCAATTCCTTTGTGGTATCATGTAATCCGCTAAATTGTTTTTCTAAATTCTGGCAATGCTGGTTTAACTGCTCATAATTATCGCCTAAATGATGGGTTTGAGAAGCAAGCTGTTCGACTTCTTTTTCCAGCTCTTTAGAGCGTTGATGATTTTTTTGAGTGGAAGATTTAAGTTGTGCCGTATTTTCATCCAGCGTTTGGAACTGAAGTTTTATGCCTTCTTGCTCTTTGACTAAGCTATCGACTATTGTTGTGAGGAGTCGATTTTCTTGTTGTAGGACAACGGTATACTTTTCCAAACTAGGAGAAGGGGTTAGAGTAGAATCTATTAAAGACATGGCCATCTTAGATCCATCTTCAGCAGATTGAGCGAGTGGGTTGGGTGTGATCGTGCGGCCAAACGCTTGGCTGATAGGCTGGGGTAATGGGGGGAAATCTTGCTTTTCTCCACCCACAGGGGAGAGGCCGACACCATACATATATTCTCCTAATAGGTAATAAAGGAATCAAAAAGTACTTTTATGCAATTACTCGATGTTAAAATGAGATGGCTTATGCAGATGAAGTTAAAAAACTATAACAGTGTTTCTTTTCCTTTTACTGTACAGTTAAAATAATAATTTTTCCATTGTAATAATGGAATTTTTATTGTTGGCAAGTTGCGGCCATTATTTGTTTTTTATCTCTGATAAAAACCATCGGCTAATCAGATTGGCAACAAGTCCGCTCCATCCAGTTTGATGGGACGCGCCTAAGCCCGCTCCCGTCTCGCCATGGTAGTATTCATAAAATAGCAGGAGATCTTTCCAATAAGGGTCTTCTTCAAAGAAGCGGCGGTTACCATAAACAGGCCTTTGGCCGTGTCCGTTTCTGCGAAAAATGTTGATGAGGGCATGGCGAATGAATTCGGCCATTTGTAAAGGAGTCAGGGACGCAGAATGATCTGTTTGAATGAGAATGGTTTCGCCAATTGCTTGATGCAAGCGATAGAGCGAGCTTAAAATAAGAATATTGGGTGGAAACCAGACAGGTCCCCGCCAGTTGGAATTTCCTCCTTTAATAACAGTCGTCGCCTCTCCCGGTTCATAGTCGACATCTGTTCCATTAAAATGAAAAGGGTGATCTTTGTGGTATTTAGAGAGGCTGCGGATGCCATGCGGAGATTTAAATTCATTTTCATTCCACAAATAACTAAGCAAGCGCTGCATCTGTTCGATATTCATGAGCGAGAATAAATAGCGCTTCTTGCCTTGATACTCGAGAATGGTCAAACAGCGTTTTATAAGCGGGGCATTATTAGCCATGAAAAGTTGAAAGTTCTCCTTGAAATGCGGATATTGATCGATTTCATCCTCATCCAGAAAATCTAAGCAGAAAAAAGGGATAATGCCGACGAAGGAGCGGACTTTTAAGGGCTGCCATTTACCATTGGGATAAGAAATGACATCATAGAAGAACCCGTCTTTTTCATCCCACATATTGAATAAGTTCGGATCGATCGGCTGCATGGCTCCGACAATATAGACGAAATGTTCAAAGTAGGTTGTTGCAATTCCTTGAAAGATAGGGTTTCCCTTTGCAAGCTCTAAGGCGATTTTGGTCAAAAGCAAAGAAAAAAATCCCATCCATCCCGTTCCGTCTGATTGCTCAATATAGCCTCCATCCGGCAGTGTCTGGCTGCGATCAATGACAGAAATGTTATCTAAGCCTAGAAACCCTCCTTCAAAGAAGTTATTGCCATAGCGATCAACTTTATTCACCCACCATGCAAAGTTGTTCGTTAATTTTAAGAAACAAATCTCCAAGAAGTCTCTGTCGCCTTGTCCTTTTTTCTCCTCTTCAAATTTGTAAAGCTGCCATAAGGCCCATGCCTGGACGGGAGGATTGCAATCGGAAAATTCCCACTCATAGGCAGGAATTTGCCCATTCGGATGCTGAAACTGATGGGTCAGCAGCAAGTGCAGTTGCTCTTTAGCAAAGTCTAAATCTACTAGAGCTAAAGCAATGGTGTGAAAGGATAGATCCCAAGCCGCAAACCAGGGGTATTCCCATTTATCCGGCATGGAGATGACGTTATAAGAAAATAAATGCGTCCAATGGACATTGCGGCTGTCCTCATGACCTGAAGGAGGCGGTTGGCTTGGGTCATCCCCCTCAAGCCATTTGGCCACATTATAAAAATAGAGCTGCTTGTTCCAGAGCATGCCGGCCAGGGCTTGCCTTTGAATGAGCTTGTCTTCCGCTGATAGGCCTGGAGCATGCACGGCTTCGTAAAAGGCATCGGCTTCTTGCCGGCGCTGCTCAAAAATGGCATTGAACTCTTCAAAGGGATCTTCAAGCAACTGAGGAGTCAGCCTGATGCGCACGGTGAAAGAGCTTTGAGGGGCGATTTCTTTGCTTGCATAATGAAATCCCGCTTTTGTTCCTTCTTCTTGATGAATGCAAGGGTCCCCTTGAATAATCCAGCGATGAAAGGCGTCTTTCACATAAGGTGTGCGATTGGGTTTATTCTCTACTTTTTCCGTATTGGTCTCATTATTGGTAAATAAAAGAGAGGCTTCAGGATCGGCATAGGCATAAAAAGGAGCGGGACGATAAGCAGGAGGAATCCATTCAGGTAAAGGAAGTGCCGTGGGATCTATCCATAAGCTGCATTGTTCAGGCTGTTTATCATTCTTCTTCATACGAGGAGTAGGGGCATAGGGAGGAGTCCAAGACCAGGTATTGCGGAACCATAATTGAGGGATGAGGTGCAGGCGGGCGGATTCTGGGCCGCGGTTATAGGCCTGAATGCGTATGCAAATATCTTCAGGCGAAGCTTTTACATATTCGATAAACACATCAAAATACCGTCCCTGATCAAAAACCCCTGTATCGTAAATCTCATATTCGGGATCTTGCAAGGTTCGTTGATGGTTTTCTTGCACAAGTTTTTCATAGGGGAATTCCTCTTGCGGATACTTATATAAATATTTCATATAAGAATGCGTTGGCGTGGAATCTAGATAAAAATAAGCCTCCTTTACATCTTCGCCATGATTGCCTTCGAGGTGGCTGAGTCCAAAGAGACGCTCCTTCAAAATGGGATCTTTCTCATTCCATAGAGCAACTGAGAAAATGGTTGTCTGATAGGTGTCGCTAAAGCCGGCTAGCCCGTCTTCTCCCCAACGATAGGCTTTAGAGCGGGCTAAATCATGAGGGAAATAGTTCCATGCATCGCCATTGGAACTGTAATCTTCGCGGACCGTTCCCCAGGCTCTTTCAGCGACATAAGGTCCCCATTTTTTCCAAAGAGGATAAACCTCTTTATGGGAGCTGTTTAGGCGTTGATGCTCGGCTGTATCCATGATTTCCTTAAAATAAATATTTTATAAAATCCCCATCTTCCTTATTTAATAAAGAAAATTAGAAGTTAAGGGAAAGCTTAAGATGCCCTCCTTTATCTTTTTCTCCCAAAACATTCAAATTCAATTATTAGTATTGCTAGCCCCTCTTTTGTTTGGTTTGACGCATTGAAGGGGCTTTTTCTTGATAAAAAGCCTCAAAGATTAGGCGAACATCTACTCTTGATTACGTATGGAAGAACTTAAGTGTGTCTTAAAAACAGAGGCGATATTAGGCGAATCGCCGGTCTGGTCGTCTAGCGATCAGAAATTGTATTGGGTAGATATTTTAAGATGTCGGATTTTTTGTTTTGATCCTCAAACGGATCAAAATCAAGTGGTTGCTACTTTGCCTCAATTGGTGACAGCCTTTGCCTTTTGCGAGAGCGGAAAATTTGTTTTAGCGCTTGCCCATGGGATTGGTCTATTAGACCGGCAAAGCGGTAAGCTGGACATGATCAGCGAACCGGAAAAAGATAGACCTGATAATCGCTTCAATGATGGCAAGTGCGATCGGCAAGGGCGCTTTTGGTGCGGAACAATGAATCTGGTTGAGCCGCAGAAGGACACGGGCAATCTTTATCGCCTGAATCGGGATCGCTCGTTAACAGGGATGCAAGATCATGTGAAGCTGACAAATGGGATGGGCTGGAGCCCGGATAATCGCACCATGTACTTTACAGAGACGAAACGCTACGCCATTTTTGCATACGACTTTAATCCTGAAACGGGATCCATTACCAACCGCCGTGTCTTTGTTCAATTGGATGCAAATGACTTTCCTGTGGGAGGGCCTGATGGATTGACAGTCGATCAAGAGGGATATGTTTGGAGCGCTCATTACGGCAGGGGAAAAATTGTCCGCTATAGTCCGGAAGGCGTAAAAGAACGCGTCATCACCTTGCCGGTTCCGCGTCCCACTAGCTGTGCGTTTGGAGGGGAAAACCTAGATATTCTATTCATGACAACAGCCAGAGAAAATATGTCTAGAGAAGAGATTGAGCAATATCCGTTATCCGGCAGCCTATTTGCTGTCCGGACAGAGGTAAAGGGATTGCCGGAAGCACATTATAAAGACGCATAAAATAATTATTAAGCGAGGGTGGAAGAAGCCTATGCAAAATCATCAGCTTGAGTTAGCCATTATCGGATTGGGAAAAATGGGAGCCAATTTGGCCAGAAATGCCATGGATAAAGGCATACGAGTGGTTGGATATACCTTGGGAGGGGCTTCTGAGGATTTGATTCGGGCAGGACTTGTGAATTGCCGTTCTATCCAAGAGATTAAGCAGCATCTAAAGCCACCGCGCAAAGTGTTCTTATATATTCCAGCGGGGCCGGCTGTTGATGAAATGCTGGATCAATTGATGGGATGCCTCGATCCCGGAGATATTTTAATTGACGGGGGGAATTCCTATTGGGGGGATTCCATTCGCCGGCATGATAAGCTTGCTCAAAAGGGATTTCGCTTTATTGATTTGGGAACAAGCGGAGGCGTGTCAGGTGCACGTGAAGGCGCTTGCTTCATGGCGGGCGGAGACGATGAGGTTGTTGCCCAAATTGAACCTATTTTGCTCCAGCTGGCTGTGCAGGGCGGTTATGTCCATGCCGGCCCTCCTGGCGCGGGCCATTTTACCAAGTTAGTGCATAATGGCATCGAATTCGGCATGCTCCAAGCAATCGGAGAAGGAATCGATCTTCTTGAGCATTTTCCCGTAAAGTTGAAAATTGACGACGTGCTCCGTTGCTGGCGGTATGGATCTGTCATCCGCTCATGGCTGGTCGATCTAATGGAAGAAGCGTACCGGCAAGAAGGCGGGTTGGCAAATATTCCTCCTTATATAGAAGATACAGGCGAAGTCAACTGGCTGGTGAGCGATGCCATTCAAATGGAAGTGCCTATTCCGGTGATCAGTCAATCGGTAATGGAGCTCTTTGCTTCTCGTGATAAAACAAAGAACTGGGCAAGGGCAATTGCCATGATGCGGCATGGCTTTGGCGGCCATCCTTTTGGGGCTGATCCAGGTATTGTCCGCGAAAGAAGAGAAGGAAGGGTAGGAGCCATTTACCGTTTTGCACTCAAGAATAGGCAGCAGGCAGAACCTAAAGAGGCAAAGGTTAAATGAAAGCGCTTGTTTTAAATACGGCGACGGGCAAGCTTCAACTGGAAGATCGTCCGGAGCCTGCCATTCAAAACCCGGATGAGATCAAACTGCGTGTCCATGAAGTGGGCATTTGCGGGACTGATCGGGATGAGGTAAAAGGCGCCGGACGGGCGCTGCCGCCTCCTGATAGCCAAGAGCTAATTATTGGGCATGAAATGATAGGCGAAGTCGTAGAGATCGGTTCTTCCGTTAAATCCGTTAAGCCCGGCGACTTTGCTACTTTCACCGTTCGCCGCGGATGCAATCATTGTTCGTCTTGTAAAAAAGGACGCTCGGACCTGTGCTATACGGGAGAGTATACGGAACGGGGAATCAAAGGAAAAAATGGTTATCAGGCGCAGTTTGTGGTGGATAAAGAAGCGTTTATCGTTCCCATTCCTTCCCATATGCGCTCCTTTGGCGTCTTGTGCGAGCCCACATCCGTCATTGAAAAAGCCATTGATGATGTTATTCGCATTCAGATAAATCGTTTGGTAGATTGGCCGGCTTCCAACCCTTTGCAGGGAAGAATAGCGCTTGTGGCGGGGATGGGCCCTGTCGGCCTCTTGGCGTCGATGGCGCTCCGCCTAAGGGGGGCGGAAGTCATTGGAATAGACATTGTCGGCTCAGATAGCCCGCGTCCCCGTTTACTAAGAAATATGGGAGGCACCTATTTAGATGTGAGGCAAGTTCATGTTTCTGATATTCCTAAGCTTTATGACGCGCCGGATATCATTGTGGAAGCCGCCGGAGTCACTTCATTGGACTTTAAGCTATGGCAAATCTTAGGGGTTAATGGCGCCTATGTGTTGACAGGCGTGACCCCTCCAAGCCAGCAAGTGCAAATTGATGGCGGCGACTTGATGCAGGAGTTGGTCTTTCATAATCAAGTGGTAGTTGGGAGTGTTAATGCAGCCAAGGCTCATTGGCAGCAAGGAGTCAAAGATTTAGAAGAAGCAAATAAGGCATGGCCAGGAGTAATTGAGCAAATCATTACCCATCGCTTTTCCTTTGCGCAATTTGAGAATGCCCTCTTGTCTCATCCCCAGGATGAAATTAAAACGGTGATTTCTTGGACGTCTTCTTAGCGGTTTTAATAACCTGAGTTAATCCCTTCTTTAAAGGGGGCTTAAACCAAATAAGACTTATCTGCCGTGTGAATAAAGCAGCAGATAAGCCTGTCCAACAAGAAAAAACGCCGTTTATTAAAATTTCACGACAAATTTTGTATAGTCTTGGCCGCTTCCCATCCCACGCTGATCAAATTTCTTATAGGCTTCGGGCACATCTTCAATATTAATTTGATGGGAGACAATGATGCTGGGCTTTGCTTTGCCTGCAATAATTAAATCTCGTAGATACGTATTGTATTTCTTGACAGGCGTCTGCCCCATTCCAATCGTCAAGCCTTTATGAAAAATTTCCCCCCATGGGATGCCCAAAATGCCTTGCTTGGCTTGGCTGTCCACTCCTCCTGGATCTTGAGGCATGTAAACGCCGACAATCCCAATGCTGCCGGTAGGATTGACCACCTTGACGAGTTGGCGGATAATCGATGTAGGATCTTCTTGCGCGTCAGGATTTTTCTGGCTGCGCGCTTGGTAGCCGACTGCATCGATTCCACACATCACTCCGATCATTTTTTCCTCGCCTGGACGAAAAGAATCCATGATCAAGCGGTTATTGCGGCGCATCTCGAAAATTTGCTCAGCGGGATCCCCCTCTCTAAAATTAATGGGATGGGCACCAATCTGGCTGGCTATGCCTAAGCGTTCTTCCGATTGATCCACAACAAAGACTTCGCTTGCGCCCCGAATAAAAGCGCTATGAGCTGCCAATAGGCCAACAGGGCCACCTCCGAAAATGGCAACGGTACTGCCTGGCTGTACATTGGCTAATTCGCAAGCGTGATAGCCTGTTGGAAAAATATCCGCCAGCATGAGAAAATCATTTTCTAATTCATCTCCCGGTTCGCCGGGAAGCTTTAGGCAATTGAAATCCGCAAAAGGGACGCGGACAAATTCTGCTTGTCCCCCCTTGTATGGACCCATGTCGGCATAGCCATAAGCAGCCCCCACCCCATCTGGATTAGTTGTCAGACAAGCGCTGGTAAATCCTCTGACACAGTTAAAGCAAAAACCGCAAGAAATGTTAAAGGGAAGAACAACGCGGTCGCCGGCTTTAATGGAAGTCACTGCTTCGCCGATCTCTTCAATCACTCCCATGATCTCATGGCCAAACGTTGAATTCTTTTCCATATCGGTGCGGCCATCATACATATGCAAATCGCTTCCGCAAATCGCGCTTGATGTGACCCGCAAAATGGCATCCCTAGGGTTTGTCAAGTGAGGATTTTCTACTTCTTCCACAGCTACTTGATTTTTATCTTTAAAGACCATTGCTTTCATAGAGGCCTCCTTAAAATGAAAAATTTTTAGAAAAATGAATAGGCATACTCTTTCTAATTTGATTCTTTGGGATTGGCAAAGGCTTGAATGGCTGATTTAAGTTCTATTGGAAGCAAGGTGGCGATTCGACGACAGTCTATAGGGTAATGGATAGAATAATTTCCTTATAAGCGAAT
Organism: Candidatus Protochlamydia phocaeensis; assembly: GCF_001545115.1. Lineage (NCBI taxonomy): Bacteria > Pseudomonadati > Chlamydiota > Chlamydiia > Parachlamydiales > Parachlamydiaceae > Candidatus Protochlamydia > Candidatus Protochlamydia phocaeensis. The sequence continues at coordinate 162,336 of NZ_FCNU01000022.1, forward strand.
CGGTAATTTTTGAGAAGAAAAGGGGAAGCGTCTCGGACTCTTCCCCTTCATTTCAGCCGCCAAAGAAGCGGCAGAGGCGGCGCATGCCTTCCTCAATGAGAGGTTCTTCCCTTGCGTAGCATAAACGAATATAGGAAGAGGCGCTATTTCCGAAATCTGTTCCGGGGACTAAAGCGACTTTGCACTGATTTAAAAGCCTCATGACCAATTCTTCAGTATTTAATTCTTTCGTTTTTAAAAAGAGAAAAATGCCGGCTTTAGGCTTTGTATAGGAAAAAATTCCCTGCTCCACTAAGGGGGTGAGAAGACTGCAAGCCAGATCGCGGCTGGTTTTAACAGCTGCTGTCTGCCTCGCTATCAAATGGGGATGGGCTAAGGCATAGAGGGCGGCTTGCTGGCCAACGACGCTTGGACAACCCAAGGTTCCATCTTGTATGTTAATTAAATGAGTAATGAGGAGAGGCGAGCCCACCACAAATCCAATGCGCCATCCGCTCATCGCAAAGTCTTTGGAAAAAGAGCCTGTCCGTATAAGGTAATTCGATTCTAATACAAAAGGCGTGCTTGAGGCGAATTGGGCCTCAAAAATGTAATTGTCATAGACTTCGTCAATGACCACATAAATACCATGGGCTTCTCCCCAAGCTTTGAGTTGTAACAAGTCTTGAGTGGACAGGCAGAAACCGCAAGGATTGGAAGGATTGGGAAGAATTAGCATCTTAGTGCGCGAAGTTCGTGCATGCTCTAGAGCGTCAAGATTAAGCATCCATCCCTCCTTGTCCTCAAAAAAAGCGGGCGTGAAGATCGGTTGGCCTTTAGAAAATAAAATAATGTTGCGATAGCTAGGGTAAGTGGGTTCCGGAAGAAGGACTTCATCGCCTTCTTTTAACAGAGATAAGCAAAGCGCGGTAATGCCTCCAATTGATCCATGGGTGACCAGGATATGCTCCGGTGTAAAAAGAGGGCCGAACTTCTCTGTCAACCTCTGCGCAATTTTTTCTCGCAACGGATAAAGCCCCGCCACAGATTGATAATAATCACAGCAATCAGTTTCTAAAAGGGAAGCAACATGCGCTTTAATCTCAGCCGGCGTGCCGCCTACTTTGACAGCTCCTTGTGAAAAAGAGATGTATTCCGGGCTTGTTTTTGAAATTTGTTCAATCATTTTATATTTGGGAAGTTCTAAATGCAGCATAAAAACCTAAACTAATCAAATTGTTTTTTAATTTATTAAATGAGTTAAATGGCCTCGAGATTGCGCCAAGTAAGCTGCTTTTTTTCAATTGATTTAACACCCTTTTAAAACCGCGGAACTAGCGAGTTGAAAAGAAAGTTCAATCAAATCTATTGAAAAAGAAGGTGAAAAGGAAAAAAGAAGATTAAATAGAATATGTAGCCCAACGGGCTGCCGCAGGGGCTGCTGCAAAAGAGGGGAATGAGTAAGGGAGGGACAACTTAAGGGATCGCGAATGCAACGAGCATTCCGATTGAAAGGATTTATTTAAATAACTATTACGCATAGAATTGCTTGTTTAATGTTGCCAAAGTTTAGAGGGACGTTAAACCGCTAATGATCTAGATCGAGAAAACTAACTTGAATATAGACGATTAGCAATTCGACGACAGTCTTTTAAAGCATTCTCATTTTAAATGAAGAGGCGTATGAAAACAAGACTTAAGATAAAATATTCAGTTTGCCGTTTAGCATAAAAGTAAGCGGCAGTGCATGGGAATGCGGGATCGCCCCTTAAAATTAAAAGGTACACTTGAGGCTAGTCTAATCTTAAACTAGTCTAATCTTAAAATAGAGATTGATTTGATTTTGTAGTTATTTAATAGTAAAATGAAAGAGTGAAAAGGATCGCGTAATGTAATTAATCTGAATTTTCTCTTTAACAATATAAAAAGTTTGAGGACAGGTCTTTTTTTTGCTATGTCATCAACCCCCTAGTTAAAATAAATTTTTTGTATTCTCAGTTTTTATTTATTTCAGATTTATTCTTTTTCTTTGACTAATGCAGTCAATTTGCTAATATCTTTTTCTTTATTAACAATATATCACTTAATAACAAGGACAAGCATCATGGCTGTCAGCGTATTTAATCTTTTCTCGATTGGAATAGGGCCGTCTAGTTCTCATACGGTAGGACCTATGCGCGCAGCACGGCAATTTGTTTTAAATCTTTCTCAAAAAGATTTGTTGCCAACAGTCAAAAGGATCAAAGCCGAACTTTATGGTTCGCTTGCTTTAACAGGCAAAGGGCATTCTACTGATATCGCAGTTCTTCTTGGCCTTGAGGGAAATGCTCCTGAAGGGACCGATCCGGCTGATGTCGAGCCGCGCATTGCTTCTATTCGTAAGCAAAAAAAATTGATCTTGTTGAATACCCATGCGATTTCTTTTGATGAGCCGGCCGATTTGATTTTCCATTATGATAAGCAGCTTCCCTACCATCCCAATGGCATGCGTTTTACCGTTTATGATCAAGGAGGCAAAGAGCTTTACCAACAGGTTTTTTACTCGGTCGGCGGAGGATTTATTGTTGATCATGAAGCAGCCATGAAAGATAAGGAAATTTTTCAAAATTCGCACCGCTTGCCTTATCCGTTTAAAACGGCCGAAGAGCTGCTCATCCAATGCCGGCGCCAGGGAATGACAATTGCTCAGCTGATGATGGAAAACGAAAAGAGCTGGAGAACGGAAGAAGAGATCCGAAAAGGACTCTTGCATATTTGGCATATCATGCAAGAATGCGTCAAGCGCGGCTGCCAGCAAGAAGGCATTCTGCCTGGCGGGTTAAATGTTAAGCGGCGTGCGGCGGGAATCTACCGTTATTTACAAGAGCAAGAGAAAAAGCCTTTAGAGCAGCGAGATCCGGCAGAAGTCATGGACTGGGTGAGCCTGTGGGCATTGGCTGTTAATGAGGAAAACGCAGCTGGCGGAAGAGTCGTCACAGCGCCGACGAATGGAGCTTCAGGCGTTATTCCAGCTGTGCTGCATTATTATCAGAAGTTTGTCAAAGGAGCGAATGAAGACGGCATTGTCACCTTTTTATTAGTTGCTGGCGCAATTGGAATTCTATATAAAGAAGGCGCTTCTATTTCTGCAGCCGAGATGGGATGTATGGGAGAAGTGGGAGTGGCTTGTTCCATGGCTGCTTCGGGCTTAGCGGCCGCATTGGGTGGAAGCAATGAGCAAGTGGAAAATGCCGCAGAAATTGGCATGGAGCATAATCTTGGCCTCACTTGCGATCCCATTAAAGGGCTTGTCCAGATCCCTTGCATTGAACGCAATACCATGGGGGCTGCAAAGGCGATTAATGCCGAGCGTTTAGCTAGACTGCATGGAGATGGCACGCATCGAGTGACGTTGGATCAAGTCATTGCGACAATGAGGCAGACAGGTCATGATATGATGGCGATTTATAAGGAAACTTCGCAAGGCGGGCTGGCTGTTAATGTGCCGGAATGTTAATGTTAGCCCATGAAATAGCAATAGACTAATTTAACAGGCCTCTATGCAAAAAGTTGAAGAACGCGAATCAATTACCTTGGTGAATGGCGATGAGAAAATTTTTGCCATGCTGCACCGGCCCCTTCATGCGTCTAAAGTTCCCGCTGTCTTAATTTGTTCGGGTTTTGCAGGAACAAAATGCGGAAAGTCCCGTTTATTTGTCCGATTAGGCAAGGAACTAGCCAAACGCGGCATTGCCGTGCTTCGTTTCGATTATCGGGGCGCCGGGGATAGCGAAGGAGAGTTCAACGATATCACGATTGAAAGCCAGCTAAGCGATACGCTGCTTTGCTTAAATTACTTGGCCAATGATCCTCAGATCGATGCGACGCGCATCGGCTTGTTAGGCCGCTCGTTAGGGGGCGCCTTAGCTGTCATGGCAGCCACACGCTTTCAAAGCATTAAAAGCCTAGCCTTATGGGCCCCTGTTTTTACAAGCGATCCTTGGAAAAAACTATGGGAAGCCTATAAAACCAATAAGCAAGAGATCCCCAAAAAAGACATCATGCAAATGCTGCCCAGCAGCAAAGCGCCGAATATGGAATTTATCCATCAGTTTTTCGAAATTGACATTAAGCGCGAATTAGAAAAGCTTAAGGATATCCCCATGCTGCATGTTCATGGCACGCAGGATGTCGTCGTGCAAAGCGAGCATACAGATGCCTACAAAAAAGCGCGCGAAGCAACAGAAAATACTCGTTTTATTCTATTATCAAAAAGCGATCATGATTTTTCGGATCCTGCTGAACAAGAAATCTTGCTCGCAGAAACAAGTGAGTGGTATCAGAAAACGCTTTTTAATTGAGGTTAGCTATGGCTCCTTTAAGCCCTTTGCAGCGCTATCGATTAAGCTATCAACCGAGTTTGCCATCTATTCTAAAGCATTTAACTTCCTTGCATCCTGTTCCGCAAACCCCTTCTTCCTCCCTGCCTAGGGAATCCGCATTGAAAGACCTATTCCCGCAGACTGCAGCGCAGCCTTTTTTGGCATTTCAACAAGGGCAAGAGAAGCCTTCAAATCCCTTGCGAGTGGGGGTTGTGCTGTCGGGAGGGCAAGCTCCAGGGGGGCATAACGTGATCTCCGGTCTATATGATGCCTTAAAAAAAATTCATCCCCAAAGCGAACTGATCGGCTTTTACGATGGGCCGAATGGCATTATTAAAAATAAGACACTGGCCATTACGGATGAGATTTTAGCTGTTTACCGCAATCAAGGGGGATTTGACCTTCTGGGATCAAGCCGGACGAAAATCGAATCGCCTGAACAGTTTGACGCGGCCGAGAAGACGATTAAAGCCTTGAATTTAGATGGCCTTGTCATTGTAGGGGGAGACGATTCCAATACGAATGCCGCTTTTTTGGCTGAGTATTTTAAACGAAAGGGAATGAACACACGCGTTGTAGGGGTACCTAAAACGATTGATGGGGATTTGAAAAATGAATTTATCGACATCTCTTTTGGATTTGACACAGCTTGTAAAGTTTACTCAGAAGCCATTGGCAACTTATTGAAAGATGCCTTATCAGCGAAAAAATATTACTTTTTTATTAAGCTAATGGGACGCTCCGCTTCCCATATTGTCCTTGAATGCGCGCTGCAGACGCATCCCAATTTGGCTATTATTAGCGAGGAAGTCGAAGGCGAGAAGCAAACGCTGGCGGATATTGTGCAGCAAATTGTCCGGATGATCGTTGCGAGGGCTGATCAAGGAAAGAATTATGGGGCGGTTTTAATTCCTGAAGGATTGATCGAGTTTATTCCCGAATTCAAGCAAATGCTTCGCGAACTTAATCATTTGCTGGCCGCTGATCCCACTCTTGCACATCTACGTGAACAGGAGCGGCACCATAAAGAACGCGTGCATTCAATTGCATCCCATTTAAGTGAAGCCTCTTCTCATTGCTTGCTGGGGTTACCGGAGTCCATTCAAAAACAGCTCTTGCTTGACCGCGATCCGCATGGCAATGTCCAAGTTTCCAAAATCGAGACCGAGCGTCTGTTGATCGATCTTGTCGAAAAGGAATTGAACCGTCTTAAACAAGAAGGAAAATATAAAGGGAAGTTCAGCAGCCAGCCTCTTTTTTTCGGCTATGAAGGGCGCTCTGGCTTGCCTTCTAACTTTGATTGCCAATATTGCTATGCGCTGGGCCATACCGCCGCTTTGCTCATTTTGAATGGGGCGACAGGCTACATGAGCGGTATCGGCAATTTGACCCAGCCTGTTTCGGATTGGGAAGTGGCCGGGATTCCTATTTACAGCTTGCTGCATCAAGAGACAAGAGAAGGGAAAAAGAAAGCGGTCATTCAAAAAGCCTTGGTAGATCTTGAAGGAGCGCCTTTTGCTCAATTTTGCCAGCAAAGAGCGCATTGGTTGTTAAATGATGATTATTGCTGCCCTGGGCCAATCCAGTTCGATGGGCCATCCGAGTTAACGGATAAACCGCCTTTGACCCTGAGCTATGAAAAGAGCGCGATAGCGTATAAATAGCCTCCTCGGTAAGCTGAAAAAGGGAAAAAGAAGCGCTCTTTCTTTTCAATTGTTGCAATTTATTTTTTTAGGTATACACTCATTCAATGCGCGAGATAGCGGCGGTCTGAGAGGCGTATTAAAACTTCTCATCTGGTTTGCTATAATCTAAAGAAAAATAAAAGAGAATCCATCCATTTTAAGAGAGGGTGCCTGTCCGGCTAAGCATGAGCTAAGGGAGTCGACGCTTTCATGCTGAAGCAAGGGAGTGAATTCAAAGGCACGCTTTAAGAGAGGCGATCATGTACAAAACGGTTATTGTGACTGTATTTTTAGCAATGATGTTAGCTGTGCTTTATCTTGCGACGCATATGAAAGATGCCTATAAAGTCCTTCCCGGCTCTTCTTCTACTAAAATGGCGGTTCCTCCCTTTGCTGATTGGCGCCAATTTACGCCTCAATCGGGTAAATTTAAAGTAGATTTACCGGCTGTCCCTCAGTATGCAAAAGAATTTGTCAATATCCCCAATACAGATAAGAAACGCCGCTATGAGATGTTTGTTTCCGAAAAGTTGAATGGCAGCATTTTTATGATCAACTTGATCACTTACCCTCCGGATTTTGCCATTGTGAGTGCAAACGAGTTGTTGCATAGTGTGATTGAAGAGCTTGTAACCAGCAATCCAAACAGTCGTTTAGTTGATATCACGGACACCACTTTTCAAACCTTGCCGGCTATCAATTTCAAGCTTCTCAACCAAGATTATGAAATTCAAGGAATTGCCTTTCTACTGAATAAGACCGTTTATCAGCTTGGCTATGTGGCTAAAAAAGATGATGTCGACGAAATGGACTATAAACATTTTATTCAGTCATTTGATTTGCTTCCCAAAGCGATGAAGGAAGAGGAGAAAACGCCTTAAGAGCTATGCTAAACAAATCCTCTCCTAATATTTCTTTAATTGGTTTTCCGACTAGCGGGAAGACCATATTGGGTGGCCGTTTGGCACAGCATTTAAATAAACGGTTTATCGATGTAGATGCCCTCATTCAAAGCTACCATGCTTCCTTGTCTTGTAGAGAAATCTTCCAGGTCTTTGGAGAAGCGTATTTCCGCTATTTAGAGAGCAAGGCCATCCAAAGCTTGGAAGCCCATCCTGAGCCTGTGATCATTGCCACAGGAGGAGGAAGCTTAATCCAAGAAAAAAACTGCCTCTCGCTTAAAAAGCATAGCCGGTTTATTTATCTAAAAGTCCCTTCCGTTGTTTTAAAAGAACGTCTTTTGTGCCAATCCGCTCTTCCTGCCTTTTTACAAACAGAAGATCCTGAGCATGCCTTTAATCGCCTTTATGGGGAAAGATCCGTCCTTTATGAAAAATGGGCAGATCATATAATCGATCTCCATTCTTTTTCTGTTGAGCAATGTTTGCAAGAGCTAAATCGCTTATTGTTAGAAGTCTAAAGTGTTCTGCGGTAAATATTGCTTAAAATGAGCAAATTTCTTCTATTTAATTAATTTAATGTTTTATTTTTATAATTTATAAATTTTTAAGAATAAGTTTTTATTTTTTTGTTGATGAAATAGAAAACAAGGTTTAAATTTTTAAGGCTTATTAAGTCAATTGTATTTGTTAGCTTAAATTAATTGTAAAAAGGAATTTATTAATGCATCCCTATAACCATGAAATATGCCGTAGATTTTTAGTCTATCCTTATTTGTTGAGTCAGCCGGAAGAGGGGCCGATTAATTCTTTACCACCGGAAATGATTGCTTATATTTTAAGCATTTTAGGAAAATCTCATAGTTATACATCCGGCTTGGAACCGTATAATCTAGTTTGTAAAAATTGGTATGAAATAGTAAAGGATACTTTTTTAGCTCGAGAGAATGTTTTCCCGAAGATAGAACAATTAGCGCAAGCGATTCCTGCTTCAGCCTTTAAGCCGCAAGGCTATTTTAGAAAAATTCTTTGGGCGATATTCGATGGCGATCTGACGGCAGATTTATTGGGGAGATATGCCATCTCGTGCAAAGCCAGTTATCAGGAGACATGGGAAGCTGTTCAGCAAAGAATGGAAGAGCTTTTTCCTTTTTTAGACGATAAAGTAGAGGAATTGCATCAACTTTTGCAAGCTCCAAATTCAGCAACTTTTATTGATAGCCTGCGACAATTCATTCTAGCTACGAAAAGGCCGGATGTCACGCATCCTTTAACGATTAATCCCGCGCATCCCTTTATGGAAGCGATGCGGAAAGAATTCCAGTTGGACAGAAAAGAGACTCTAGAGCAAGCGTATTTAATCTTGCTCGCTTGCGCTTATCAAAAAAAATATGGAGATGCGGATCCGGAGAAGGAAGGGAAAGGCTTTACTCCGTTACATCTTATCAGCGGTCTCAGCAAGCTTTTTGGAAAAGAAAATTATCAAGATCTGTTAGAGGGAATGATTTTACTGGGCTTTCCTATTCATCAATTGGGCCCAGACGGTTTTTCTCCTCTACATATTGCAGCGATCTTGTCCACAAACAAATACGCTGTCCAAATATTAATGGCATATGGGGCGAATCCGTATGAAAAAACAAATGATCAAAAAACCCCGCTCGATCTAGCGACCGAATATGATAATACGATTGCGTCGAATTACTTCATTAACTATTTGCCGGTGACGACAAAGGAAATAGAGAAGTTAACCAAAAAAATCTACAAAGAGCATGACAAAGGAGAGCTGGCGTATTTATACGCAGAGATGGTCGAAAGCTATACTCAAGAACTGCATGCAGAAAATGACAGCCTGAGACGAAAAGTCCTTGAATTGGAATCGGCAGAGCCCCAGAAAAAGGCTGTACAAACAAACGCTTCTCGCAGATTTCCAAAAAAACGGGCGGCTTCCTCTGTTGAAAAAGGAGAGGCCCAAAATCAGCCAGCAACAATTACACCGTCTAATAAGAAAACAGCAAGCGGGCTTCTAAAAAAGTATAAGGCTCTTAAGCAAAATAGCTCTAGAAAAGTTCCTGATCAAGGAACTGATCAACAAAATAAACGCAATCCGGATCTGTTCTCTCGAAAGTTTAGATCCTGGCAAGGCTAACAAACAAGCAAGAATTGAATTTATTCAAATCATTCGCTTCTAAGCAAGCCAGCCGCTCGTGTTGCTGCTGGCTTCTTTTTTCCGCGATTTTTCGGATGAGCCTCGTTTGGGCGCCGAACACCTGGCGCCATCCCTCTATCGAAAAGAATGGCTCATTCCAAATTCATTCTTCTTTTCTCTTTCTTGTAAAAGGCTCGAGCCTTTAGCCAATACAGGGAAGACATCTAACAAGTGTTTAGTATTATCAGACGTAATGGGATGTGACAGGTTTTTTAACAAAAAGAAGGAAGTGGGAGAGAGATAATGTTATCAGACGTGGTTGGGCGCATGGCTTTTGTTAATTTCATTAGGGGAGTGTAGGGTTGAGTGGGGAGCGAGCAAAAGATTGCGGATAATTGGAGCGAAGATTAAAATGCCCCTTCTAGTATTTTGAGAGCTGCTTATGAATAGGATTCTTTTTTGTTTTTTTCTTTTTTTCGCCTGTGTAGGGGCAAGCCAGCCGCTTAAGGCTAAGACCTTGCATGCCATTCTTGTAGCGGATACGATTCATGCCGATATCAGCTCTGTCACTCAACCTGATATTAATCGCTGGCAAAAAGAGTTGCGCGTGATTGCCAAGCATGCCCAGCTGGTTTTAAAGGAGAAAATCTTTTCTGGATCCGATTTTCAAAAGACGCTGGTCTCCGCTTATTTAAAAAGTCTTGCCGTTCAACCCGAAGATGCCGTTGTTTTTTTCTTTTCCGGCCATGGCTATCGGACAAGGGAGAAAATCACTCCTTGGCCATTTATTACTTTTGAATTTTATAAGCCTGGTTTGGATTTAAATTGGATTGCCGATACGGTTCGGGCTAAGAAGCCGCAGTTTGCTTTGATCATGGCGGATTGCTGCAATAACTATATAGAACACGGCTTTGGAGGGCCCAGTAAAACCATTCAATTCAATTTAAAGTCCGTGGCTCCTCATTATCCAGGTTATCTTCAGCTATTTTCCCATGCCAAAGGGTGTATCGTGGTCGGAAGTTGCAGTGCAGGGCAATTATCTTATGGATCGCGCTTTGGAGGGCTCTATACGCAATGTTTTTTTTCCAGCTTGCACAAAGAATTGTTAGAAGCTTCGCCAAGCTGGAAAAATTTGCTGCAGCGTACAAATGGGTATATTGGGCACATACAAAAACCAATTTGCGAAGTCTATCGTTGATTACAAATCTTTAAATCAGTTAAAAAAGCATTTACTGTATTTGGAGGTATGGATGATGACGCGAAAAGGACATTTTTTATCTGCTTTATTATTTTCTTCATTTTTTTGCTTAAGCAGTTTGCAAGCGCAATCGGGAGCAATGAGCGGTACCTCTTCTGGAGGAACGATTACGCCTTCTCGCATGGGCCAGCTTCCTCCCTTAGATAAAGGAAGTGGAGCAAGGCCACCTTCAAGTTCCTATACGCCCTCTCGTGTTGCTCCTCCGGCGCCTGTTCCTCAACAGGCAACGTATTTTCATCCAGGTATTTTAGTTTACCGCGGAGGGGCATGGCAAGGGGGGGATCACCTGTTGAATATTACCAACAATATTGGTGTGTATGTTACCATCATAAAGCCGGAAGGGGATAAGCTCGATCTTAATGCAGACCAATTGCGCAAACAGGTGGAGACGATTTTCAGCAAGGAGCCCATTAATCCCACTATCATGACTGCCGAAGGCCAGCCTCCTCTGCCTTTTTTTCAAATCCAAATATTGCTCTATCCCATTGACAAAGGCTATGTTGCATGCTGTGAAGGGCGTTTATTTGAATCAGTCATGTTGCAAAGATTTATGTTTGATCCAGGCATGGGCTTTCAAGCAATTACATGGGAAAAACAAACCTTGCAAGTCGGTCCAACAAATACCATTATCGGACAAATTCAAGACAGTGTTGACGAAATTGCACAATCCTTTGTCGAACGCTATGATAGCTTTGATAAGATTAGAAAAGATCTTTCGCGCTAAATGATTTCAATTGGTTTAACACATGCCTAAAGGGGGAAAAGACAATCGGCTTTTGCCCCTAAAATTTTTAAGGACAGAGTGTTTTTCAAAAAAGCTCTTTAATTCTACTTTTTCTATCATAAGAAGAGAAATTCTATGATTGAAGCTGAAGCCATGTCTTATCTTCGTGCTTATGCTGCGCAGATGCCCGGTAATTTGGTTGAGGCAATCTTAAGAAGCGGGGTCTATTCGTTTGTCATTAGTACTCTTTTATCGGGAAAAATGCAAACAGGACTTCTAGTTGGGACAGTAGCGGCTTCTGTTTCGGTTGTCCATGCTTTGGCCATTCCCCTCTTTCGCAAGCTTTCTCAAACTAATGAGATAACCTGGAGCCAACATGCCGTTTTTTGTGTCATTAATATTGTCTTAGCTCAAGCGGTCTTAAGCTTTTTTATCCCTTATCGAATCAGTGTCTTTGCGGGAACATTTTTTACAATGGCTTCTTCTTTTTTGAGAAATGGATGCAATGAAGAGGCATCCAGAACTAGCATTACTTATATTTTATGGGGCTGAAAAGCTCTGAAAATTGGCATAATCGTTCGTTCTTAATTTGAGCATTTCAAAATCCCTCGTATAAAACCAAAACGTGGAATTCAAGCTATTAATAGAAGCCATCATGGCTTCTAATGAATATTTGAAGGCTTTTTATCAGGCCAACGGAAAACTCTTTCCAAGGAAGCGGCAAATTGGATCATCTTATCCTCGCTGAAATAGTTGCCTATCACTTGCATGCCTATAGGATGGCCTTCGGGAGTCCATCCAATGGGAATATTCATTGCAGGGTGGCCGGACATGTTGAAAGGCAGGGTAAAAGCAGAGTAAAAGAGGCTAGGATCGATCTCTTGTTTATTTGTAGGAAGCTTAGGAGCGGATGAAAGCGGAAAAGGGGGGGTATGAACAGTAGGCGTGACTAAAAAGTCGAGGTGCTCGAGCAAGCGTTCGATTTCCGATTTAATCCATTCCATGTGAATAAGTCCCAAAGAATATTCCATGCCTGTCACTTGTTCTCCCATATGAATCCAAGACTGGGTATAATCGCATAAGTGGTCGGGCTGATGGGCATGCTGCCTTTTAAGTGAAAGAAGGGGAAAAAGCCTATCTGCGGCTAAAATATGCTGGTAATGAAGGAGGGTTCCCTCATCGAATTCTAGGTCCAAAGGAAGGACCACATGGCCTAGGCTTTCCATGACTTTTAGGGCCTTTAGCATCTCCTGATGAACGATTGGATGGACGGAAATAAAGCCCAGGTTTGGTGACCATCCTAGCCGATAAGAGAGGGGTTCTTCATTTAAAGCCGCTTCAATATAGTTTTGTTTGGCAGGGGGCATGGCATGCTGCCCATAGCTATAATTTAAAATGCCGTCCATGGCGAGAGCAGCATCAATCACGTAACGGGTAATAGGGCCTTTCTGGTAAAGGTTCTTTTCGGAAATCGGAACAAGGCTTTTCCGGATCAAGGGAATTTTTCCACGCGTGGATTTAAGGCCGAATACCCCGCAAAAACTGCTAGGGACCCTTGCGCTTGCATGAATATCGCCTACTATACAAATAGGCGCACAGCCCGAGGCAACAGCGGCGGCTGCAGCCGTATTGCCGGCAGATAGGGAAGCATCCCAAGGATTAAGCGTTCTCGGCTTGAGGAGGTTTTCAGGGACCGGATAGAAAAGGAACTCCGACATGTTGATTTTGCCTAGGATAATTGCGCCGGATTCCTTAATAACTTGAATTTCAAAGCTATCTTCTAAAGCCAGGCGATCTTTTAGCGCTAAGGAACCAAAGGTTGTCGGGTATCCTTGCATATCGAGGGTATCTAGGATGGCAAGAGGAATGCCTAGCAGGGGGAGTGGATGGCCTTTCATCAGGTTTTCTTCCGCCAATTGTGCGGATTTCAAGGCATTTTCAGCGGTTATATTAAGAAAAAAATGAAAACGGCGATCGGTTCGTTCAATGTGGGCAAGAAAATGGCGTGCGACTTCTAGAGGGGAAAGTTCTTTTTTTAGGATATGCTGCCTAATGGCATAGGCTGATTCAAAAATGATGTCTTTTTCCATAGGCTAAATAAATAAAACAGTTTGATTGCGCCGACTCATGAGATCCAACATATTCTCTTGCGTGTCTTCATTTCCTTGCTTTTTGTCATATTCCGAAATTTTTTCTTTCCAATTGTTTAAATACAGCGTAAAGCGTGGAAGGGCGTTCCAAAATTCATCAAAAGACGTTTTAGCCGTAAGAAATGTTTCCATTAGGATCAAGCTATTGGAGTGTTTATGAAGAGCTAGGACAAGATTGCCCGTTCCCTGTCCAAAAAGATTGGCGGTAAGCAACATTTCATAAAGGGCTTCTTTATGCTGTTCCGGAACGGCAGCGATCTTTGCATAAAGATAAAAAAAACTCTCGTCGGAAGAACTTCTTAAGTGAAGAAGATAGCGGTCCTGATCATACCAGAACCGTCTAATCCCATAAGCGTCTGTCTGGAGCTTGTCGGAGCCTCCCAATACACGCATCGTTTCTTGTAGGAAATCTTCAAATGTCATAGATCAAGAGATTCTGCATCCTCTTGCATATTCCGAACGGCTTCTTGTTGGATTTGGCTTAGGCTTTTATGGCCTAGGGCAACCTCTCTTAAAGAGGGAAGAATCATTTCAATCAAGAATTCAATCGAGACGACAACCGCAAGCACAGGCTCTGCGGCCATCATAGGCTTTTCGCAAATATGAACATAGCGATAATAAACTAAACGCTCGCTCTCATAGAGGCCAAAGCCGGCCATATCAAGAGTAGCATTTAAATTTAAAATCAAAGAAGTCAGATCCTTCATTGCCGCTTCTGTCGCTAAAAAGGAAGGAACAAGCAAAAATTGCAGAAAATCAATGGATTCCGTATCAGCGGAATCGGGTTCTCTTTCTATTCCTTGCGTCCAAAAAAGATGAAGGACTAAAGGATGACCGTCAACGTCTTGTCCCAAGGAGACAAGCAGCTGCTCGGAGGCATTCATTTCGGTTGGAGGCTGTATGATCGTCTCATAGCCCGCTTGATTAAGATATTCTCCAATTGAAGACAAAGACGTTTGTATGGTGTCTGAAGGCATGAATGCTTTCCATCCTATTTTGTAATTAATTTTACTAAAAGATTAGCTAGCGAAGGATTCTCTGGCCAGTTTGAGCTGCTCAAGAGCTGCTTGGCATAATCTGTTAAATTTTTATCAGAAACGGGAGCTCCTAAAATTTTTTGAAGGCTTTCATCATTGGAAGGAAGCGTTTTTAACTGTTCAATCAATGATCGTTGAGCTTCTTCGCTTACTAGGGCTTCCATTTCTTTCTTTATGAAAATATTTTGAGTTTTTGTCCACTTTTCAATTGCTTTAAGCCCTTGATTTTCTATTTCATTTACAATGATCCTTTGTATTAAAGCGTTTGCAGTTTCGCTATCTCGCTTTTGAATCGCCTCCCTCAACGAGGCTTCTTCTGTTTTGTCAAGCTTTATGCCCCATTTCCTGATTTGCCTGATCACTTGCGGAAGTTGCTTTTGCAAGTGGCTCTCTTTTTCTCCCCATCCAAATTGATTAATTTGTTGGGCGAGTCGCAAGATTTGACTGGAGTCTGATGGGTTAAATTGATTCTTCTGGGCTGCAAGGGCCTTGACCTTTTCCTTTGTTGTTTCTGATAAATGAGAAACTAATTCTTTGGCTAAGCCAGCCTGCTCTTGGCGCTCCTTTTGCTTGGCCCTAAAGGAGCGATAAGCGTAAATGCCTATCCCTATAAGGGTCGCTGTAGCGGCTAAGCCTAACACCGCCCATCCGGCTGGAGTGGCGGCTGCCGCCCCAATGACGCCGACGCTGACCAGTACGGCTGTCACGGTGGCAGCTGCTAAGCCAATGGCAATTAAATACGACTGAAAGCTTTGAAGGCCTGCAAATTTGCGATTGGCAGAGAAGCGATCTTGTTCGCGTTGAAAAAGTTGATGCAATAGCCCTTTTGGATGGACCTGAGCTAATTTCTTAGCTGCATTGGCTTTTATGGACCAGCCAGCCGCCTTGACCGCCAGTGCGGTTCCTTGAATTCCTGCTAAAATGGCTCCGACACCTGTGGCAATGGGACCTAAAAAGAGACTTGCTTTGGCAGCTCCGGCTTGGATGGTTTGCGATAATCCGGGAACGGAATGAATAAATGCGGTGACGCTGGCGGCCAGTGCCACTTGTGAGGCTAAAAGGCCGCTTATCTGCATGCCTCTATTGAAATGAGAGGTCTCCTTCCAGTTTTTGGCTAGAGAATATACGCTTACCACCGTATCGGGGATGGCAGAAATGAAAGACACTCCTTGCACCGCTAAAGCGCCGGTTCCTACCGCTTTAATAGACTTGGATAAATTATTTAGCGTGGAATAAGCCAAGCCGATCATCTTATTAAAAATACTCTGGACGAATCCCCCATGCTTAAACGCTAGTTTTTTGGCTGAAGCAAGCGCGCTTTTGGAAGGCATCTCCCTATTGGCTGCTGACGTTGAAAAAGAAGAGGTGATATTCTCTTCTTGTATCGGTTCAGCTGCAATGACTTGGTTGGCATAATCCGGGTGAGCGGCAACAGGATGCGATGCAGCTAAAGAAGCGGGTGTTGTTTTTTCTAAGGATTCCACGGACGTTAAGGAGGATAGCAAGTCCTCTTGTTGTGGAATAGGAGAAGGAGAGGAGGATAGAGGAGAAAGAGAATGATTATCCATTTCTATTCCTTCCAATTAATATCTATTCTTAATAGTTATTATACTTTTTTTATTAATCTGTGGGAATAATATTCGCCGACAGGCGTATGGATAAGAAAAGACAGGCAGACTTCGAGTAGTATGCCCTAAAATAAAAGGCAAAGGCAAAGGCGCGGAGACAATTGGTCTGGAGAAGAAAAAGGCCGGCTAGACCAAACAAGCCACGCGAGTGGCGCATGAGTAGTCGCTGTATGGAGACGCTGCCGGAACCGACGAACAAAAGGGGGAGGGGGAATTTTAGAGTGTATGTAACTTAAAATTCCCCTCGCTGTTAAATGCTAGAAGGCGCGGGTCCGGAAACAGTGAAACGGTGGGCTGGCTGTGCGGAACAAGCGATCGTGCCAGATCGATCTTGTTGAATTTGCTTGATCAGGTCGATCATTTCAATGGCGGTTTGTGCGGCTTCCGCTCCTTTATTTCCGGCTTTGGTTCCTGCCCGTTCAATTGCTTGCTCAATTGTGTCAGTTGTAAGGACACCGAAAATAATGGGCAGCTGCAAATCTAAAGACAGGCGGGCGATTCCGGAAGAGACTTGCCCGGCGACATAATCGAAATGCGGTGTTGCCCCACGAATAACAGCTCCTAGGCAAATAATGGCATCGTATTGTCCGGAATGGGCCAATTGCTGAGCGGCAAGGGGAATTTCGAAAGCACCGGGAACCCAAGCGACCGTGATGGCTTGGTTTGGAACACTAAAGCGTTCTAGGGAATCGAGGGCGCCCTCTAATAAGCTTTTGGTTATCATTTCATTAAAGCGGGCAATGACAATGCCGATTCGCGGCTGAGCAGTTGTTAGCTTGCCTTTATATTCTTTCATAAGCTCCTTTTATTTCAGCTAAAGGGACATTCCGCAATCTGCGAATTCTAATAAATGGCCCAATTTGTTCTTTTTAGCCAGCAAATAGCGTTTATTTTCTTCAGTTAAGCTTGTATGAAGGGGGACCCGTTCAACAATTTCCAGGTCATAGCCGGCAATTCCTTTGTACTTAGAAGGATTATTTGTCATCAAACGAATGGTTGTTAGTCCTAAATCTGCTAAGATCTGGGCGCCAATGCCATATTCGCGGGAATCAATGGGAAAGCCCAATTCTATATTGGCTTCTACGGTATCTCGTCCTTGATCTTGCAGTTGATACGCCCGCAGCTTATGGCCCAATCCGATGCCTCGACCTTCGTGCCCGCGTAAATAAATAATGGCTCCTAACCCCTCCTGGGTGATTTTTTGCATGGCATGCTGCAGCTGAGAGCCACAGTCGCAGCGCTTGGATCCAAATACATCTCCCGTCAGGCATTCGGAATGGACGCGAACGAGGACATTAGGCTGATTGCGGATATCTCCTTTTACCAGAGCAATATGCTGGATGCCGTCCAATTTTGACTCATAGACATAAGCGGTGAATTCTCCGTAAGTTGTCGGCAGGCGTGCTTGAGAGATGCAGTCCACCAATTTTTCGCGTTTGCGGCGGTAGCGTACGATGTCTGCAACAGTAATAAGGGGAATGTCGTGCTGAGCAGCAAATTTTTCTAAATCAGGCATGCGCATCATTGTGCCGTCATCATTGATCAATTCAGCAATGACGCCTGCAGGATAGAGGTTGGCCAATTGGGCAAGATCGACAGCAGCTTCCGTGTGTCCCGCACGTTTGAGAACACCGCCTTCCCGATAGCGAAGAGGAAAAATATGACCGGGGCGGCAGAGGTCTTCCGGTTTTGTGCTAGGGTCGATCAAAGATAAAATGGTCTTAGTCCGATCGGCCGCAGAGACGCCTGTCGATATGTCATATCGATAGTCGACGGAAACCGTAAAAGCCGTTTGCTTGCGGTCTGTATTTTCGGCGACCATCTGCGGCAAACGCAGCTCGTCTAGGCGAGATCCGGTCATGGCTAAGCAAACAATACCGGTTGTATAGCGAATCATGAAAGCTAACGCTTCTGGTGTGACCATTTCAGCTGGCAGAATGAGGTCGCCTTCATTTTCCCGGTTTTCATCATCTGCGACGATGACAAATTTTCCCTTAGCTAAAGCCTTTAAGGCTTCTTCAATGCGTTGAATGCTCATATAATGATCCTATTTGATCAGACTTAAATTGAAAGGGGACTAAAAGACGCTCAATATACTTAGCCATTAAATCGACTTCTAAATTGACCAGCTCTCCAGGCTTTTTGATTCCAAGCGTGGTTACCTGTGCCGTGTGGGGGATCATCGCGAAAGAAAAATCCTTCTCTCCAAGAGTTGCAATTGTCAAGCTCACTCCATCGACAGCAATAGAGCCTTTATAAACCAAATATTTCATCAAGTCGGGAGAAAGCTGAATGGTGACTTGCCAAGATCCGTCGCTCAATGCTTGTTTATTTTTAATGGTTCCTACATCGTCAATATGGCCTTGAACAAGATGGCCTCCCAAGCGATCTTGGTACCTGATCGCGCGTTCTAAGTTGACCGAATCTCCTTCTTTGAGGAGGCGGAAATTTGTGCGATCGAGGGTCTCTTGGACAACATCGCAATACCATCCCTGGGAAGAAAAATCGACAAGTGTTAGGCAGCATCCATTCACACTGATCGAATCGCCTATTTTGGCATCCTCCAGCACGCGATGCGCGCTAATATGAAAGCGGGCTCCGCTTGTTTTCCATTCAATGGACGCGATTTTTCCTAATTCTTCAACAATACCTGTAAACATTGAATAGCCTGAATGCTCTTAATATTTAGTATAAGTCTTTGATATTACTAGGTTTTTTGATAAAAATTAAACAAAATTTTCTTGTTTGATCAGTTCCTGCCTTATTTGCTGTAAGAGCGCGTATTAAAACCGCTAATGATCTATTCGGGTTCTGTAAAGGCCGAGAGGATAGGCATTCAGCCTTTTTATCTGGTTAAAAAAGGCTGGCAGACAGGGCAAAAATGTGTGCTGCGTTGAGCCACTATGCGCTTTTCTATGATATGCCCGCATCGCGGGCAAGGTTTGCCCGTGCGCCTGAAGACATTAAGGAGGGTTTGGTGTTGACCGCGCGTCCCATCGAGTCGGTAATAATTCGTGCGGCCCGTTCCAAGCGTCGTGCCTCGGCTTTCAATCCCTCTTTTTAGCACATGCCTGATCCCGTCATATAGCTTCTTAGCCTCCTGCGCATTGAGCTGATTGGCTGGCTGCAAGGGATGAAGCCCGGCTTCCCAGAGCGCTTCATCGACATAAATGTTGCCTAATCCGGCCAAAAAAGACTGATCGAGAAGAAGGGGTTTTAAGGCGCGTTTGCGTCCCTTTAATAAACGCTTAAAAGCCTCTAGGGAAAAGTCTGGACCTAAAGGCTCAGGGCCGATCTTGCCGATGACTTCATCCAGATGGTGGACCAAATACCAACGTCCGAACTTGCGGGTGTCGTGAAAACGCAGCTCCTGTTGATTGTCCAATCGAAATTGCAAACGGACGTAAGGGGAGAGGGGAACATCCGGAGGCATCAACATAAGCTTTCCGGTCATGCGCAGATGGGCAAGGAGATAAAGGTGATTGGATAAATGAAAAATGAGATATTTTCCGCGTCGATCTAGGCCAATAATGGTTTGATGGCGTACGTGCTGGCAAAAAGTGTTGGCGTCAGGTGTGCTGATCGTGCGAGGCCAAAAGATATCCGCATGCTCAATTTTTCTTCCTACTAGCCCTGCTTGCTCTAAATCGGTTAAAATTGTATGGACTTCCGGCATCTCTGGCATTGACATCCTATGGGGTAAGCAGCTGTCTATTTTAAGTAAATAAAGACTTAAACAGAATCTTTTTTTACATTCTTGTAGACTAAAAAGAAAAATATGTTACAATTAAGGTAGTACATGAGTTGAGGTAAACGCAATCATTTGACATTATACCCTTTACGCATACAGTTAGTGTAGCGCAAAGAGGTTCATACGTATACTTTTTGAGGCCTGATTAGGATAAGTTGGCAACTTGCTTCTGTTCTTATTAGACTATCACATCTGTTGAACTCAAAGTTAGATACCTTGTTTCCCCTTGCTTCTTACACTATGGATGAGTAATTGTCTTTTGCTTAAAAAGCAAAAGCGCGCGTGTCCTTATTCAGAGTCAGGGGGAGCTGAATAAGCACAAGTTAGACCCCTTGTTAACTTAATCCTATGGAGAATTTTATGAAGAAAATATTTGTTGGTAACTTGTCTTGGAAAACATCCGAAGACCAACTAAAAGCGCATTTTGAAGCCTTCGGAAAAGTTGTCAGTGCCAAGATCGTTACTGATCAAATGACAGGCAAATCTAAAGGTTTCGGCTTTGTCGAAATGGAAGATGCTGATGCCGCAGCAAACGCAATCCGCGAATTGAATGGCAAGCCTTTAGGAGACAGAAGCCTGCGCGTTAGCTTAGCTCAAGAAAGAGATCGCAGCGAAAGAAGAGAGCCACGTTCTTCTTTTGGCGGCGGCCGTTCTAACTACCGTTCAAACGCTTAATCTCCTTCTACTCAGAAGTACGCTCTCTTGTAGAGCTTTTGATTAAAGGCAAGAGTCTATTAATTAGACTCTTGCCTCTTTTATTTTCTCCTTTCTAAGAAAGAATTAAAATTCCTAATGCCTATATTCAATCTGTCTCAGCCAGATTCCCATGCGGGTGACGGAATTTACACGTGTAATGGCTTATCGTTGAAATGATTTTAAGTAGGCCAATCCAAACACTCTAAGTGTCTGGCAGACTAAATCTACCATTTTCTATCTAGGATGAAAATAAATAGGGCTTCTGATAAAAATAAAAATTTGAAATTAGTGTTAATTTTAATCTCTATTTTCAACTTTTTATAAGGGAGTTTGCCATGCTGATCGGAATACCAAAATGGTCTCATTTGCCATTTAACCTAGCCCTAGCAGGGGGAGTGGGTTATGCTGTAGGTCTAATTGGAAATCTCAATACCAAGTTGAGTGCGGGCATTCCTGCTATCTATACACTTGCAGATCATATTTTTTTTCAATTGTCTCGTCTTGTCTTGAACCGCTTCAATTACCGTTTATCAGTCATAAGACTTTATAACATCACTAATACGCTTATTTCTGCCGCTACCATTGTAGCAATGAGGCAATTTGATCTTATCTCTCTTCGCACAGCAGGCGCTTTAGGATTTGTGACCGGTGCGATTTTAATCGCTCGCCTCACCATCATTTACTCAAACGGTCAAACCGTATAATTTAATAACAAGTAAGATTTCTGCTTATTTAAGCCAAGCCTGATCTTTTGCAGGCTTGGCTTTGGCTTTGGCTTTTTAAGAAGAAGAAGATGGTGATATTATCAGACCTTGGGAAAAAAGCGTTTCTTCTTTTCTTTTTGTATTATCAGACGTTGATTGGCGAGCCTGTCTTGATGCGCGTTCTCTAAGAAGGGATTAAAAACCGCTGACGGCCTAGAAGGTAAAAGTTTTCTTCGCATTAAAAAACAGCTAAAAAATTCCGCATTTTTAACGAGAGAGGCATCCGTTAGCTGAAAGAATAATTAATCTTTATTTAAATTAATAAATATTTGTTTTATTATTAATGATAAATTAAAATTAGTTTGATATTTTGTTAATTAATTTATAACAATTTAATTGGAGTTTTTGCATGTTTGCCGGGCCTAATTTAAATTCTTTATCTGTTGATTTGCTTTCTTCGGCTTTACTCAATTCAACACCTGTACTAAATGAACAAACCTCAAATGCAGGCGAATGCTGCCCAACGGATTTAGAAATAAAAGTCTTTCAGGCTTCTATTTCAACTCTTTCCGACGCATTCTCTACTATTGAAATAGCTAATATGCCTTCCTCCTCACATGCGTCTGCTGTGATTCCCCTGAATAATTTAAATAAACCTGCAAAAGCAAAGACGCAAACCATTGCTTTTAAATCTTTTTCTGGCCTGAGATCATCCGATCAAGATCAACCTCAGCCATCTTTATTCACTCCTAATGGGTTGCAATCCCGTCTAGCGTCGTCTTTTCCATTTACAGTTTCTGAAGCGATTAGAGCTAGAGTGCCTTCTCGACAAGTTGAGCAAGCTCCTAATAGAACCGCTTATGATCAGCAAATCATTCTTAATTTAGGGAGTGGGCGATCGGGGCATGGATTGAACGCTAAAGCAGGAAAACACGGTCTTCCGTCTCAAATGATCGACTTGCGAAAAAAGGAAGAGTTGTCCGCTCTTTCCAAATTAACCCCCTCTTCTCGTCTTTATCTTATTGGCCATTATGAGCCGGGGAATGATTATATCGAAACCTCTGATAAAGGGGATAAGGTGACTGTTGATGAATATGTCAAAATGCTTATAGATTATGCCCCGGAGCTGCAAAAAGGAACACCTGAACGCCACATAAAGATTAGTCTTGTTGCTTGCAGCGGAGCTGTTGATAGCGGAGAGCAAAAGAGCTTTGGATTTCGCTTGAGCCAAGCTTTAGATGCAGCAGGTATTCATGCGACGGTAATCGCGCGGGTTGATGAAGTAAGCCGTTGGGGGGGCAAGCCGGAAGACTATAAGAAATTTGTCAAAGGCCGGTATAAGGCAGATGGGGATAAAGTGATTTTTACAACAATAAGTGGAAAAACGTCTTCTCTTCCTTATTTTTATCCCAAAGCTAATTAAGTTTTTGAATTGAATAAGCAGGGTGGGAGCAGCAGAAAGGAGCATTGCTTGAAAGTGAACCTTTATTAAAGCTTTTCAAGCCCTGTAGATGAAATGAAGCATCGCAGAAAGCTTCCAACCGGATTTCAATCCATGGACTAGCCTAATGCCTGGGTGTTGCCAGGACAGAAATAAAGGCGATATAATAGGTAGTGGGCCCTTCAAAGCCGGAGTCTGTCCCTAAAAATAACCAGAGCCGTCCTGCATGGTCGGTTTTAACTCTTAAGGGGATTTCATTGGTGAAGTATTTAGGCTGATAAAGGGGAGCAAAGGGATTGACCAACGGATTGGCCAGATTGCCTACGACAACAGCGTTTTTTCCTCCTTGGGATTGATTACCTTTATCGACATTCAAGCGATAAATGGTGCCATCGGCTACTTTTCTTGGCTCTACCTTTGAGGCGCCGACTTTAAAATAGACGCTTTCTCCGGGGGAGCCGCCGATTCCTATTAGGCCTGGAGGAATATTGTCTTCAATGGCGACAAAAAAAGTTAGATCGTAAGAGGTGTTGGGTTTTAAGCCTTCGATGCGGCGCTTGATAAACATGAATAAGTCATCGCTGTGATTATTCCCCGTCAATAGCATGCCTTTATTCAAGAGAAGTCCATTGAAAGCTAACTCTGAGGGAAGGTTGGTCCAGGCCCAGCCTAGCTCAAAAAAGGTCTCTTGATTGACGTCATAATCGGCAAAATCGCCTACCCAGCCTGCATAGTCTTTGGAAAAGGTAAAATCAAATGTCAGTTCTTTAGAATGAAGGGAAAGGCCGGCAAAAATCTGCATCCCTATTAGACAGGCCAAAAGAAAAAAGCGCTTTGCCATTATATCCTCTCCTTAAAGTTTTGGACCTTTTATTTATACTTATAATAAAAGGAATTAACCGTCAAAAAGTCTCTGCAGAGAATGGAAAGAAGCGCTTTACTTGATCCACTGTTCGAGTAAGCTTGACGCCCCTTGCTCCAACCCTTTTAAGAGATCGTTAGCATCCATATCCTGCAGGCGTTTGCGCTTTTTCTTTCCCGATTTGCTGTCCTCGCTGCTGTTTTGGTCTGAAGGAGAAGACGACTGGTCATCAGATTCAACAGGAGGGGGAGTGAATTCTTGGGCCCATGGAAAAGGCTGGGTCGTTGGGGCAGGTGGTGTTGCGTCAAAATGGTCTGAAATAGCCGTTTCCAAAACAGTGCCGAGTAATTTTGCTTTTGGATCGCCATGCATTTGGGCAATTAGCGCGCTAATGCGCCCGGCTGCTAGCTTTTTGTCAATTTCAATGGAGCCTTTGCGTCCTTTAAGAGGAATTTGCAAGATATAACTATCATCTAAGCCTTGGACATGAAAAGCATAGCGAAGCGTTTGCGCAGTCACGCCTAAGACCATGTTCATTTTATGGGAATTTAGATCGATTTCGCCCCAGCTAGCTAAAGTATAGAGGTTGGCGACGAGCAAATCCAATCGTTGAAGAGCTAAAACGCCTTTATTTAATTGAAAGTAAAGAGGGGTAAACCAGATCGTCAATTGATTATCCGAAATAGGATGAATCAGATTTAAAATGGATCGCAGATCTCCTTCATTGCGAAAATGAATTTTGCCCAAATCAATCATTCCTCGCTCAATAGTCGTCCGATTAAATTCAAAGGGAACAAGCGGGCAGGAGAATCCTTTGGGATCAATCATCAACGTAAGGGGGGCTTCCGCTCCTATCAATGTATTGAGGACGGGCATGTTTTCTTTGACTAAATCCGTTAATTGAGGAGTTGCCCGGATTTTCCATTCAAAAGGTTTGCGCAGTGTTAAGACACCCTGCGTTAATTGTCCGTCAAGGCTGGCTTGGCCATTTTCTCCTTTGAATTCGGCTGTAAGAGGACCGCTAAGCTGTTGAAGGTGCGTGCTGGCTTGTATATCGACTTCCTCTCCTATCAACGCCTGCAAACGATTAAGACTGATACTGGTAGCTGGCAAGGCCTGAATCCATTGCACGGGAAGGCGCTTTGCTTCTAAATGCGCTTGCAGATCTGTCTCTTGCCATTTTTGAAGTTTTCCTGAAGGGCTGAGCAGATGGCTAACCGTTCCATCTAGCTTTAAAAATGTTTCTGGAGACGAAGCGGTTTGAAGAGAAACATGCATATCTTGGGTTAAATCAGCGCTTTCTAGCTTTCCTATTAATTTAAACGCAGAAGGAAGCTCTGCCCAATGGATGGAAGTCGTAGACAGATTTATAGCGAACGAAGCGGGCGCTTCCTTGGAAAAATTTTTAAGAGGAATATATAGATTCGTTGCATTGGCCATGAAGGTAATGGGTTCTTCCAAGGTCAGCTTTGGAGAGGAAGGGGAGGAAAGCCAATTTTCTAAATAGCGATAACCTTCGGGGGAAAGCGTCCATCTAATTTCTGCAGACGGACTGTTAGATTCATAGAGGGTGAGAGCTTCGTCTATCCTGATACGCGCTTTGGCGTGAAAATTAGGACTGTCCACATACATATCCCAATAGCCGGGAGTGACATGATTGCGATCTATCAAAGCCTTTAAATCAATGTCTAACGTAGGGCCAATGAGAGGCGTTAAATCTCTGTTTGATACGACAGCGCTGGCAAAAGAGGTCGGAAGATTGACAAAATGGGTATTGATCTCAGCAATGCTTTGACTGAAATCTATGCTATTTTGAGGAGATAACCAGCGTTGAATGTGAGCTTGGGCATCTAAATGACTTGGCTTTTGAGAGGTGTTGGTAGATGCTAATCCTTTCAGATGCAGGTTTATTGTATTTTCTGGTCCGTTAATTGACCAAGAAATGGCTGTTTGCTCAAGCGATGGAAGCGAGATATCTTCTTTTTTTTGCAGGACCACATGATCTAAATTGATTAAACCATTAAGATTTAAATCTTTGATAAGGTTTTGCTTTAGGTCGATCTGTGTTGGAGAAACGATGGCATTGATTGTCGTTGGGGATTGCAATTTAGCTAGGTCTGTCCCTAAAGCCGAATTCAATTCTTGAAGGGCTTCAGGAGTCAAAAGATAATGAATTTTAAAAGGCTGGTTTAAAATAAACAAGCGATCTTTAGTCAAATGGCCTTCCAGATTTGCATCATAGGTTTGGCTGGTCATTTGCAATTTTATGACAGGAAAATCAAGTTTTTCATCAGGTAAATGACGCACAAGAGAAGATACATTCATTTGCACTGGACGGTTGAGCAAGGGAGAATAAAAACCGTCTGCTTTTAAGAAAGCGAGCTGGGAAGACAGCGTTGTCTGAAACTCGGATAAGCTTTCGCCTTCAGCCTTGAATACAATGTCTTTTGCCTGGACAATTCCTAAAGGAGACAACTGGGATAACTGAATTTGCTTAATGGCGGATTCCAGTTGGATGCGGCCTTGTCCGTGCTCATCTAGAGGAATGTTAAGCCGTTTGACTGTGACTAAAACAGGACAGGGTTGCTCCAAAGTAAACTTCGGACTTGATAGCAAAGTTTGCAAGCAGTCTGTATCGAAGTTCCAGCTCAAGGCCAATGGCTCCATTAAGCTTAGCTCTTTCCCTATTTTAAATTGAGCTTGATTTAAAACGATGCGCGGAGTGTGAAAAGAAAGGGTCAGGGCAAGGTCTTCCTCGTTCTTTTGCTTAATTGCTAGTTGTAAATCGGCGTGTGATCCCGCTTGTTTAATCAAGCCCGGATAGCTTGCTAAAAAGGGAACGAGCCGCAAAGGTAAATGGGATACTTTTAAAGAAGACTCCATTCCCTTCCGCAATTGCTGCACCAAGTTATGCAAATTGGCTGGCTTATGCAATAAGGACTCAAAGTGAATATCAAAAGGCTCGCGGTCTTGCTGAGCCTGTCCGATCACCTGTACGCTAATTGTTTTATGGCAAAGCGGAGACTCTAACAAAGTCTTGAGGTTTAAAATTTTTATTTCGCCAATCGGAAAAATATCCACACGGACAGGCGAAAGATCCGTTTGCGCTTTAAAGCCGAATTGACAAGGGTCCGCTGATGTCTTGTTATCTAGAAAGGCCAAAGGCAAGGTTAAATCTTGAAAAAGCACTTTTAAACGGGCTTCTTCTAGAATTTCAAAGCGATAATGCGTAAAAGGATTAAGCGAATCGGGTTTTAAGTTAAATTGAAAAAGAGCAGGTTCAGATAAAGTAAAGACGCCTTGAACAATTTTGCCCTTTACATCTCCTTGCATAAGGGGAGATAAAGCCGTTAAATTAAAGGCCAATCCCTCAGAGCTAGGCTCTTTATCAATAATCAAATTAAGCTTTTCCCCAAGCAAAGAGCGGAAAAGAGTGTCCAAATCAGGTCTTTTCAAAGCCACTAAGCGATCAATTAAATCGACGGGAAAATTCACTACCTTGACATGCATCTTGGCATCTTTGCTGCCTTCAAGGCTCAAATATTTTTTTGCGTCTTGCGAGAGTTGATCCCAATTGTTGGCGTAAAGGCCATTTAAAGCGACATCAATATCAAAAGAACCAACTAAATTTTCTTGCCGGGTCGTCCCTGTCAAGTGGGCGGCTAAAGGCTTGCCCTTGGCAAAAAGGTCAAGCGTGGCATTAACGTCCGATAGCAAAATGGTTGAAGGAGGAAGACGAGGATGGTCTTCGCCCACTCTTATCCCTAAAGCGCGTTGAAGATTGCTAATGCCTTTGCCATCCGTAACAATGGCGGCATTTAACTCTTCTACATGCGTCAGCCCTAATTGCGTGCTTTTTCTCAATAATTGCCAAAGCGTTGCTTCGGTAGAGAAATTCTCGATTCCAACGACAGCCTGTCCTTCCGGATCTTTTAATAAAATTCCTTCAATTACCTGTCCTTTACCCCAATGCAATTTAAGGGAGCGAATTTCTACATTGCCGGGAATAGAGCGATTAATCCAGGAGACGACCTGTTTTTTTCCCCACTCCGTACTTACCAAAGTAGGAAGACAAACAACAAAAATCCCAAGCAGCAGCAAGATAAAAAAGAAAAAAAGAAATAAACGAGAGGAAAGAAAAGACCGCATGTTCAACCTTTATAACATAAGGTATTTAAAATTAGCCGGGCAGAATTTAATTGTCAATCAATTTTAAAGAGATTGTTATTATTTTATTTAGGTTTCATTAAAGCCCGCTTATTCAACAATTCTCTTTAGTTTTAACTAGTGCAAGGTTGCATGGAGCATAGAAATTGAGAAACATAAAAACCATGAAGAATGGATCGGGTTGAGGTATTATCAGACGTGATGGGTGGGAGAGCACTTTTCACTGCCAATTAATTTTCTCCAACAGGCTAGTAACCTGAAGTTGGTCAGTAGCCTGTTGAATTATACGTGCATTAGAAAGCTGTTTGGATCTGTTGTTGTCCATCGATAGCGGAAGTATAAACAATTATTTTTCTCCCGCTCAAATCATAGGGCAGACAAGTGACCAAGCTGATAAAAGGAATAATTTCCAAAAAGCATCGGCCCATATTCAGCCATCCATGCAAAGAATATTCTATAGCTTTGATTGCACGAGATTCTAACGCCTGCTGCCTTTGAAGATCGGATGCAAATATAGAACCAGTGAAACTAATTAAAGAAACTGCTAATCCAGTAATCATTTCCATCTTACCATAAGTAAAACGAATACATGCAGAAAAGGTCCCGACGATAGGGATATAACCCATTATATTAAGACCATGCTCTATGGATTGTAAATTTTTATTAAGACTATCTAAAGACATAATTACCTTTTTTATTTTTTTTATTAAATAAAATGAATGGATAATTATAATTAAATTTAACTAAATGCGCAAATATAAAAAATGCTGTTTTTTGATATTATCAGACGTTGTGCGGTAAGCCTATTTATCGTCCCACTAAAATTAGACAAAAAGCGAAGCAAGGAATGACTTAATTTCTTGGATGGCTCTAGGGCTATATTGACTCAATCGATCTTCGGCCTCTTGAGAGCAGGCCTTGCTAAGCGAAGGCCGTGCGATTCCCTAAGTGACATCACTGTTTTTCGATTCATCCTCATCAGATTTTGATTCTGCTTTTTTATCAGGCTCGGCTAGAGGCGCATGGGTATTAAAATGTTTAAAGCTCAAAAGCTGTCCTATGCCTTGCTCTTTTAACAAGGGAAGGATTTTCCAAATAAGCCAAGCCACAATTAAAGCCAATAAAACAAGCAAGATAACGAATGAAAAGAAAATGAGGCGGAATCGAGGAAGCGAAGTTTTGGCAATAGTCATAGACCAAACATCGACGAGTTGATCTTGCTGCTTTTGCATGGCCTCTAGCCATGGATTGGGCAATTCGCCTATTCTTGCCCGGTTTCCTACAACAGTCACATTATCATAGCTTAATCCAGGCACACTTGCTGCAACGAGCTTTCTAATCTTTGATATTAAATGACTATTGGGATCGTCTAATACACCGTTGTGCTTAACATAGACAGAGGCTGTTATGGGAGTCAGGTTCTTGGATGGATCGAGAGGATCTTTTTCGGGAAAAGAAATAATGACATTGGCATCCAGCACCCCATCAATTTTCCGAATTGTGTTAGCAATTTGCTGTTCGAGGCCGGCTCGGTAGCGAATCTGTTCTTGCATGGCAGACGGAACAAGGGAAGAGTTGCTGAAAATTTCTAACAGGTTTTCCGCATGCCTTCTCGGAAGGCCTTCTTGATTTAAATAATTCATAGCCTCAATCGCTTGATCGGGAGGAACTGAAATATTCCAAAGTATCATTTTGTTGCCGCCTCCGCCTCCATCTGATTGTGCGCTTGGCACTTTTGAGGCTTGAATGCCTTTGCTGGATAAAAAGACAATAATTTCATTAGCATCTCTTTCATCCAGGGCATTTACAATTGGTTTATTGGAGCTGCAACTTGTTAAAAATAAAAGCAAGGCAGATAAGCACAAGAGAAGGGGGGGTAAGGTCTTATTGACGATCATTCCATTCTTCCTTATTTATGGGAATATAAGGTCTTGGTAAAGCAGACATCGAATTGTAAGAATTTTTTAAAATAAATGATTCGAATTTTTATTTAAAGCACCCTTACGAATTTCTATAGCATGCTTCATACAGAAAAAGAACTCAAATCTTGGTTATGTTGGTCTTAATACACCTTTTAGGGGTCAGCTCACGAAACGGAAAAAATTGCACGTTAAGAATCGCCTAGTTATTTAGAAGCTGCAAAGATTTCATCTACAAGTACTGTAATAGGTTGTTTATAGTATTTTTTCAAATCCTTCGAAAGAGCATCTACTCCAAAAATGCGTATGCCATTCTTAGGAGTTAAAAGAGACGCTATAATCCTAAAGAAATTAGGAGGCTATTCTAGACAAAATGGCTTAGCAGCAGCGCTTCGAGAAATAGGAAGAATTGAACGCACGCTATTTATTTTGGAGTGGCTGCAAAACAAAGACTTAAGGAGGCGTGTACAAATTGGATTAAATAAAGGAGAAGCCAAAAACGCCTTAGCAAGATCTATATTTTTTAATCGTTTAGGAGAAATGCGTGATCGCAGTTTTGAAAATCAACGCTATCGTGCAAGTGGACTTAATCTTGTTATTGCAGCAGTTATACTTTGGAATACTGTTTATTTAGAAAGAGCGATTCTTGCCTTAAAAGAACAAAATGTTGAGGTGGATGATCGTTTACTTCGTTATCTATCATCTCTTGGGTGGGAGCATATTAACTTAACCGGAGATTATAATTGGCAACAAAAACGCTCTCTTGGTAAAGGAGAATTTAGGCTAAATCTGATGGAAAAATCTTAGCGTGCATTTTTTCCGTTTCGTGAGCTGACCCCTTTTAGGAGAAGGATATGAATTCTATTGCAGACTTTCATCAGGTTGCTGTGCTGATCCATGGCTGTCATTTGTTGGCAGAGGAGTGGGAGAATATTGTATTTGGGACGGAAGAAGGCTTAGGTCGCGTCCCCATAGGAATTGAAGAGGCTGTTTACAAGAAAGCAAGTCTTATCTTTTGGGGAAGTGGGGCATCGCAAGATACCAGTGGTTTAAAAGAGTCGGAATATACATTTAATCAAGCAATGGGCCCGAAGCTTAAGATGTTGGCTTGCCATGTCAAAAAAAAACCAAAGGAGCTTAAAGACTATCTTTCTCGGGTTTCATTTATTGATAGAGATTCACGCAATACAGCAGAAGAAATAAAGGCAGCTGTAAGAGAATGCACGTTAAGAGGAATTCAAACGATTGTGATAGTTTCTTCAAATACACACGTTGCACGATGCTTACAAGAGGCTTGTAAGCTAAAAGAGTCCACTATTACAGTCTATGCTCGAGCAAGTGCGACTTGTTTTGCTCATTCAAGCGCAGATGAGGTGACGATTTTTGAACCTCCGCATCGGGGCGATATGCCCAAAGTTCCCATTCATCAAACAGTAAAAGGCATTATTCCCTTTTTAAAGGATGAAAAAATTGCCGTTGTTTTTAATGAAGCCTTGAAATCATTGATCGAAGAATACAAAAGAAAGCAGGAGGTGATGGCCTGTTCTGTCAGTTCGGGTGTAAAGGCTCTTAGTGCGGAAGGCTTTAGCCTAGATGATAGTCCCAAAAATGTTCATTCATTAAATGATAAGGAAAACCCTTAAGGAATGAAAAGTTTGCCGAATTTTAAAGGAGTGTGAAAATCGCTTAAGCGACATCCACGATCTGAAATAGTAAATAGATGAGCTAATGCGTTCTTTTTGCAAGGCTAAAGCTAGCACAGATGGGAAACATCCCATCCGTGCCCTTATTATTTAATCAAACAAGCATCGCACTCTTCGGCTTCCGTAATCCTTCCCCAGCCTCCGCCCAAGGATTTAATCAAACGTATTGTAGAGAGGTAGCGATCACCAAGTACAATGACTGAGTTTTGCTCTGTCTCCAGCAGGGTGCGTTCGGCATCTACGACGTCTAAATAGTTTACTAACCCTTGATTATAGCGTAGCTCCGAAAGATTGAGCGTTTCGCGGGCTGCTCTGACGGCAACGGTCAGAGCTTGTGATTGAAAAGCTCTTTCCCGAATGTCTGTCAGAGAATCTTCGACATCTTGAAAAGCCGTCAAGACAACCTCTTGGTAATTTGCCAATAGTTCGCGAAATTTAGCTTTATAGTAAATTAAATTCGCTTCATTGCGCCCCGCATCGAAGACGGTCTGCATAATATTTAGGCCGACTTCCCAAAAGCGCGCTTTCCACGAGAACAAGGAATGGGCAAATGGGCTTTCAAGCCCGATCGCGGCCGTCAAATTGATGGAAGGAAAAAAGTTCGTATAAGCGACGGCTATATCTGCATAAGCAGCTGCCAAGTTGCGCTCGGCTCTTGCGATATCAGGCCGGCGAATAAGTAAATCAGAAGGTAGGCCTGCTGGAATAAGAGGGGGAGGCGTATACAAAGGATTGAAATCAAGCGAGAAAACAGGCGCTGGAACGCCCACTAAAGAGGCGATCATGTTTTCTTCCAATCCGCGCTGCCGGCGAATATCAATGCTGTCTGATTCCGCTCGCGCCAATTCGACTTCCGCTCGGCTGACATCTAGGTAGACAATTAGGCCTGCCTTAAAGCGGGCTAAATTAATTTCATAGGCCCTTCGTCTTGCTTGAATGGTTTTTTCTAAGACGACTTGCTGGGCATCCAAATCGCGCATTTGAAAGTAATGGGAGGCAACATCCGCTGTCAGAGTCAAAAGAACGCTATAATAGTCTTCTAAAGAGGCTTGTGCACGAATGAGAGCCGCTTCATAGGTATTGGTTAGCCGGCTCCACAAATCTACTTCATAGCTTAAATCTAAGGGAAGAAGATATTGGGATTGCACAAACCGAAATTCGCTAGGCAAACTGGTTGAACCGGCTGTCCCCCCGGCTCCAGAAGAAGAAGACCCCGCTTGTACAGTCGGCTGAGTACCTGTTGTCCCTGTGCCGAGTCCTCCAGGAATCGGATTTTGAATCAAAGATCCGCTTCTTGAAAAGCTGGGAGCAAAGTTAATGGCCGGCGCAAGGGCTGCACGGCTGATCCATGCTTGAGCGCGGGCTTCAATAACCCTTTGCAAGGCTGCTTTTAGGGTGTAGCTGGAGTTAAGCGCTTGCTCTTCCAATTGGTTGAGTACAGGGTCATTAAAAACTTCCCACCAATTTTCAAAATTTTCCTTGCATTCAGAGAAGAGCGCTTGCTGTTGTTCTTCCGGATTGCAAGAGGCGGAATCGGAATGGGGGTGATCATTCGTTTGATTCGAATTTTCCATTTCGGATTTCCAATCGGACGGCATATTTGAGTGGAGCGAAGGCGTCTTCCATTCCCCCGGAGTTGGCGTGCAAGGGCCTTGATAAGGAGGAATGAGTTGGCATCCCACAAAAGCAAGGCTCCCCAAAAATGAAAAACCAAAAATAGAAAGGCAATCGCGATAGGATATTTTATGGGGCATCGGCAACCTCGGAGGAGTGAGAATCTATTTGTTTTGTGCCTTGCTTAATGAAGACATCCACTTGTTGGCCAACATACAGGGGAAAAGATGGTTGATGAGCAAATGTATAAATGACTTGCAGCACGCGGGTGTCTACTCTTTCTTCGCTCGCTCCGGTTAAGGACCGTTTAGGGATGACGTAAGGCTCGATGCGATCGAACTGCAAAGGGATAGCAAGGGTTGTATTATTTTTGGGAAAAGCTGTTGCCGGTGCATAGGGCAGAATTTTACAAGCGTTTTGTTCATCTATATCTGCACGCACTTGTAAATGCTCTAAATCTCCCAAAATCATAGCCGGAATGGGATTGGTTGCTAATACGGATTCTCCTTTACGGATATTGCTTTGTAAAATAATTCCCTCTTTAGGCGCTCGAATTGTCAAGCGCTCAATAAGAAGCTGAGTTTGATGAACAGCCGCTTCAGCAGCGGCCAACTGGGCTTCGGCAACAGCGACATCATGCCTTTTAGTCTTTAATTCTTCTTGGCTGATTGCGCGCAGATCTTTCACTCCTTCTAGACGGCTTAATTGGTCTTTTAAGCGGCCCAAATTGGCGAGCGAAACGGCGACATTAGCCTTTTGGACAATTAGCTGAGCTTCCAGATCGCGGTCATCCATTTGGAAAAGAGGCGCGTTTTCCTGAACAGCATCCCACACGCGAACAAAGACCATCTTGACTAGGCCGG
This sequence comes from Candidatus Protochlamydia phocaeensis, assembly GCF_001545115.1. Taxonomy (NCBI): domain Bacteria; kingdom Pseudomonadati; phylum Chlamydiota; class Chlamydiia; order Parachlamydiales; family Parachlamydiaceae; genus Candidatus Protochlamydia; species Candidatus Protochlamydia phocaeensis. Next base: position 195,923 of record NZ_FCNU01000022.1, read on the forward strand.
ATTGTGGAACGCCAATTTCGATATTCTTATCCGCAGATTCAATAATGCCCGATGCGGCAATGGTATGCTGATAGGGGTTAACAGCAGGCATGAGAACAGGGGCAGGCTTAGGATCGGACATATTCAATCGACTGATTAAAATCAAAGCCAAGATAATGCCTGCAAAGGCGAAGTAAATAGCAAAGCCGCGAAAGATTGCCATAATCGTTTTTAATTCCCATCAAAATTTCATATTTAATTAATAGTCAACACTTTCCCATCATTCATTTCCGCCACCCGGTCTGCATATCTGAAAATCCGATTGTCGTGTGTCACCAAAATGACACATCGATCGGGCATGCGGGCAATCTCAATCATCAGTTCCATAATTCTCGCTCCCGTTTCGGCATCAAGGGCGGCCGTAGGTTCATCGCATATGACTAGCTGAGGCTCATGTACAAGCGCGCGCGCAATAGCGATGCGCTGCTGTTGACCGCCGGAGAGGCGGAGGGGATTTTCCTTTTCTCGTCCTTTTAGCCCGATTTTTTCTAATAAAACGGCTGCCCGCTCTTCGGCTTCAGAGCGGTTTATTCCATTCAAAAGCAAGGGGATGCTGACATTTTCCAAGCAATTCAATGTCCGGATCAAATGATACTGCTGAAAGATGAATCCGACATGCTGTTTTCTAAATTGTGTCGTCTTTTGCTCACTTAAGCTATGCAGAGCGGTGTTGAATACCTCAATTTCTCCTCTGTCGAATCGCAGTGTTCCTGCAATGACGCTCAATAGCGTTGTCTTTCCGCATCCGGATGGACCGACGATCATTAATAATTCACCCGTTCTAGCTTGCAAGTGAATATCTTTTAAAGCTTCTATTGCATTATTTCCTTGCTGGAATGTTTTATACACACCTCGCACATCAATAGCAAGTTTGGGGGAGAGTTTCTCGGCAACATTCGATTGTTTATCCACGAAAAACCTCCGCGGCGTCTAGTTTGCTAATACGGCGAATGCTCAAGAAAGCTGCAACAGAGCAAATAAGGATAATCATTCCCAAAGAAAGAAAGAGGATTTGATAAGGCATATAAAAAGGCGGCTGTCCGTTTTTAAGCGTGGCAAATCCGAAAGCCGCTGCCAATCCGATGCCTATTCCATAGCCAATAAAGCCAATAAGAAAGGCTTGCAGCAAGAGCATCCGGCAAAGGAGGGAGTTGCTCGCTCCCATGGCTTTTAAGGCCCCTAAGTTTCCTAAATTTTCTAGAATAAAAGAATAAAAAGTTTGACCGGCTACAGCAATTCCCACAATAAAGCCAAGCAGGATTGTTGTGCCAAAAGAGATGGGAATTCCCGTGTTTCGCACAAACCACCAGATTGTACTCCAGAAGAATTGTCCTTCCGTCAAAGCCTTAAGGCCGGTTTCTTCGGTAATGCGTTGAGCGAGGGCTTCATGATTGGTATCAGGCAAAGGTTGAGTGAGAATAAACGCTAAATTCTTTCTAGTCTTTGGAACAATTTCGATGGCTTGGTCATAAGTTGTATAAATGAAGGGATAACCAAAAAAAGACCGGGCAGCTTCGCATATTCCTACAATGCGGACTTCATGATCATTGATTTCAAAGCGATCGCCAACCTGCAAAGGAGCTTGCCTTCCTTCGCTTAATTTTTCAATGCCAACACGGTCGACGATAACGGCGTTCGCTTGGCGTAAGTTCTCTAGCTTTCCTTGAAGCATAATGGGAGGAGCTCCAATAAGGGTGGCAGGATCTAAACCAATGAGTTGAATCGATTTAAATTTTCCGTCAGCTAGGCGGGCTTGCTGGATGGAAAAATAAAAGGGAACAGCCCAAGCCACTCCAGGGATGGAGCGAACGCGGCTTAAATCTGTATCTCGCATCGGCTTGACTTCATTGACTTGTTCGACATAGGGATCCATGACCCAAATAGGAATATGGGTATTGCGTAAAGTCGCTGTTGTCCAATGCATTAAGCCAATAAAGACAGAGCATTGCTGAGTCATCAATAAAGAAGCGAAGGATAAAGCGCTAATCAACATCAAGTATTTGGCTCGATCGCCCATTAGCATCTTAATGGCAATGTTATACATACAAAACTCTACGCAGATATAATGTATCTGCCGATATTAAGCTTTTGGGTATTTACAGACAATTGCGTAGTACTGGGCACAAAAACTCAACACTCATTAAAAGGGTATATTAAGAGAGAGGCTTGAAAAGCGTGAATTTTAAGACATCCTCTAAGATGCACGGAAGCTGGCAAGCCCCCGTGCTATGAAAGGCTTAACGGTGACGGACTTCAATGACGCATTTTTTCTGGGCAAGTTCGTCAATTAAAGCGGATAAACGCTCTTGATTATCTTTGTCCAAATTGGCATCCCATTCATCCAATAGTAAAACATCCACATCTACGCGCTCTAATATTTCAAGCAGGCGATTTTTCAACGATTCGCCTGTTGAATATTTATTTGTTTCAGAAATAAAACTTAATTGGTTTTGCGTAGGCAAAAAGAAAGCGCGATCGCATAAGGCATTCTTGACTAACATAAGAAGCGTCGATTTTCCTGCTCCGTTTTCTCCCCGCAGCGTAATGCGCCCGGCTTGATGCGTATATGGCAAGAGATCATGATAAGAATTGAGGGCTTGCGGTCCGGGAAGAGAAATATGATCGGAAGACGCGATTGTTGAAGAGGAAATTTGAATTTTCGGCCATTTGACCTTTTTTTCCATAGCCGTGTCTGCATCGGCGATCGGTTGAATGGCTTTGTAAATAGACAGTAATTTACTGCGATGCATATTCCAGCGGAAAATGAGGCTCAAAGTTTGATAAGTGTAAGAAAGGATATTAAATAGGACCGGAAGGGTCACAAGAAAAGCGGTCAAGTTTGGAACACTAAAGCGGTTGATGTAAACATAATAGACGACGACAATTAAAGAGGGGATCGATGTTAAAAGCGAAATAACGATAGCTAAAATTTGATCAAATCGTTCTAAGTCCACGTTTTTTTGCAAACAGCGATTGAGACGCTGGGTTGTGCGGTCTTCCCATAACTTAAAATTATATCGGTTGCCTAACAGCACGTTATCCCACGCGGCCAATAAAGACTGACATAAATCAATGCGGGCGGTCAACGCTTTTTTAGTCAGCCTTCTTTGCAGGCGGCGCTTGACTTTCATCACAAGGACGACCGTTAACACGCTTAAGCCATAAGCAACGCCGAAAAGAGGTTCGACAACAATTGAAAGAGCAAAAATGTTAAAGAATACACTTAGAACGTAGCTATAAAGATCAAATACATAATCAATTAATGCTTGCAGTGCGGTTGGGGCTTCTGCCGTCAATATAGAGAGCTTTTCTTCTTTAATGCCTTTATTGCTCCATTCCCCAATCTGGTTGCGATTAGAAGAAACAAAAGCATTAATAAATGAACGCTGCGCTTCTTGACGCCAAGAAATTTTAATAATATAGGCAATACATCCTGGAATATACGGAAAAGCGAGCGAAGTCAGATAAAGAAAAAGAAACGGAAAAAAGTTTTCTCCTCCTGTGATTCTTTTCATCATTGTCACCAGCCAAACCGTCGAAGATGCTTCAATGATTTGTTGAAAGGTTAGCAATGCAAAACAACCAAATGCCCATCGATTGGTTAAAAGCCCCCAGAATTGTTTGAGAGTCTTTGGCGGCGAGGTATTAAACATACAATGTTTATTAATTTACCATTTTATAAATGTTTCTATCCTTTATTTACTGCAATGAACACGGCAAGCATTCTAACATTGCCCTTACTTATGGACAAGCGATGATTTCAATTTTTAATTAATTGAAAGACAATAACTTGGAATTTGCCTTTCTATTAAAAAAAAATAAACATCTTTTCCTTGTTATCTAGCTACTCCGACGGCTTATCAAGCTTTCAAATAATTAAACAATGAGTCTCTTTTAATGCATATGAGGAAAAAAAACGATGAAAGATCTCTTATTTTTTTTCTTAATATCAATTTAAAATTATTTTATTTATTTAATTTATAATAAAATTTAAAAATAAACAATACTTAATTTGTAAATTTAACAATTTATATTGTTTGATGAATCGCATGTAAACAAGTTCGAAATTAAAATTTCCGGCTACGCCTACCTTAATTTTTGAGCTTGCTTGCAGTGCAAGAGAGCAAGCGAGTGTGCTTTACTCAAATTGCCTTTTCAGCGCAATGTCATGAATAATTTTTCTATTTAATCCGTTCTGTTTCCGATATAGGGCGGTTGATGAGGAAGACCAATCATCTAAGAAGGCGCGGGTTTGATCGCGAAATCTTGTCTTAAAACAGGTGGGAAACGTATTTAAATAGGCTTCCAAATGAGACGTCAAAGCTTGATTATCTACGTTTTCTTCCTTTAAGAGAGGGTCTAAAACGTCGTGAAAATGGCTGACAAAGATATCTTCCAAGCAGGCCAAATACTTGTCTAAATTATCTTTAAATTTTTGATCATTTACCTGCGAAAGAAAAAGGGTTATCTGCTGTCTAAATGCATCTTGAAGAAGAGAGTCAATCGTCTGGTCAGATTGATCGTTCACTTGTGCTTCCAATTGAGAAAGAAAAAAATCTTTTTGGAGCACTTGTTGAAAATGCCTTTCATAGGCCTCGGCACGTCGCTTTTGTTGAGCTTGGATGAGTTTTTCAATATTGGACAGGGTAGAAAAATGAAGCGTTTTCATTTCCTTTTTTTCATCCGGGTTCAAGCAAAGCATGATGCCATTCAGATTAGACACGTGTTCCTGCAAGGCATGCTCTGGATGCTTTCTTTTTGGGCTAACCCATTCATCCGAATTGCGTTTCTCATCTTTTGAATTTGCCGAAGGGGTAAGCAACGTTTCGGAGAGGTGCCGACGAATTGGATTCTGCGCTTCTTCAGAAAGAAAAGAGTCATCTAGAGAAAGCAGTTGTTGGTAATTCCCTGTCAACCGTCTTAAATTTATTGTTGAGCCTTTTTGAAAAACCGCTAAAATGACCTGATATAATTCTTCATGTTCTTTAAAATAGTCTTTTAACGTCGGCAGGAAGGCCGTGTGTTCAGTCAAGCTCATAAAAGAGAGGGTCTGAGGAAGAAGATTAGCATCTTCGACAAGAAGTTTTTGCGTGATTCGCCCCATAGTTAGGACAAAGGCTTCTTTTGCTAGTTGATTAGCCTTTTCAATGTCTAATTCAGAACAATGCCTATCTTTTTTGAGCGTAAGCAAGAATTCATTTATCAGCGCTTCAATTTGCTTGTTTACTTCAGAATTGAATCTAAGCAAAAGAAAACCGAAGATTTTATCCTTGAATAAATTATTTTCTAATTTAGCGTTGAGTGCATAATAAAACTTTGTCTTCTTTATAATCTCAGCAAAGGTCACTTCTGTTGAAATGATTCCCTTCTCTTCTCTTTTCATCTGTTTGATTGTCTCTATAGATGCAGAAAAAAAAATCTTCTCGAGTTGCTTGCTCGCATTTCCTTTTTGCATGGGCAAATGGGAATCAACTAATTCTATTATTTGATTGATCTGTTTTTTCACATTGGCATTTAACTGGACGATTCCAAGTTGAGAAGCAAATTTCTCACTGAGATTCTTCAAAGTTGCAATAGAAGAAGGAGGGGGCGTGAGGGGTAACATGTCAACCTCTTAAATCTTTTGTAAATAATCACAAAGGCTTTTTTAATTATTCTTATTTCTATCAAATTTCAATTTATTTTCGAAGACTATTTTCTGCTATAAGATTATTTTTTAATTTAATTTTTTATTTTACCTCTCATTTCAATTTCTTATTATTTTTTGTGTTTTATTGATAGTTGATGTAAAATGACTTTATTTTTTATTAAGAAATCTTAATTTTAATAAGTGGGTGTTTTAGCATGATTAATAATAATGTCTCAAATGAGTTTAATCAAATTTATTGTGATTTAGGAAAAATTCGAAATGAATTAAGAGACCAAAATACTTTCTCTTTAGCTAGCAGAAGGGCTTTTAATAACTTATTAGAAAAGCTTGTTGTCCATGTGCAAAACGATGCAGAAGTCCTAAATACGAATCAATTAGCCGGAAAGATTGTCAAGCTTTGCAAAATTCAAAAGAAAATATACCAAATTAAAAGCCGTATATTACCGGTTACGGGAAGTTACATGTTTTATGCAAAGATTAGTAAGACTGTCTTGCCTAAGCTTGTCAAAAGAATCTCTTCTTTAAGATGGAAAATTAAGCAGGAAGGTCGATTGCCTTTTAATCCTAACCAGACATGGGAATTATACCAAAAAAAGAAAGAAGAAGAGATGGGATTTGCTCAGCTAGAGCATATGACTGAAAGCGGTTCATTGGCAGATCCCGGACTTGTGCAAGCGGATCCTCGGCTTGTACAAAAAGAGCTCTTTCATTGGCTAGGAGAGCATGTAAGTGAGAATCGCTTAAAAGGCCTTAATGTGAAAAATTATGAAGGAAGTTGCGCGTTTTATTCTTATTCTAGTTACTGCAAGCTAGTTGAAATTTTATTGCAATCTGCTAAGAAAGAACGCAAAGAAGATCAAGTCAAATTATTGGATATGCTAAAGATAGGGCGGCAAATTGCTCTTAAGTTTTTCTTTGCAGAAATCATGATCCGCAACCAATCAGATGAAGAAGAATACCGCTATTATAAAGCTCTAGCAGCCCTGGATAAAGCTGCGCAGGATGGGACATTAGCCAAGGAGGAACGGGTATTTAATGAAACGTATAAATTGGAGTTTGATTGCCGTGTTCCCTATGAAGTCATTATTAATGATATTTGCCATGACCTTCTTAAGCTGATAGATGGAATCCAGCCGGGGCAGAAACGCATTTTTAATATGGGAATAGACGGGCATAGCCTGCTAATCGAAATTGTTCGTTTATTGCCAAGTCAAGATTTTCCGGAAGGAGAATATCAATATTCTATTTATAACACAGGTTTGGGAATTAGCTATCACGTTTCTAGAGAAGCCGATGGGAAAACGTGGGTAAAACCGTGTACTATAAAAAAATTAACACGCTCAGCTTTTACTTATGACTTTATCGATCGCCTAGTCGGGTGCCTTCTGTCTAGAGATTCGGCTTATAATTTTTACTGTCTTCATCATTATGCCTTAGTAGGAGAAGCCAACGGATATTTGGACTTGAATGGAGGACCGGAATATCAGGCTCAAAAATTTGGCACTTGCAGCTATGCGGCTGTTGATGCTTGGATCGATTTGCAATTAACAGATAGTGAAAGATTAGAAAAAGAATTAATCAAATCTTCGCTCTCTATTAAAAAACAAACTCATGTTATTAAACAATTAGAAGAAGAAACAAAAAAGTCTAATTGGAAAACTGTCAAAAGAGTCTACAACAAAACTCGCTATGTTCCAACAACAGAATCCATGGCCAAACAGAAAGCTCTCAAGGATAGCAAAATCTTGTTGGCATTGGGAGAACAGTACAAGCAGAAAATTGAAAAAATGAAGAGCAATCTTCAATAATTATTAGAGTCGAGAATAGGTGTAATAATATTTTTTTATGGTAAGCCATGCAGCAAATCGGACATTTTCGCATTCATCTTAGGGATTTGTCTTTAGAAGAAACAGAGGACGCGTCTCCCTCCTCTGTTTCTTTTGATGTTTCTCAACAGGTAATAAATTCAAATCCGTTCCCTACGCTTTATGATCAATTTAATCGAATGGATCAAATTAAAAGTCATTTGCAAGGAACGGTCTTGCATTTGAAGCGGACTCATTCTTTTCCCAGGTCGGTTCGTCGCCAATTTAATCAATTTTTAAATCAAATTTTTTATTTGGTTCAGCAAGATAAACGCCTTCCTATTGAATCATCTTCCAATGGTTTTTTAGAAAGTCAACGGATTGATAAATTAGATGCGCTTCATAGACAAGTCAAAAAAATACAAAACTTGATCCAGTCTACAACAAGTAAATTTTTTATAAATAGTAAAGTCACAGGTAAGAAAGGCGTCCTCTTTTGCTTGGCAAAGAGAGTACAGGAATTAAAAACAGAATTAAAACAAACATTTCGCCTACCTTTTCAGGATAAAGATGCTTTGCAACTCTTTTATGAGGAGCAGAAAAAAAAACTTCTCTTGGAACAAGCAGAGGGCGTTCAAACCGCTCAAAAAGAGCTCTTTCATTGGCTGGGTGGTCGATTCGATGAAAAAAAACTAGAAGACGTAAAAATTGAAAGTTACGAAGGAAGTTGGGAATTTCATTCTATTTTCAGTTATTTAAAAATGCTAGAAAGACTTGTTCAAGTCAGCTCTAATCAAAACAAAGAAAAAATGTTTTTCCTTCTCTGTCGGACAAGCTTAGCTTTGGAAATTGCTCTCAAAACAACTTTTGTCTTCAAAATGCAGCAAGATCATACAGTTGAAAGTGAGCAGACCTATTTTGAAGGGCTGGCTAAAGTAGCGAGCAGTCAAAACGTGTCTTTGGTTGATGCGATGAACGAATGGGCGGATTTCAATCGAACCTATACGCTTGCAAAAAAGTGCCAAGTACCTTTCTCTATCATTATTAATAATATCGCTTGGGATATTATTACGATGATCCATCAAATTGAACCTAATGATTTACGTGTTTTTAACGTAGGAATAAGGGAGCATTCCATTACTGTCCAAGTCGAACGGCTAGAGCCATCGGAGCAGTATTCAAATGGCGAGTATCGCTACGCGATTTTTAACACCGGATCGGGAAGAAAGAAATTTCACTACTACGCTCAAACAGCAGACGGAAATTATTGTAAGCCTTATATTATTAAAGGATTGAAGCTTGAAGCTTTTAGCTATTCCTTTATTGAAAGTCTCGTGAAATTCATGTTTGATGAAGAGTCAACTATTCAAGAGTTTTATGAATTGCATAGAAAGTGTTTAGTGGAAGGCGGCGGCTCTGTAGACCTTGATAGCGGCTCGGCTTATCTTGAGCAAAAATTTGGTACCTGTGCCTATTCTTCTTTTGAGGCGTGGATCGATTCTCATCTCACTTTAGAAGAAGTTTTGCAAAAGGAATTAATTAAGTCATCTTTATCTGTTCAAAAGCAAGCACGCGTTGTTCAAATCCTGGAACAAGATGACAAAAAAGCGATTCAGGCATTTTCTTCGAAAATCCCCAAAAAACGCAGAAACTATACAGAAAGCGATTTCAATAAACGAAAGAGAAAATTAAAAGAGAGTAAGATTTTTCTTGATTTAGGCGAAAAATACTTTTCTCATTTGCAAACAGAAGTAAAAAAAAGAAAAATTTCGATAACCAAAGAAGAAAGTTTATTTCAAAAGGAAGGGGCTTTTCCTCTTATAAATGACACGCAATAAGGAGATCTTCCTTTAGAGGGGATATTAAAACGGCTCGTGACCTAAAATTGAAGGCTTTTCCTAGCGGAAAAATCACCTTGAATATAGGCCCTTATCCCTCTTAACTTTTCTAAAATCCAAGACCTTCACAAATGGCTAGATTGATTAAATGACTCTTTAAAAGAAAGTTAAAGTAATAGTTGTATAAATCAAATTAACCTTTGATATAGATAATGTTATTTGTAATTAAAAGGTGTTCGTTGTAAAATTTAGTTTTTGTTTAGAATTGATAAAATTAAAATAACTACAATTTAGTGGATTTATGATTCAAAATGGAAATCTTCAATTTTTTATTAGTACTGTTAAGGGGATTGAAGAACGTATAAAGCAGACTGAAAAAGCCATTAGAACTTGTAAATCCACTACTGATGAATTAGATATAGATTTTCAAGCTATTGTCTGTAAGACAGATCAATTAATTCATTTAGAAGATACCAGAAAGCCTCTTTTGTCGATCACTCAATCTGCCGATCGATTGGTAAAGTTAATTAATCTAAAAAAAAAGATTAATTTAATATCAAAGCATATCCACCAAGTGAACGCGAGTCAAAAATCTGTTAAACAACCTCCTTGTTCAGTCTTGAATTTAGAGACAGGAAAAAAGGTGTCAGTTTCTCTAAATGCTTGTATAAATGAATTAACCCAGCAGATGAAAGTTGGAGCGCGTTTACCTTGTAATGCCGATAAAGCTTGGGAAGCTTTTTATCAAAAAAAGGTGCGGGATTTAAGGCTAGATTCTTCTACCATTACAACAGTCCAAAAAGATCTTTTCCATTTAATGGCCAATCAATTTGTTCGGAAGGATCTTCAAGAAGTAGACGTTGAAGCTTATGAAGGAAGTTTAGAGTTGCAATCGGCCATTAGTTATTTAAGCTTATTGGAAGCGTTAAGAAGTAAGATAGAGAGCGAGCGTTTAGCCGCTTTCAATGCCACTTATGAGGCTTTAAAAAAAGCAGAAAAGTTTGCCATTAAAACCTCTTTTGCTCATCAAGTTTTAAAAAAGGAAGAAAAAATTCCTTTGACTTATCTGAAAGAGTTGGTCGGGTTTGACAAAGATTCTTTTTATAGCACATATCCACTCCTTTCGCCCTTTTCGGTTCCTTTTCAAGTTTTGGTCAATGACATGTGTTGGGATATGATCGAGATTATTGATCAAATGAAAGAAGGGGATAAACGCATCTTTAATTTGGGAACAGGCACGCATAATATCGTGATTCAAATTGAGTTGTTACCATCCCAACAATCTACCGATTGCCGTTATTGCTATACTATCTTTAACACCGGCAATGGAATAAAAAAGTACCATCGCATCCAGAGAGTAAATCGAGAAATCTTTGTTCATCCCTATATTATAAAAGAGGTGAGACGCGAGAAATTGAGTTATTCCTTTATTGAAAGTTTAATCCTATGCGCTCTAGATAAACGCTCTTCTATCGATCACTTTTATAGCCTTCATAAAAAATTTCTTTTTGAGGAAGGGAAAGAACCGGACCTCAAATCAGGCCCTTTGTATAAAGCGCAGCGATTTGACACATGCGCTTATTCCTGTTTAGAGGTATGGATTGACTTGCAATTAACAGAAAAAGAAATTTTAGAAAAAGAGACGATCAAGGTCAATCGGTATATTGAAATGCAACAGCAAATCATTGAATTGCAAAAAGAACAGATATAGGAATAGTTGTTCAGTTAGGTTCACTCCCTCTGTTGCCCTATTTCTAGGGATTGGAAATAAAATTATAAAGCGGTTGGTTGTTTGTCGGGTCTTCTAAGATGAGGTCAATTTGCTGGACATAGCCTCTAATTTTTTCCATTGGCGGAGACTCTTTGACAGATGCCATTAAATCGTGGCTTCTGTCAATCGCATCGCAGACCTTTTTCATGGTGATGGTCTCAATGGCTCTCGCCGGCTGGTAGCCGATTGTTTTGTCCTGAAAAGAAACAGCGGATAAGATACGGTCTTCCTGAAGCGCTTCTAGGACAAGCTGCAAATGATTCAGGGACATTCCCAGTTCATGAGCCAATGCACGGTCTGTAAGGGGAGGCTGTCCTTTTGCAAAGGCCTCAATGCAGCGGTAAGTAATGAGCAAAGCGATCGCTTTGCTTGAAAGAGGGGTCAGCCGCCTGACAGGAATAAAAAGATCATTTTCAATTTCAAATCCCAATTCGGCCCCACCTAATAAAATTAGCCAGCTCACCTGAAGCCAAATGAGAAAAAGAGGAAGTGCAGCAAAACTTCCATAAATGGCGCCATAACTTGAAGCACCGATTTGGAATTGAATATACAGCAGCTGCCAAAGCTGAAAAACCGTCCCGGCAATGATTCCTGCTATAAGAGCAGATCGTAAATAGACTTTCGTGTTTGGCATGAATGCGTAAATAAAAGTAAATAATATCCAGCTTAAAAAAAAGGGAAAGAGCTTAAGAACAAAAATTAAGACAGGGCTGACGGCTTCAACTAAAATATTGTTTTGAGCCGTTTGCGTGATTTGGGTGCTTAAAAAGACAGTTATACTACTAGAGGTAACCAAAAATAGAGGGCCAATGATCATGGTGGCTAGGTAGTCGCTAATTTTTCTGCTGTAAGGACGCGAAATGCGTGTTTTCCAAATTGAATTAAGCGTTGTTTCAATATTATTAAGCAGGCCGAAGACAGACCACAATAAGGTAATGGTTCCAATCCCGGCTATTACTCCTCCTTGTACAGTTTTCAGCCAAGAATAAGAAAATTCAATTAATTTTTCTACGATTTCGCGCTGCTCATAGAAACGTTCATTAATTTCTGATTCAAGCGCCTTCTCAAAGCCAAAACCTTTGGCGATGCCGAACAAGACGGCAAAAACAGGAACGATTGATAGAAGAGAATAAAATGTTAAAGCAGATGCTTTTGCATAACAGTCATCTTCTACAAACCCGCGGGCGGCATCAACGAGAACGCGGACTGCGCGTTTGATGAGAGAAGGAGAAACAGATTTAGCAGGTGGGTGGGATGGAGGGGGAAGGAGAGAGGATGGATTTGCCATGATGCTAAGGTTTGTTTATTTTCATTGATAACAAAATTCTTAAAAATTGTCATGTTATTAGCAGGTCTAATACCTCCTCATAAAGGAAAGCTAGTGAAGATTCAACTAGCTTCCTCCCAACCAAATAGACAATTCCTATGCTTGCAGGCTTTGCTTTAATTCTTCAAAATAGGTGTTGTAATTTAAAAGCACATCAACAACATAATCCCTTTTCAATTCGCCAGGCGTCGATGTTGGCGGGCATAAAAGCGAAGCAATGCTGAAAGAGCCTCTTAACATATTTGTCGCAGATGTGCGCGAGTCATAATCGTCCCCGAAACTTATTCGGTCTTCTTTTAACCAAATTCTATCCCAGGCAAACCAATAAAGGGAAAGCAAATCAATGACGAAAGCGCGATCTGTTTTGTTCAATTGTTTTATAGCTGCAATAAAGCCTTCCGTTGAATTCACTTGTTGAAGAGATTGCAGATCTGCTTTTTTCTGTTCGGGTAAATTTTGAAGGTAACGACTTAAAATGCCATATGTTTCATAAGCTGTAAATTGATTGATCTTGCACAGATCATATTTGTGATGCTCTTCAATTCTCTGCTGTAACACATCATGATTGATGGCTGCCCGCATTAAACGCGCCTGGCTTCCGCTGGATCTGCCTTGGTCTTCAATAATCTTATCAATTGTCTGTTCGATTAAGCGCCTGCACGTATTTTCCAACTGGCCTTTTTTGTATTCATCCTCTACCCAGAGTTTGAACTGAAGCGTATTTAATTGAGAAAGAAAAGTTTCTACACCACCTAATCCCTTTCCTTGAAGAAGTTTGAGATTGTTTTTTAGATATCCAATTTGAGAAGCGGATAAGGTATTGAAGTCTTTTTGATGCTTTTGAATAAACTTTTTTACCTTCTCGGGATCGCTAATAGTCGTTTGTTGAGACTTCTCAATCGATAAATATTTTGATTCTTTTCCAAAAAGGACGTAAGCCTTGCGAGTCGCCACTTTTAATTTAAATGGCTCGTTCAACATTTGATTAAAAAGACATTCTAATAAAGAAGAAGAAGCCGTTGGCTGAAGCGTTTGCTGGGTGGCGCACAATGAAGGAGGAGGGGGAAGATCCCCTAAATAAAAGGGGCGTTGAGTAGAGGGTTGGATAAAAACTTGCGCAGGGACAACGGGCTCCGGATCAGACGAAGTGATTTCTTGGGAAGAGCGGTTTAAAGAAGAGGTGAAATCTACCATTTCTATTTCAGTGTCAGTGCTATACACCAAATCAGAATTAAAGAAAGCTGGGGAGAAGGTGGGATAAAAGCCTTCGTTCTCGCTTGTTTCAGACGAAACTGGCGTACAAGAATTTGATGTGCCAACAGATTGGCGTTTCTCCATGTCAGATTGTTGTTTCCCTACCCCTGATTCAAAAATAGGGGCAAGATTAATCGGCGTAAAACTAATGCTCGTTCGCGGGCGTGGCAAGCTCGTTCGCTGTCTGATTGGAGTTTCGATATGTGAAGTTTGTTCAACTGTCTGTTGTGGGTCTGGGCTTTCAATTGGAAGAGAGACTGTTTGAATGTCCGGTTCGTGTCTTATCGAAACAGGAGGCGTTAGATTATCGTTTGGTATTAAAGTCACTGTAACTGATTTTCTAACAGGTGTTTGACTTGCTTGCAGGCTTGCGATCCGATTTTGGATGCCTGGGCTTTGCCTGCTAGGTGTAAAAGCACGTGTAACACGTGTAATTGGTGTAGAAACCGCGGGATTGGCCAGTTGTCCCCTGGGAGGCGTTGAAGGTTGGTTTGGCGTAGGATTGGAAGTGGCTACAGTAGAGGTGATATTTCGGATCGCTATTATTCTACCTGGCGTTGAAGGCACCGACTCATTTACTGCATTTCTTTGAGGTGTGCGAGGAGTTAGTGGAACCGGAGTAAAAACTGAAACAGGTGTTTGAGGCGCACGAATAGGCGTTTGGGGCGCTGCGGTGTGAGTAATTACTGGGGAATTAGAATGAGTGGGCGGAGTTTCAGGTTCTATTGGAGTGGAAATCGGTTGAGGAGAGGAAGGCGCAGGTGGATTAGGAGATTCCATCGGTTGAGATTCGCTAACAGGAATCAGAGGCTCCTCCTGAGAGGGCTCTTGCCTCTCCGTGTTTTCGTTTGTATGAGGAGTGGGAGTCGAAAGGGAAGAAACCGGTTCAATGGATGGCGGAGGCGTGTTTTGTTCTCTCTGTGTTTCACTGGATGGAGAGGGACATCTGGGAGTTAGGTCAAAAAGTTCATGAAGATGATAATTGCTCCAAGGATGCAGGAAGCCGTGATAAGGGCTAAGCAAAATATTAAAGGCTAATACGGTTGTTTTGATAAGCGCTTGCGATAAGGGGAAAGACGAATGATCATCGTTAGAAGCAAACCGGAAGCAAACATGCCCGATTGTGCAAAGGCAAGCATAGCCTTCAAAGATGGGAAGGACCAGAGCAGCAAAGCTTGCTTTGATCGTTTCTTGCTTAACTAAATGCGTGTGAATTTTCCCCATCCAAAATTGTAAAGGCAATTCTCCGTGAATAAGCATGGTTAAAAGCTCCTAATGGATAAATAAAAGACAGCCGATTATAGAAACCTTTACTTGCAAATGTCAATGGATCTAACTAGAAAAGCATGAATATCTTTTAATATTATCAGACGTTACTGAGTGAATAATCCTAAAAACGAAAGGAGAGCGCATAAAGGGGATCACTCCAAAGGAAGTGGCGTATTTTACTCTTCTCTGTTCAGGAGGAAGATAGCTCTAGAGGAAGAATCACTTTATTCTCAATGCTTGAGAATAAGCGCTCCCAGCTTGAGCAGCTTTTCTTTTTTCTCGCTATCATCTTCTACTTTTATTCCTCTTTTGGCCAAAGCCGTCTCAATTTTATTTAAACGGCTAGCAAGAGAAGGGTGGTGTAGATCAAGTCTATTTTCACCATTAGAAGAGAAAATCAGCTTCATGTGTAGAAAGTTTGCATAAAGAGCCGCATTAATTTTTTGTAAGCATAGCAAAAATCTTCTTCCACCTTTTAATTCTTCAATGGAACTATTGGCGATAGCAAAATCATCGACTTGGCGTTCTTGACGCTGAGCAAAAAAGTGACACAACAAGCCGTCCAGCGGAAGCAGAGACAAAACTTGCTGGCGTGGCGGGGATCATCCAGGTGTTCATCAAAATAGCAGTTACAGCTGAACTGATCGCTCCTATTATGGGATTCTTAAAACTCTCTCATTATTTTTGATGTGAGACAATTCGTGTTTTATCACAAAATAACAGGCTTCTTTATCAATATCGAAGAAATTTGAAGGCAAATTAATAAGCGCAGCTAAGCACAATTTATTGAACTAAGGAATGGCATAATAAACATGGCAACAAGTTTAGGCTTTCTGTTTATTAAAATCAATTTCAGAGGGGAGGGGCAAAAAGCAGGAACAAGGCAAAGTTTTTATAGTTTAAGGTCTGATAATATACGTTATGTTGTATTTAGATGGTTTTTTTAGTTTAATTGGGCTTTTTTGATTCAAGCTATTCTTCGCTTTTTGTCTTTTTTTTATCCTTGCATTTACATCCCACTTCATAAGCCATGGCTTTTTCAAATGCCTCTATTCCTGTCTGTTCTTCATTCCACTCATCTTGCCAATTAGCCTGAAGAGAAAAAGAGACAAAGTTAAGGATTGCAAACATTAAAATTGCGGTAAATGAATTCTTCCTCATTCTTTTCATATTTTTCCTATATATAAGGTTTTACTGTTGCTAAATTTGGATGCCTTAAATAGCTATAGCGTCTATTAATATATAGCTAAAGAAATTTTTTTTAATGAAATTTCAATTCACTGAAAAGACAGCGCATGCTTGAATCCAATTGCTTATAAATTGTTTATCGTCTAGTCGAGATTTTTCGATTATTTTGCTCGAAAGCTGGTCGATTTAGCGCATTTATCTAATATCTAAATCCGTCCATATTCTGGATGTCGCTACAGGACGCGGGGCTATTTTGAACGGATTCGAAGCGCTGGGAATAGAGGGAAAATATGAATTGTAAGGAATCGCTTAAATAAGAACTAAACCCAGATTTAAGCGATTAAATATTGAGGATAATTAATAGATAACATAAACTGATTGATATGGATCATCAATTACCACGCACCACTTCAAACGGTCACTCCTGCTAGCGTTCGGAGGCTGTGACCATTCTCCGTAAAAGAACGCGAGCTAGAGGCTTTTTCAAGTCCTCAACGGTTCGCTATTCTTGCTAATCGCATACTTTTCTTGCTTACAAGTTTTTCATTTTTAGCTGTTTAACTTTATTAGTAAACGCAATGCCTTGAACTTGGGAGCAAAGACTTCGTTCAGACTTTTCGTAATGGAGACATAACATGTCTAGGTTGAATTTTTTCACCATTCTTTTAATTGGATTTGTGGATTACTTGGGAATCGCCCTTGTGTATCCTGTTTTTGCTGCTTTATTATTTGATCAAACCGTTCCGCTTGTGCCAATTGGTTCTTCTTCCTTTTTTCGAGGAGCTATATTGGGAATCTTAATAGGCCTGACTCCCCTTACGCAATTTTTTAGCTCTCCTATTTTAGGAAGTATTTCGGATTTAAAAGGACGCAGGCAAACGCTGGGTTATGGAATAGGCCTTGGATGCCTAGGATACTTTTTAGCTGTAGTGGGAATTTGCATTCACTCGCTGTCCTTGCTTTTCATTTACCGCATTCTTATTGGCATATCGGAAGGAACAGTAGGTGTAGCGCAAGCGATGATTGCCGATATTAGCACGGATCAAAATAAAGCCAGACAGTTTGCTCTCTTTAATGCAAGCCTGGGAACAGGGTTTTCAATTGGTCCGTTCTTGGGGGGAAAATTGGCAGACCCTGCTGTAGCAAGTTGGTGTGGATATGCCGTTCCCTTTATTTTAGCGAGCGTCTTAAGTTTAGGTAATCTTATCCTTGTCTTGTTTAAATTTCCGGAAACGCACCGCATAAAAGAAAACAAACCGTTTAGTTTAAAGCAAAGCATAACAAACATTGGCAAAGTTGTTGTTTGGAAACAATTGCGTTGGCTGTTTTTTGCAACTTTTACCTTTTCTTTTGGATGGTCGTTTTTTAACGAATTTGTTCCCATTCTTCTTCGCGAACGTTTTAATTTTGCCCTTGGTGAGGTAGGGAACTATTATGCCTATGGCGGGATTTGGTATGCCCTTAGTGCGGCTATAGCTTCTGCTCTATTAAAATATTTTTATCCGGAAAATGTGGTGACTAAGGCATTAATAGGATGCGCGATTTGCATGCTCCTATTTATTATCATTCCCCACTCTTCTTACATTTGGTGGATCCTTCCTCCTTTTATGTCCTGTTTGGCAATGACTTTTTCCACTACCACCGCGCTCATTTCCAATTATGCGAATAGGGAAAACCAAGGAGAGGTTCTGGGTGTCTATCAATCAGTCATTGCATTGGCCATGGGGGTGAGTCCTTTGATTGTGGGGTTTGCAGTCGGGAACTATCCCAGTTTGACTTCATGGGGTGGTGCAGCAGCAATGCTGACTGCTGGATGGGCTTTTTGGATGGGAAAGCGTCGCCTATCCCTCTCATCTAACGCTTTACTTTCTTCTTAAATTAAAAAAGATAAATAAAAAAAATAGAAGATTTAAAATTTATTTGTATAAATAATGGCGTCCTTAGAGCTTGTCATCAAATTGCTAATGAATTTGATGACAAGCTCTTATCAATCGCTTATTCAAATCATTTGAGCAATAGGATTCCATTATGATCAAAAAATTATGCGTCTATTTATTTTTGTTAGTGATTACCCCATTTGCTGCTAGGGCTGAAATCCAAGCTTACGATGAAATCGTCAGTCTTGGCTATGGATGCCAAGTTGCGTGGCAATTGGAAACCAACGGACTTAGAAAGGCAGCTTATCCTTTTGATTGGTTTCATACTTCCTTTGATAGCCTCATGGCTTTTATTCAGCATAAAGGAGAGCATTTTTTGGAATGGAATCACATTTGGATAGTCGAGCCTTATCCCGGCGACACTGGCCGTTTTCATGTGGTTGATTTATTATATGGCATTCATTCCTATCACGATTTTCTTTCCATGCCACCTATGGCAAATTACAATGACATAAAAACCAAGTATGATCGCAGAATAAATAGATTTTTTGAATTATTGAATTCGAATAAGAAAATTTTATTTGTTCGGGAAGGCTTTACTCGCGAGCAAGTGGAACAATTAGATCTGCTATTCCAAACGCTATATCCCACTCTTTCCTATACAATTTTGGCTGTCAGTGATGATGAAGCCTTTTATGAAGATTGGGGACTAGAGCGTATTAGAAATTTCTACATTCAGCAAAAGGCCTGGAACTGGATGGGAGATTTTGCGCGCTGGAAAGAGATCTTAGATCAATTCTGCATTAAACATGATGTTTCAGAACGCAATCCGGAAGATGTCTGGTAAACAACCCTAGCTAAATTTTAAATAAAAAAACCACAGCGCTTGCGCACTGTGGTTTATAAAAGATTTACAAGGGAATAGAGTCTTCTGATTGACTCAAGCTGATTCGCAATGGTTATGATGATGATGCTCGTGATGGCAATGATTATGATCGTGATGGGTATGCATTTCATTAGGAATAATGCATCCTTCTGCAGTCCTTCTAAATTGGCCTTGCAACTCTTCGCGGTTCCCCGGCATTAAGCGATAAGCCACACTCCAGGCATGAATAATGCCTGCCACTGCTTTGACTTTATTAATAATTGAGGTATAGGCTGCTAAGGCATTAAATGTCTTACTGACTTCCAAGCCTTCAAAGAAAAATCCTCCTGCATGAATAGCCAAGTCAGAAGCTAAATGGGCCTGTCTTTGACGCTGACAACATCTCCAAATCAAAGAAATCGTCCATAATCCGTATCCGACCGTGCTTAATAGAGAGTGATATTTAACGATATGTTCAAAGCGGCCTAAACGGCATAATTGATGTTCCGACAAAAAAGTCAGGGTAGAAAAGAAATGAGACACAGCATGGCATACTCTAGCTGATGTACGGATGTAATCTAATTGAATGCGTTGCTCATCCGTATACTCTAAAAATTGAGTTTTCCAATTCCACGCTCTGCATAAATCACCTAGGAAGCAAAAAGAATGTAAAAAATGCTCAATTTCATGCGCTCCATGATGAAGATTGCGAAAGGTTTGATAGACCATCAAATTGGCATGCTGTTTTAGTAGGGATCCAAAAAGATGGAAGAACTCATCTGCAATTTCAGAAATTTTTTCGGCAAGCTCAAGACGTTGGAAAGTCAATAGAATGCGATCAGCAAGCGTTCGGGGTGAAAAATCTACGTATCCTCTACAATGATAAATTGTCCCGTGTTGTGTTGAAGGCTCTGGATTAATGTCTGTTAATATAAAATGGCTTGGCATACGTTGAAGCGGACAGCACATAGTTTTTTACCTTTTTGTTAAGGACGTAATCCAGTTGGATAGCTTAAAAATTAAATTTCTCTAAAAGACTCAATCGCCCCCTGCAAATGGAAAAGAAAGAACAGAAGATAGGCTTTTAATGTAAGGAGATGAATATGAGTTTAATGGAGGATAAAAATGCAACAAACCCAGAAAAAAAAGCAAATGATAAAATGAGAACCCTAGAATTCCATTACTTTCTCAAACGTATAACTTGACGGTAATAGCTTTAATGACAGACGCTCAACAAATTATAATAAATGATAGGCTAGTCAGCCGTTTAGTTGCCACCCAATTTCCCCAATGGAAAAATTTTCCCATTCGCCCCGTCAAACAAAGCGGCTGGGACAACCGGACTTTTCATTTGGGCAGGCATTTGCTAGTGCGCATGCCAAGCGCCGCAGAATATGCAGGTCAAGTGGAAAAAGAATGGCTTTGGCTACCAAAACTGGCGCCCTTTCTTCCCCTTCCCCTTCCCGTTCCCTTGGCTATCGGAGAGCCAGCTTATGGCTATCCATGGAAATGGTCTATTTATCGTTGGATTGAAGGCGAAAGCGCAACCTGTGCTACTATCGCAAATTTGCCGGAATTTGCAACGCGCTTAGCACAATTTCTCTTTGCCTTGCA
Source organism: Candidatus Protochlamydia phocaeensis (assembly GCF_001545115.1). Classification (NCBI taxonomy): domain Bacteria; kingdom Pseudomonadati; phylum Chlamydiota; class Chlamydiia; order Parachlamydiales; family Parachlamydiaceae; genus Candidatus Protochlamydia; species Candidatus Protochlamydia phocaeensis. The sequence continues at coordinate 216,420 of NZ_FCNU01000022.1, forward strand.
GCACATAGAAACGATGAATGCCCCCTTGCCAGGCCCGCATAGTTTCTATCGCGGAGGGACATTGACCATCTATGATACAGAAACACGGCGTGCAATCGATATCCTGAAGAAGCAGATTGATTCGCATGCGGCAACCGCTGTTTGGGAAGCTGCCCTTGCGACAGAATGGAAAGGATCTCCTGTATGGGTTCATGGAGACATCAGCATGGGCAATTTGCTTGTACAAGAAGGTCGCCTGTGCGCAATCATTGATTTTGGCCAGCTAACAATCGGTGACCCTGCCTGTGATTTGGCGATTGCATGGACGTTATTTAAGGGTGAAAGCCGGCAAGCCTTTCAGGCAGGACTTCCGCTTGATGCGGGTACATGGAAACGCGGCAGGGCTTGGGCTTTATGGAAAGCTTTGATCATCGCTGCCGGGCTTGCAGAGACGAACGCGGTAGAGGGAACGCGATGCTGGCATAGTATCAATGAAGTGCTTAAAGATTGCCCGCGATAGACGTGAGCTCCTGGGATTTAATGGTAACGGTTTTAATTGAATAGATCTTTTGTTTAAAATTTTTTGTTGACGCCAAAAACAACCCCTTGATCTCCGATACTAACACGATGCGGATGCCCATGACGATGATCTGGAACATCATAAAAAGCCGGTCTTCCATTTGTTCCTACATACGTAACAAAGATATTGAGCCAATCAAATTCTCGCGTGAGAGTCGCCAGCCAATCTGCATAATTGAGTTGCCAGTAATTCGTAACCGTTTGATAACCTGCATGCAATAACAGTGTCCATTTAGGATATAAGGGATGAGTCCAGCTCGCTTCAATGTAAAGAGAGCCGTAAGAATGGCCATTGGGACGAATTGGACGATTTTTATCCCAATTTGTCGGAGGATTGTCAGAATTAACAGCAAAAAAATCAGTCAGCGTTTGAGAAAGTTTAACGGCAACTTCTTTAAAAGTGAATTCGACGTAATATTCGAGCGTATTGTACTTCACTCTTTTGGGAACAAACGCTTGCCCTCCCGGATAATAGTAAAAAAGTAAACCGACGTTATAGCTAAAATCTGGATAACAGGGAAAGACTTTGCTTTTAAATCCCCCATAAATATCCCATTCCATGCTTGCGTTATTGTAAAGATTACCGCTTCTATCCGTATTCGTCGCCCATGTTCCTAAATAAAAACCGCTCTCATGGGCATAATCAAATCCTCCCTGAATGGCAGGTGTATGCAGGGTGTCTGATAGGCCTCTGTCTCGATAATCAGACACAATGCTAACACTTCCCGTAAAGGAATGAGGCGATTTTTTCTTCTCCTCTTTTTTGTCTTTATCTCCCTTTTCTTTGTCTTCTTTTTTCCCTTCTTTTTTATCCTTTTCCTGTTGCTGAGATGGCTCAGTGGCTTCTTGCTTCGCTGTCTCTTTTGAAGGGGGTTGATTGTTTAATTCCGAAGGCGGATATTCGCTTTTTGTATTAATCTCTTCTGTACCGGCAGCACCCAAATTAGCAAAGAAAAAAAATAAAACGAGTAAGTAAAATTTTAACAGGCAAAGGGGCTCGTTAGGTTTTTTCTTTATCCTCATGGAAGATTCCTTGTAAACGAAATGTAAATGACTATATTTAAAGGTCTTCAATAAATACTCCTCTTAGGAAAGAGGTTATTATGCATTCACGGATAGTGGCTAAGGAGAGCACACCCTAGCAAAGAAAGGAAAATAAATCACTCAAAAAGCAAGGAAAAATTTTACTTTTTTAGAAAATTGATTTATAAATTCAATAAATTTTTTAAATAAACCGACTAAACTTCTCCTTAAAATGCCAAAAAGGTAAAATAAAGATAAATGGCGAATTAAACGGACACGATCCACTGGAGTATTGTATGTCTACAGCATTGATTGTTATTTTAGTGATTATTGCTCTTCTTGCGCTATGGGCAATTGGAATTTATAATAGGTTGGTTCAATTGCGCAACCAAGTCAATAATGCCTGGAGCCAAATTGATGTTCAGCTTCAGCGCCGCTATGATTTAATTCCCAATCTAGTTGAGGCTGTAAAGGGGTATATGAGCTATGAAAAGGGAACTTTAGAAGCCGTCATCAGCGCCCGCAATCAAGCTCAGGCAGCACGTACACAAGTTGAGCAAAGCGGTGGACCGACAGCAAGCTCTATTAAAGACTTAGCGACAGCGGATGCGGCTTTGAGAGGAGCTGTTACAAATATTATGGCTTTAGCTGAAAATTATCCTCAATTGCGCGCAAGCGAGAATATGCAGCAATTGCAAGAAGAATTAAGCTCTACTGAAAATAAGGTTGCTTTCGCCCGCCAAGCCTATAACGACAATGTCATGCTTTACAACACTTCCCAACAACAATTTCCCGCTGTTGTATTAGCTGGAATGTTTGGGCATCACCCTGTTGAGCTCTTTCAAGTGGAAGATCAACAAGTTAAGAAAGCGCCCAAAATTTCTTTTTCTTAATAAGACGCGAAACTCTCAATCCGCTAGTAAATTAATTTGGCAGACCGAAAACAGACAACGAGAAGCATTCTATGGTAATGAACTTTTGGGAAGCACAGAGACAAGCAAAAACTAAGACCATTATCTATTTAACTATTTTCATTCTTTTGACGCTAGCGGCAGGACTTTGCGCTGAATTAGCTATGCGTGCTTTTGCTGGAGATAGTTACGGCAATCCTCCCATGCCCTATGTGGGATTGGGATTTTTGGGAGTGACGTTTGGGGTAGCGGCTTTCAATTATATGAACTATTTGCAATCGGGCGGAAGCTATGTGGCTGAATCAGTAGGAGCCGAGCTAGTCAATCCTTATACAAGAGATCCAAAGGAAAGGCAGCTTCTTAACATTGTGGAAGAAATTGCTTTGGCCACCTCTTTACCGGTTCCGCCGGTTTATATTTTAGAAGCTCAAGAAATCAATGCTTTTGCCGCCGGCACATCCCCTGAGAATGCGGCCATTACAGTCACACGCGGATGCTTAATGACTCTAAAACGGGACGAACTGCAAGGCGTGTTGGCGCATGAATTTGGCCATATTTACAATAGAGATATGACAATCGGCATGCGCGTGGCGGCTATGATCATGGGATTTTTCATTGTATCTTATATAGGCCTTCGCCTATTGGAAAGCGCCTCTTATGGGGGGTATTCTAGACGCAATGATGAGGACCGCAAAGGGGGAAATCCAATCCTCCTGATCGCGCTTATCTTTTTGATTGCGGGAGCATTGACGTGGTTTTTTGGATCAATCTTGCAGGCGATGGTTAGTCGACAAAGGGAATACTTAGCTGATGCGTGCTCTGTCCAATACACACGGAATCCGATTGGAATAGCCAATGCTTTGCGAAAAATTCAACGATCCGTCGTATCCGATATGCCAAGAAGCGGGCAGCCTTTTTCTCATCTTTATTTCAATGAACATCCTTCTTTTTGGGAGCGCCTATTTGCCACCCATCCTCCCATAGAAAAGCGCATTGCCGCTATTGAGGGAGGAGAATATAGAGAAGCGGGAGACTTTCCTTCTTCCGAAAATTCTCAGCAGCCCCCTCCTCCGCCCCCTCTTGGATAATAATCAATAAGTGTAAGCTAGGAAAAAGCATGCAAGAATATGATGTAGTTATAGCAGGCGCAGGACCGGCCGGCGGTCAATGCGCCCGTGAACTCTCTAACAAAGGCTATCGCGTTTTCTTAGCTGATCGAGCCAAAAGCTTTGAAGAAAATAATTATTCCAGCGGCGGCGCCCCCAAAGAAACGATGACGGACTTTGATCTTCCCGAAGAAGTGGTCGGAACATATTGGACAGTTTTAAACGTCCAATCGACTAAGGAAAAAAGCACATGGGAATCCCCTTCTCCTTTTGGGCCTATTTTTGATTTTGATAAGCTACGCGCTTTCCTTGCTAAAAAAACAATCGAACAAGGCGGCGCTTTTCGCTTAGGCTGCCACTATCAATCGCATGAAACTCATTCGCATTCAACTATAGTCCACTTTAAAGATTTGGCGACGAATGAAATTTTTTCTCTTCAGACAAAAGTTTTAGTAGATGCGACGGGAACGGAACGCAAAGTTTTATCTTCTCACCATCCTTATGATAAGAATCAAGCGATGGCTGCGACAGGAATTGAATATCACGTTCAGGTGTCGCCCGCTGTCTATCATCAATTTGCCAAATCCCTTAATTTCTTTTTAGGCCATCATTGGATGCCGCAGGGCTATGCTTGGATTTTCCCCATGGCTTCCCCTTGCCTCAAAATCGGAGTCATTCGCTACTTCCAAAATTACAATTATGTTAACTATGAACCTTCTTATAAATTTTATTTAGAGCAATTGCTTCAATTTTGCGGGTCGCCTGACGCCTATCAAATTTTAGATAAGCATGGGAAGACCATCTATTATACGTTAGGGCAAAAAGATTTGCGTTACCAAGGCCCGATTCTAGCTATTGGAGATGCGATTTCTAGTATTAATCCCCTTGGTTGTGAAGGGATTAGACACGCCTTGGCCAGTGGGCGCGAAGCAGCTTTTCACATTCAACGATATTTAAAGGGCGACATTTCAAATTTTATTGACTTTGACCGCTCCATGAACCGCTATTTTGGAAAAAAATGGCTTTTTTCCGAGATGCTAATGAAGAGCTTATTTAAAACTAAACAAGATGAACGTATCGATCAATCCGTTAAAGCCTTTGGCTTAATGAGTAACGAAGAAATCATGGACGTTATTTTTCACTATCGTTTTCGCCATACATTAAAATCTTATTTTTGGTATTCTATCGCTCGATTGAAATATCTTTTAGGATGGCGAGAAAACTATGAGCGAATGCGTTGATATTTTATTGGCTACCTATCAAGGGGCTGAATATGTCGAAGAGCAAATTAAATCGATTTTACTTCAGAACTATCCTCATTTTCACCTATGGATTAGGGATGATGGCTCGTCCGATGAAACGGTCGCCATTTTAACTAAAATAGCCCGGACTTATCCCCATCAAGTCACCTTGCTTCCAAGCCAAGAAAATTTGGGAGTAAAGGGGAATTTCTCAGAATTAATGAAAGTTGCCAAAGCCCCCTACATTCTCTTTGCCGACCAAGACGACTATTGGCTTCCCCATAAAATTGAAACAAGTCTGGCTTGCATGCAAGCAATGGAGCAAAGTTATGGAAAGCACCTTCCCCTGTTAGTGCATACAGATCTTAAAGTAGTCGGAAAAGATTTAGCCGAAATAGCCCCTTCCTTTTGGCGCTATACGCATTTAAATCCTCATCATATTGCCCTCAATCGCCTATTGGCTCAGAATGTCGTGACAGGCTGCACCATGCTCATCAATCGGCGATTGTTAGAGTTGGCTTGTCCCGTTCCGGAAAAAGCCATCATGCATGATTGGTGGATTGCTCTTGTCGCCACATGCTTTGGCCATATTGATTATGTCGATCAGCCTACTATGCTTTATCGTCAGCACGGTGCAAATGATACCGGCGCAAAAAACTATGGACTATTTAAATTTTTGAATGAGCCAAATGCAGAAACACAGAAAAAATCCGTCTGCGCTTGCCGGACACATAAGCAAGCTTGCCTTTTACTTGAAAGGTATGATCACTTATTAAATTCCCATCAAAAAGCTCTGCTATGGGCATATGCTGAACTAGAATATCTTCCTTATTTAGAGCGCAAAAGACAAATCATTAAGCATCAATTTTTTAAACAAGGTTTTTTGCGAAATCTCAAGACTTTATTGGCCAAATAAAAGGCAAGAATCTCGACTTTCACTTTAGTATAAAAGGCAATTCAATAAAATCTCAAAACATAGGTTATGTATGGTATTTCCTATTCAATTTGCAAGAAGCCAAGGAGATTACGATTTTATTTCTCCTATTATTAACATTACAGGCAATGCGACCGTCTTAGCTGTTGGAGGCATTAGCCTAGGAGTAATAACCACCTTAGCTTTAAAGGCTTTAGGATTTAGTAAACTGACAACAAGTCTTGCTGCGGCTATTCCCATTACAATTGGAGCATTTGGAACCGGCGTTGCTTTAATAGGGGCTGGATTTATCATTTCCATCCTTATAGCAATGGCTTATGCATTAGGACGTCGCTAGCAGCAGAGGAGCTGCCTGCATTATTTTTCCTTATCCATGCAAAGCGCAGCTCCGTTCTTTAAATCTCAAGTATTTGACTTTCAAATAGTAAAGGCTATAAAATTTATTCAAATTAAGGGGGTAAAATCCATGCGCTTAATCCCCCTAAATTTTTCAAAATAAAGCTGATTGGATTTCCTATAATTGAGCGATGACTATCATTTGTTGAGATGCGTACAAGAAAAATCATTCACATTGATATGGATGCCTTCTATGCTTCGGTAGAGATGCGGGATAACCCCTCTTTGCAATCGCGCCCTCTTGCTGTTGGAGGTGATCCTGAAGGAAGAGGCGTGATTGCTACTGCCAATTATGTGGCAAGAAAATATGGCGTGCGTTCAGCGATGCCATCTTGGAAGGCAAAGCAATTATGCCCTGATTTACTGATCATCTTTCCAAATTTTGATAAATACAAAAAGGAAAGCTTAGCCATTCAAGAGATATTCCATTCCTTTACAGATGCAATCGAACCCCTCTCTTTAGATGAAGCGTATTTAGATGTATCGGAAACTGCGGCTTTTGGAGGAAGCGCCACATTAATTGCAAAAGAGATTCGCAGGCAAATTTGGGAAGAGCGGCGCTTAACGGCTTCAGCCGGAGTGGCGCCTAATAAATTCTTAGCTAAAATTGCCAGTGAGTGGAATAAGCCGAATGGACTCTTTGTTGTCACTCCGGATGAGGTGAACGCCTTCATTAAACAGCTGCCCATTGAAAAAATTTGGGGAATCGGCCATGTCACAGCGCAAAAGCTTCATGCATTAAATATTTATACGTGTGAACAATTGCAGCAATGGGATATTTCGCTATTACACGATCATTTTGGCAGTCGGGCCTGGACTCTTTTTGAGCTTTGCCGAGGCATTGATAACCGCTCCGTTGTAACGGACCGTATTCGCAAATCCATCAGTGTAGAGTCGACCTTTATCCACGATCTTCCCACTTTTGAAAGCTGCCTCTTGCATCTGCCGGATCTTTACGAAAGGCTTGTTGCCCGCTATGAAAAAATCAAACAGCATTACCTCATTAAAAAGCCTTTTGTAAAAGTCAAGTTTGCAGACTTTTCAACAACCACAGCAGAGAGCGGACTTTATCCTTTATTTAATTTGGATAACTACAAAGCCTTGGTTGAAATCGGATGGATGCGCAAAAAGCAGCCCGTTCGATTGCTTGGACTGGGCATCAATTTAAGCATTGGCGAAGAGATTCAACTGACTTTGTTTTAGTCATTGAACTGATCATCTTTATCGCACGGGCTTGGCTTTTTGCTCTAACTCAGCAATATAGCTCGCTTGATCGCGATGCGTGGCTATCCAAGCTTCGCGCTCTTGCCTCATTTGATTGAGATGCGATGCAATTGTCTTTGGGGTTACCAGAATTCCGAAATGATCAATTTCGACAGGACGATCATAGAGCTTGGTCAAGATCATTTGTCCGACAGGGCGTGTAAAGTGACTGCAGTCCAAATAAAGAGGACCGGAGATTTGTTGACATTGTTGCATGGTGACAGGGTTATAACCGCTAAAGTCATAAAAGGGATGAATTTGACAAAGAGTCATTTTGAGATTCTCAAGAGAGGGTCCCAGTCCTTTTTGATAAATGGCTTCCCAATAAACGGCTTGAGCAGGAGGAAAGTAGACCTTTAGTTGGACGCCGCTGTTTTGGCATTTTTGGACAATTTGTGCAAAGGACTCGACTTGCTTGGAATCCATCTCAAATTTGCCATACCATTCATGACTAATTAAAATATCTTTAAGAAACCTCTTGTCTTCTTCGTTAATCTCATGGGAATTCAAGGCGATCTCTTTGCCTTCTTGAAAAGGCCAGTACTGACGCTGCACATTTTCAGCAAGCGTTAAAAAGCTATTTTTCAAGGCATGTGCCGTGAAAAGCGAACCAATATAATCATCTAAAATCATGGAGTTGGTTTTCAATCGCTTTGAATCGTATTCGGGATTTATTTTGCGATTACGGTTGAACATGAACAAATCCACATCCATGATCACTTCTTTAAGGTCCGGCTGGTTATATAGCGCATGCTCTAGATAAGCATATAGTTCTTCTATCGTTGCGGCTGGCAAGCCAACATTAAGGGCCGGATAAGGCGTTAGGTCCTTTAAGTCTTCTCCATGCATTCCCGCCCTTGTCCGGGAAGAGCCAAGCAAGATGACTTTGGGTTTTGCTTTTTCTACTTCAAGAGCCTTGATTAATCGAACATGCTGTTCGGCTTGAGGCTTATGCGTATTTAATCCATTGAGTTGGGGTGAGTTAAAAATCCCATAAGGATCTATGGCCCAGTTGAAAGCAATGATAAGCGGAATAGCAACTCCTAGCAGACAAAAAAAAGTCAGTATAAAATGGCGGTAATGGGAATGTTCATTCATGGTATCTAGAATTGGTAATAGAGGAATTCCGTGACTTCTTTTAAGTTTAAGAGTGCAAAGAGAAACAATCCCCCGCATACGGCACCGGCCCATCGATAACGAGAAAACCGCTCTTTCAAGGCGTTCGAATTAGGTAAAAACAATACGATAAGCATCAGCGCTGGAATTAAAACCACATCCTTAGCTTTAAATAGCGAATTTTCTAGGTGCATGAAGACAATTCCCCAGTTGCTTAAAAAACCAAGCGAATCTGCCAATTTAGCCGGTAAAACAATACCATTGCCTCCTATCATTCCCTTTAAAATATGGAATGCCATTTCAATGGTTGGCGAGCGAAAAATCACCCATGCGATAATGACAGCCAATAATGTCAGAATCTGTCCTACGCTGTTTTTCATTTGGTATCCCATCCATCTCCATGTATGATTGATCACCAGGAAAAAGCCATGGCATGCCCCCCATAAGACAAATGTCCAGCCAGCGCCGTGCCATAAGCCTCCTAACAGCATCGTTAAAAATAGGTTGCGCATTTTGGACTGATGGCCCTGACGATTTCCTCCCAATGGGATATAGAGATAGTCTTTCAAAAAGGTCGATAACGAAATATGCCAGCGTCGCCAAAAATCAATAATGGAAGTGGCTTGATAAGGCGAATTAAAGTTAATGGGCAGATGCAGGTTGAAGAGAAGGCCCAAACCGACAGCCATATCCGAATAGCCGGAAAAATCAAAATACAGCTGCAAGGTATAAGTAATGGCTCCAAACCAGGCTTGTAAAAAGGGCATGGGATCGCCCACAGATCCGTCAAAAATGGGTTTAACAAGCCCTGCCAAGTAATCGGCAATCAAGACTTTTTTCCCCAAGCCGATGACAAATAAGAAAAGGCCTTTGGCAAAATTCTCGGTAGACCACCACTCCCCTTGTCCAAAGCGGTTAAATTGATCGGTCATCTCCTTATGATGAAGGATGGGACCTGCAATCAGATGGGGAAAAACTGTCACAAACAGACTATAAGAGACAAGGCTTGATCGGTTGGCTTTCTTTTGATAGACATCGACCAAATAGGCGATCTGGGTAAAAGTAAAAAATGAAATGCCCAGCGGAAGAATGGATGAATTAACTACAATGTCAGGCCCAAGCCAAGGAATCAACATGCTTAAAAAAAAGGCAACGTACTTAAAATAAAAGAGCAAGGCTAAATCGACTCCGACAGCCCCTAGCAAGAAGATTTTTTTATACTTTTGTGAAACTAAGCGCTGAAGCTGCTCGCCGGCTAAGTAATTAAAAAGAATAGAACCGCAAAGCAAAATGAGAAAGCGAGGATCCCAATAGGCGTAAAAGAACAGTGAACTGAACAAGAGCGTGACCAAGGCCATTTTGGGCAAATGCAAGGACATACAGAGGAAATATCCTCCCAGCACAAGGGGCAAAAAGAGAAAAATAAAGGAGTAAGAGTTGAAAAGCATAGGGAAAATCTAGCTAGATATTTTTGCCGTTATCCTATCAATAAGAGAAGCAGGTGTCAATTTGAAATAGATCAAACTTTAATAGGAAGGTAAAAAAATAGCCAAATAACACTCTAACCCCATTCAAAAGGGGATTTTAGCATCTAAGAGGGAGCGCTAAAACCGCTAATGACCGAGATTCGCGTTTTTTTCCCTGGGTGGCAATAAGGGGGAACGGGCCATATCCACTCAATATGGCCTGTTCTCTCCTGCCTCTAGGGAGAACCTTATGGGGTTTACCCTCTAAGATGCTTGAGAATTAATGCGTTCCCACTCGTTTTTTATCGTTTCAGCTAAAGTCATGGGATCGAAGGGCTTTGCAATGACATTGCTAGCTCCCATTCTGATAAATTCATCTATTTCATTCTTTTGGACCTTGGCAGTCAAAAAAACAACCGGAATTTTAGAGAGAGAAGGAATGAGCCGCAAAGCCTGAAGCGTGGCTTGTCCGTCCATTCCGGGCATCATAAAATCCAATATGATCAGATCCGGCTGGAAGGTTAAGGCATCTTGCAAGGCTTCTTGGCCTGATCCCAAATAGTGCACTTCAACGTCCGGCAAATCTTCCATGCAGTATTTTAGAATGTCCAAAATGTTCTCTTCATCATCTGCTATAATAATTTTCTTGAGAGGTTTATTGGCCATAATCTTCCTCAATTATCTGGGTTTCTTTGGAGGCTATGATTGATTTAAGGATTCGAATCAGCTCGCTTTCTGTTGTTCGCGATTTCACTAAAAACCGTTTAACTTCGCTACCGTATTGACGGTCTTCTTCCCGTGCCGAGAAAATAACCACGGGAATGATTTGACCGGTCCGCGGGTTCAGGCAAGGAAGAAGGTCCGCTCCCGTTCCGTCCGGAAGGATCAAATCTAGCAAGACTAAATCAAATTCTTCGCTTGCCAATTTTTCTCGCGCTTCTTTTAAAGTACAAACGGGAAAAATCTGTAATTGGTCTTTTACAATGATTTTAATGACTTCTATTAATTCCAGATCATCTTCTACGTATAAGACTTTTGGCAATTGCGAATTCAGCCTTTTCTTGATTCCTTGAATAAAAGTAGAAATTTGTCCTGAATCCGCTTGTTTGTCCAGCCATCCAAAAATAGGAAAGATTTTTCCCATTTCTTTATTTTTTTCCTGATCGCTGGAAACGAGAATAATCGGAAGTTGGGGATTTAATCCCTTATTGTAAATTTCCTTAATTAGTTCGATATCCTCGCCTTTTATGCCTTCAACGTCAATAATAGCGGCGCTATATGCCTGCTTTTGAACGAGTACAGTCGCTTGCGAAAGCGTACTGACGATATCAGCTAAAAGTCCATTTTCCTCCAACTCGCGCTTTAAATTTTTAGAAAATTCCGTATTGCTAGAGAGAATAAGTAAAAAAGGGGCAATACTGCTGTCTTGAGGGAGGCATTGAATCAAAGGAACGGCTTCATGCCATTTAGGAAGATCAAAATAAAAGGTTGTTCCTTCTTTGACTTTTGAAATGAAGTGAATCGTTCCCCCATGTTTTTCAATAATGTTTTTACAAATGTATAATCCAAGGCCCGTTCCTGCAGAAGGTCTTGAGCTTGATGCATCCGCTTGAGCGAATTTCTTAAACACTTGATTTTGAAATGAATCCTCAATTCCGCATCCCTCATCTTTGATAGACACGCGAACGCTAGTCGTATTCTGTGTCGCGCTGATAAATACGTGGCCATTTGGATTTGAGAATTTAATTGCATTAGAAAGAAGATTATCCAGGACTTGCAGCAGGCGATCAGCGCTTCCAAAAATCTTTGCTCCCTCTGTCAACTGTTCAACCTTTATTTGGACTTTAAATTTTTCTGCATAGGATTGGCTGCTTTCGACAGCTGTATGGATCAAGTCATCAATATTAAGCGGTTCAAAGTGAAGCTCTATCTTTCCTACCTCCATTTTTTCCATATCTAAAATGTCGTTGATGAGGCGGATCAGACGTTCGCAATTGTTATAGGCAATTTCAATGAGATGAAGGGAGCGGGGCTTTAATTCTTCTTTTGATTTTCCAATTAATAGGCCAAGAGATCCGCGAATAGAAGTAAGCGGGGTTCTCAGTTCATGGCTGACTACTGAAATAAACTCGTTCTTCACTTTATCAGCATGCACCCGTTCTGTGATATCGCGGTCTGCACCTCGATAGCCGGTAATTTCCCCTTGTGCACTTATGATAGGCTCGGCATTGCTCTCCAACCATTTAATGGAGCCATTTTTATGCCTCCATTGATGAACTAGGGCAATCCACCCTTTCTGTTTGTTGAGATAATTTTTAAATTCTTGAGTCCATTTTTTTCTATCTCCTGCATCTAATAAAAATGAGATATCGGCGCCTATAATTTCTTCTACCTTATATCCCAAGATGGTCTTTATGGCGTTATTGGAAAAGGTAATTTTTCCTTCTGCATCAATTGACCATATCCAATCATTGGTCGTTTCAATAAAGGCCCGGAAATTTTCTTGGTGTTTTTGCGCTTCCTCTTGTGCGCGTTTAAATTCCGAAATATCTCGTGCGATTGCACACGATCCCACAATTGCTCCAGTCCGATCTTTGATTGGAGAAAACGCAGCTAAGCACCAGCATAGTTCTCCATTTTTTCGCTTCCGCACTGTTTCAAGTGTTGAGATGAATTCCCCTCGGCTGGTTATATCTAATATATATTGAAGCTCTTCAAATTTTTCTGGAGGATAAAGTATTTGAACAGATTTGCCAATCGCCTCTTCTTCCGTATAATAAAAGATTTGTTCGGCGCCTTTATTCCAACTCGTGATGATGCCATCTAGATTCTTGCTAATAATAGCCTCGTTAGAGCATTGAACAATGGAAGCTAAAAAGGCTTGCGCACTCTCATCTTTCTTTTGCTGCATAAAGAGACCGATAGTCGAACCGATCGCGTAGCAAAAATTAAGAAAAAAAATATCGATTTTATCGTTAAAACGTGTCCGTCTGAAAAATTCAATGACTCCTAGAACGATATTTTTGTCTTTTTGCATGGCTAAGATAGGAAATCCAAGCGCTCCTTTTAATCCTATTGCGCGAGCTTTCTCTGCCTGTGCAAAGTTATGCTTTAATTCGATATCTTGTATCCATAAAGGCCCCACATAGTCCCATATTTCACCTAAAAAGCTTTGTCCTTTATGTAAAATTAAGTCGCGTGTTTCCTTTTCAAATTCTTCTATATTAAAAGACGGGACATGCCAAATATTCAGGCACTCCATTTCTTGGGCATTATCTTTTAACTCCCAAAACACAGCTATATCCCATTCCAGATCTTTTCCCAATGCCTCTAAAATTTTCGGAGCTGCTTCTTTAATGCTAATAGAGGTTTGAAGGATTTTGGCTACTGCTAATTGCCCCTCTAGCAGTTTTAAATTTCGCTGGTTTTCCGTGATATCCCAGCAAATTCCCGTCATCTTAAGCGTACTTTCCTTCTCAACTACCCCTATCTTTCCTTTTATCGAAAGATAACGAAAGGGCTGCTGGGGAGAAGCGATGCGGATATGGGTTTCCAGGGAGCCTCTATTATTCAAAGCTTCATTTAATTGCAATTTGAGCCGGTTTTTATCTTCCTCTAAAACATAAATAAAAGCTTCATCCCAACTTCTTAAAGACGCTCTATTTGGCAAGCCAAGAAAACTTGACGTGTGCGAATCGGTAAAGACTTGATCTGTCTCCAAATTCCAAGACCAAACTCCCATCTCCGCCGATTTTAAAGCTAAATCGAGCTTATCCTGATTTTCAGTGAGTTCTTCACTGATTTGCTGGATTTGCTTAAGCTTTCTCTGGCTAAACTGCCATAAATAAATCAGGATTCCTAGTATACAGCTTAAAAGGAATCCTCCCAGTATGCTTATCCATCTAATCTCTTGATTGATTGTTTCATTGATTTTTGCTGTGGAAGGAAAAACGTCTAGAATCAAATCGAGGCCAGGCAACTCTAAATGGCTTTGGTCGCTCCACTGTTTCATTGTGGGTGTGGGAGACTCATTGAGTTGATAAATGAGAATAGAGTCCTGAAGAACTTGAATGGTATAGTCTGTAGAAGCTAAATTTTGGATAATAGTGTCAAAAAGCTGATAGCTATTCGCTAGGCCAACTAAATACATATTCTGAGTTTCATCAGGAGGAATGATGAAAATGAGATAAGGAGAAAAATATTTAATAAGAAAGCGAGAGGAAGGAATCGTTTCAACTTCTTGCTTTAACTCATCTGAAAACAAATTAGAAAAGTCAACTAATTGGGCTTGCTTTGGGATGAAATTTTGTACATGGAAATCGGAATCCAGCCAGGCAATTTGCTTCAGATCGTGAACATTTTCCATTAAAAAAAGGGCATCTTGTTCCCATTCAGTAGAATTTATAGAAATCGGCCTTAATTCAGTCCGCCTAACCATCCTAACAAGAAGAAATCCTTTTTCTTCCAGTTCAAATGAAAGATTGGCGCGGATTTCCCGAGCTTTTTCTTTAATATCTCGGTGAAGGGATTGAGCTTGGCCATGCCAAACGCCCCAGATTTCCAAAAGACAAAAAAGAAAAACGCCAATAGAAACTAAAAAAGGATACAGGTAAGAAATATCAATATGGTGAATGTGATTGAAATATAAGATTCTAGATAAAATTCCAATTGAAAGAAGAATTAAGGTAATCCCCGTCAATAGAGCCATAGCTGTTGCATGGCTAATCCCTAATGTGGTTTGAATAGAAATGAAGTAGTTAAACAGACCAAAGAATCCAACTGCAAAAACAAGAATAGTAAAAATAAAGGCAAGTGTACTGCGAGTTGGATTGATACGCTGATGAGATAAGAATGAGAAAGCCGATCCGATAAAGATAAAGGCAAGGGCTGTTAAGGGAGACATGCGTCCAGGATAATAAGATGGGCTAACAATATAGGATTTGAAAAAGAGCTCATCGATCCCTAAATCAATTTTTCCTACATATTCAATTAAGGTTAGCAGGCCCCAGCCCCCTATTATGAATCCCAGCCAGCGGCTTAAGGAGAAGTGATTCGAAATCAAAATATCATAAATAAGCGCAAGGCTAGATAAAGCCAGTAAAAGGGCCGTATTATATTGGATGGGAGGAAGATCAGCGCCTATCTCTAAAACGGGATAATAATGGATATGCCAGCTGATCAAGTGAATTAACGAGATCGCCAGGGAGATAAACCCTGTTACCAGCGCGATCGCTCGAGTGACTCTTGAATATTTGTCAAATTTCATAATTGAATTTTATCGTTAGCCTTTGCAAACACGCACTCTCTTAGCGATTTTAAGATAGCTTCTTAAAGACTTTCTAAATATCTCTATGTAATCTATATATCTTTTTTGGGGAAGCATTTCAAATAAACATTTTAATCTATGCCTTTTTCTCATGGGATAAATACGCGAATAACGTCAATAGCCATTTAGAAATACGCTCTAGACTCAAGAGATACTTTATTGGTGAGATAGCAAAATTTTAAACAATCGGTAATAAAGTATCTGAAAAAGAAAATGAAGAGTTTCTATGACACATCTGCTTTTACTGGATAATTCGACCAACCTTATTAATTCTTTAGATAAAATCTGTCAGTCTGCCCATATTTTGTTAGATAAAGTCAATCAGGAAGAAGAAGCTAAAAGAAAGATTGAACAAGAAGACTATCAAGGCATTATTATTCGAGAAACCTATGCTAAAGAGTACTTAGCCTTTATTCAATGGATACGAGCTGAATCAAAAAAAAATCTATTTATCGCTCTTTTATCGCCAGTTTTTGATCAATTAGAGGATTATCAGGCCTTAAAACAGAACGACAAAATAGAGTATATTTTGCCTCCTTTCCCTTCTTATTCCTATCTAGTCGGATTAATAAGCAACTTTGATATGGATCACAGCGCGGGAAAAAACGAAGACATTCGCAAGACTTTGCCGCCAGCTCTTCAAAATAAATACCGCGCATCTCTTTATCCTAAATTTCAAAGCTTAGAGGCTCTATTTAAGACAATTCGAAATGATCCCTCGCATATTGATCCTTTAAGCGAGTTGCGCTTGGAAGTGCATAAAATAACGGGAAGTGCAGGGACTTACGGCTATTTGGAAACGAGTCGAATTTGCAGGAAATGCGAAGAACGTGTTCAAGCCTTTCTGGCGCAAGAAAAAAAGGATAAAATACCGGAGGATTTAATTTGCTACCTTCAGCAGTTCCTCATTGATTTAAGGCTTTATTTTCAGCATGTGATTCCAAAAGAAGACAAGGACGCAAAGCCTGCCTTAACAAGCGAAACATTAGACGCGGATAGCAGTCCCTCTTCGGTTAAGCCTCCCCTTTTATCTTCAGCAAAGAGCGCTGAAGCAAGCCAAGCCGTGATTCTTGCTATTCAAGGATCCGCCATCCTTTATCTTTTTAAGAAAAAATGCATGGAAATGTTTATTAAAACGGAAGTGGAACCTAATCCAGATAAGGTTTTGGAACGGCTAAAAACGGAAGATATTCACTATTTCTGCTTAATTGCCGAGGAAAGCTATGCTAAAGGAAAAATAAATGGTTATCAACTCATTGAGCAGGTCAGAAAAGAAGCGAAATATCCTCCAAGACAATTTGGGATTATTCTCAAACAAAATACGATTGACAATTGGATGAAAGCAATCGGAGCTGAAATTGATTATATTTTTAAGCCTAACTTGACGGAAGAAAATATAAGGGATGTTTTAGAAGCCATTAATGCAGCAATAAAAAAGGCCTGATGATCCATTCATTTGTCATCAGGCCTTGCTAGAATAAACTTAATTATAAACTTTTGGCAAGCTCTTCCAGATATTCAACAAGGACAGCGGTCTCTTTAGGATTCAAGCCCGGATTAATGCGGAGGCTTGTGACATCGGACTCGGTATCCAGCAAGGTGATATTGGGATGATAAAATCCAAAGCTTGGCCTTCTAAAGGCTTTAACGTCATGTTCATCGCATTTTTGGTAAAACTTCTTGATCATGTCTTTTGCTTTTGCGCGGTGCCCCTTACCTACAAACTTGATGTCGATAAAGCTAGGTTCAATTTTATCATCAAACGTGCTTACCCAAACCTTTTGAGTGCCTGGTTGAGTAGGCTGTAAACGCTGAGGGATTTTTTTGATCAGATCTTTTGTGTTGTCAAAAATTTGTTTGCGGTACTGGTCTATTGTATCGGCTGCATATTGATTTGATAGGCAAAACCACTGCTGGCTGAGAGGATCCGTCTTATGGACCGGATTTCTTAATAAACCATTAAATGGCGTCCACTGAGAGGAGCCGTTATTGACCATGAAAAAGGGCGAGCCGTAGTAATTGTCCATCCCTAGCATATCAAATTTTTGCCCGCTATGGAAGAATACAAGGTTTAATTCCCCAGCTTTGATCTCTTCTTGAAATTTCGCTAGCAAGGCTTTGACTTCTTCCGATTTGAGGTATTCGATTGTGCAATCAACCGCAACGGTCAAAGGCACTTTTGCCGCCGATTTTCTGTTTTTTTCTAGAATTTGCTGGATATCGCTTGCGATGTCCACTTTTTCATAGTGATGATGAGTCGCACCAATTTCAATGTTTGGATTGGTCTGACAAGCATAGAAGTCAACCGCTTTAACGGTCTCATCTTTCATCATTTCTTCAAATGTATAGTCATGCCCCATTGTAAAGGCTTGTTCATAATAAAGCCCTTTACTATAGCATCTGACAGCCTCGGGATTCTGCTTTAAGAGAGCGGCATTCATACCTGCAAAGAGGTTGACAGCTGTTTTACCTACGCCGGTTTGGACAGAGGCCTGAAGATTTTCCGGAACAATCGCCTTTAATTGCTCTTTAAAAATTTTAGGAAAATCTTTTTCTTCATAGGGACGAAAGAGCTCAAGCAAGGTCGCCATTTCCGCATGAGCCAATTCAATCTCTTGGGCAAATTTTGGAAAGTCATTCATCTGGAATTCCGCCATAGCCAAGCGCTCTTTGAGCTGATAAAGAGTCGTCTGAATAATCTTCCTTGTGGCGTGATCGGCATTGAGGGTGCGCCATTTATCTTCGCTGATTTGAGCCATCATCCCATTTACTAGTTGCATGGTTGATTGCCCCAGAATGGCTAAATGAGGATTCTCCTTCATCAATTCGCTTGAAGCAAACTTTTTTGTAAGCCGCTTCATGAGCGCCATATCTGCCAAATCCGTTTTTTTCTTAAAGTAAAGCGCGTTATCGCCTTGTACGGCATAATGAATATCGGGGCGAGATTCATGCGCATTCATGACATATCTGCGCATATTGACGGCGCCTAAAATGGTTCCCGTGTGGTTAAGAAATTCGACAAACTCTTCGTGATCTTTCTCTAATGTTTTCCCATCTAATTTATCGGTGAAGAGTGGAAGAACTTTTATTCCGCCCATATTTTCATTTACTTTCAAGCGAGACAAAGCGGTTATGTTCTTTTTAAGATAGGCTTTCACCTTATTCCTCGCCTCTTCATCCTCTCTTAACTCGGGGTATTGATCAGCTAGGCGGTCAACGGCTTCATCGATTGCCATATTGAGTTTTTCTTTAAATTCATTTAACTGCTGGACAAATTGCTCCTCTTTTTCTTGCGAGCCATTTGTGCGGATATTTGCAGCTAGCTGAGACGTTAAATCAAATAAGATTCCGCCATGCAGAGTGCCTTCCAATCCCTTTTTTATGCCATTTTTATCAAAATGCTTAGCAAGCACTTGGGCCATTGCTTGCCCCCATTCTTTTTCCCCTGCTTGTTCATTCATGACATGAAAGCTGATTGGGAATAAGTGGTCTAACTCGTCCGTATCTGTAAGGATTAAAGGACTTTTATCTGCAAGGGCTAAATCTTTATTAAAAGGAGCGGTCAATTCCAATTTTTTGAGAAATTCAGTTCGATAATATAAATAGTCGGACTGCGGATGCGCTTGATAATTGCCCTCAAAATCTTTTACCAATTCTTTTGTAGCTTTTGACCGCATGGGAGCGGATTTATCCAAATAATTATTGATCAAGAATTCAATTTGCCTTTTAACTTTTGGATCTTTCGTATCATTGTAGGCGCTTCTTAATAGGCCCAAGTTAAGATGCCAGGCAAATTGCGAAGGAGCAATTTCTTCTTTGCCCTCTAAGAGGGCATGCGCATCGATGGTATTTTTTATAACAGGCACAGCTATGTCATTCACAGAACTGATTGGAGAAGAGGGCGACGTCGTAGCACTCTTTACCGCTTTTGCTTTTTTTGAGCCCCAGCTCGCAAACGTTTGCGAAATAGATGAGAAAAAAGATTTAATAGAATTTAAAACTTTAGAGGCAAAATTTTGAATTTTTTGAGCAAAAGTCAGAACAGGCTCGGGTTCTACTTTAACAGATTTCTGCTTTTGAGGTTCAATAGGAGTGGGTGCGGGAGTCACTCGCAATTTTTTCCCTTCAGCTGCGAATTGTTTAACGTCTTCTCCTACGATCTGCTTCTGTCTATGCCTCGCTGCCTCTCCGGTAAAAGCGGACATAAAAGCTTTATTTTCACTAGAAAAAGCAAAATTGGCAGAGTCTTTATTGGGCTCGGAATCTGCAAAGTATTCGGGATGGAATTGAGTCAAGATCAGAGGCGCTCCCTTTTTGCCTTCTAGCGCTTTAGTCGTCTCTTGCATGGTAACAATTTTTTTGCCGTTTTGGGTCGTCTCTATTTTTCTCTGAAAAACAGCAACTTTTTCTAGGCCTTCGCCAATTTGATCGATGGCTTGATGGTGCTCTGAGTACCCTTCCAATTTACCCTTTTTGGCAAGTCCTCGTATAATTCCCTTCGCCTGCCCCTCTTCTACAGGTAGGAATTGAAAGGCTTGAATTTTGAATTTATGGCCTTCGATATGCTGTTGCAGGGTTCCGCCATAAAAAATATTGCCTAATTGAGAGCCTCGGCAAATTCCCATTAAAGGAAGGCCTTTCTCTCTAGCTTCTCTAATCAAAGCAAATTCAAAAAGGCTTCTACGATAGTCGGGATCTGTAACGGTTTCCTTAGCTTTCTCCTGACCATAAAACTCAGGCTCAATGTCGCTGCCTCCAGGCAGCATCATGGCATCTGTCGCTTTAGCCAATTTGGCGGCATGGGAAACAAGCTTATAAATTTCAGAATTATCTATGCGGCTCTCTTCAGTCGCCATAGTTCTTCGCAAAATCGCTTCCGGAATGCTTAATTTTTCTTCTTCGGGATGGTTTTTAATATATTCCATTTGTTCTTTAACCTGATCCCCTAAGAGAGTCGTATCAATCTTGGAGGGAAAGTAATGAAACTTAACAGGAATACTATCCGCATGCTTGAGCGAACGGTTGGTACGCGTAGCCATCAAACCGGGTTTATGGTTATTCCAAGGCAGAACAACCACAGGCTTGGTCACGATATGCGGTGTGCCTCCGCTAATCGCAAAATGCTTTTTGGCTTCAAACAATAAGCAATTGGTCAAATCGCAATCGGTCAGACGGCAGCTTTTCCCTTCGTCCACTTGGGCTTCAAAGAAATTCGTTCCTGTCATTTCGCAAGATTGAAAGTCAACGCCTTCTAAACGGCAATCATAAAAATTGGCATATTCTAACTGCGCGGATCCAAAACGGACATCCCTCAATTCGCTGCCATCAAAAAGGGCATCTTGCAAGTAGGCGTTATTAAAGGACGTATTCCTAAAGATTGTTTCACATAAAACCGCGTTCTTTAAATTACAATTTTCAAAGGAACATCCTTCAAACGTCGAGCCGGAAAAATTTAAGTATTCTAAGTCGCAATCTTTAAAATGAATGTTTTTAAAATCCACATTCTTAAATAAATCCGTTCCCCAGTAAGGAGGCGTTCCAGCCTTCGAAATAGGCGTCAAAAAGAGGCTCAGCTGTCTGAAATTGATGTTACTCAAATCAGTAGAAGGCCATCCTTGCTGATGTAAGAATTCCGCAAAATCCACTCTTTGGCCAGGATGGTTTCCTTTAAATTCTTTAAGCGCTTGTAAGAGGTGTGTAAATTCCTCGGTATTGCTCGTCGCTTCTTTCACTTTAGCTAAGACTTCGGAGTTGGAAATAGATCCCTTAAAAAGATCCTTGGCTTTCTCATTCACTTTCGAATGCGTTGAACCATCTTTAAAATCCAATAATTTATAAATAATAGATTTGGTTAACGCATTGAATTCTTCATTATTAAGCGTAAATCCACTGGGTACTTTTTGAAAGTTGGATTTAATAATATCTGTACATAAAGCAATAAATTCTTTATCAGAGCTGTTTAATTTAGATAAGTTTGATTCTAAATTATAAACATTAATTTCATCGATAAAGGATTTAATGGAAACAGAATTTACATCGCTCATAATAACCAGTGGGTAAATTGTTTGTTTATAATTATAAAATAAGTTTTCTTTTTTTATAAATATAAAACATTAAAATTTAATTAAGAGACAGTTAAAAATTAGATATTTTTTAAAAAACTAAATATTTAATAATTTAATTACTTTATTTTATATTTTTTCTTTCGAATTGGGTTCGGCTCTGTAGAAACGACTCTTTTCTTTTTACTCATTTCAGTGGAAGCAACTGCCTTAATGGCCGCATTGACAGACCTTTTTTTTCTATAGACGTCTGCCGAGTCGATAAAAGTATCAAAAAAATTATCGTTGGTTTTACTTAAGCGTAGTCCAAAGAGCAAAGTCAGAAATGTCGAATCATCTCCTTTAAATTCAGGATGAAACTGGAGATTAACCAGTGGAGCGCCTCGTTTACCTTCAAATGCTTTTGGTATGCCATTATAGGTAATGACCGTATCAAAATGCTGGTCTGGAATATTCGTATTTGCTTGGTGGTGAGCGCTATAGCCGTTTATAGATCCATCTTTGACAACAGAACGAATGAGGCCGGTTGCCTCCCCTTTTTTGACCGGTTCCGTAGAATAAGACTGTACGCAGAACATCTGTCCTTCTACGTCTTGCCTAATTTTGCCCCCATAAAAGATATTGGCCATTTGAGAGCCTCGGCAAATGCCCATGACAGGAACACCGCGGGTGCGTGCTTCATCTAACAAGCCGAATTCCAGCATGCTGCGGCGGTAATCGGCATCGGTTACTGTTTTAGGCTCTGCCTTTTCACCATAAAACTCTGGTTGAATATCATTTCCGCCGGGTAACAATAGCGCGTCCACGTGAGAGGAGATCAATTTGGCTTCCTCCCTTAAAAGACTTAAGGCTGGATGCTTATCGGGATGTTTTTTGACCATTTCCAACATGGAAGAAGGAATGCTTAGGCTATCCTTTTTTTTAAGATCCGCCTCTATTAAAGCCTTGACTTCCGTATCCAAGACCGTTAGGTCAATTTTTGGCGGGTTATAGTGCACGCGTATTGGAAGGGAGCCTTGCTTTTTTAGGTTGATATAGACTCGATTAGCCGTCATTCCAGGTTTGTCATTAGACCATGGCAAACCAATGATAGGTTTGGTCACGCGTGGTTCGGATTTCCCTTGAATGGTAAAGTCTTTTTGAGCTTCAAATAACAGGCAATTCTCTAGCTGGCAATTGATCAGCTTCCCAGCGTGTACTTTAGCTCCCAAAAAATTCGCTCCCTCCATATGGCAGGATGTCCAGCTAGCGGCCGATAAAGTATTCTGGTAAAAACTTGCATAGTTTAATTTGCTTTGATCGAAAGAGAGTCCTTGACTAGTGGAGTGATTAAAACTACTGTCTTCTAAATTGGATTTGTAAAAATGTACATTCTTTAATTCACAACTAGAAAAAGAAGCTCTTTCTAAACTACAATTATTAAACTGACAATTTTTAAAAACAGATTTATCAAAACAAATACTTTCTATATTGCAGCTTTCAAAACAAATATTTTCAAAATTAACATTGTTAAATAGATCTGTTCCCCAAGCCGGAGCCTTGCTTACGCTTAATTGTTCATTTATAGTGAGTTTATCTATGTACAAATTTAAATGATTAATTCGATTCGAATAACCGCGTGCTTTTAAAAAATCAGTAAAGTTAATTTGCTCATTTGGATGAGACTCTTTATATTTTTTTAATTCACCTAAAACTTTTTTAAGAGAATGTTGCGTAAGTGGTTTTCCTTTAATAGCCACTATTACTTTAGTAGAACTAACTCTTAGTCCTGTAAAATTCAAAATTTTCTTGAAAATCTTTTTGAAGATATGAGAGGATTTTACATCTGTCTTGCTTTGTTTCTCTATTTTTTTAAAGAGACGCTCCGAAAGTGTCTGAAAATCAGAAGTCGACTGATGAGTAGGTGATAATTTATTTTTAGCAATATTTGAACAAAGGAGAATAAATTTTTTTTCTTCTTGGTTTAAAGAGTGCACGCCAGCTTTTAATTGATCATACTCGATTTTATTCAAACTCTGCATGAAATTCGTTGCTATTGAATGAATACCCATAAATTACCAATTTAAATAAGTAAGTTAAAATTTATTCTATTTATATTTAAAATTTGATATTATATTTTATAATTACATTATAACAAATGAAGTATTTAAATTGTGTTAATAAAAAATTAAATATTTTTTAAGAATAAAATTTATAATATATTAATATTCTATTTATTTAATTTTAAATATAAAAAAGTATGATATAATTATTAAATAAACAAGCTTGGTAGGTTTTAGTATGGGTATTAAAACAGAAGTTTTAAGTCATTTGTTTTATGTTGACAATAAAAACAATGTTTGTGTTGATAACAATAAAGGTCATTTATCCTTTCTGGGAAGAGTTATTAATTCTTTAGCAGGTAAAAAAAACTATAAAATTTATGATATCCTAAAAGCTGTTTCTGCCGCTCCTACTAAAAATCTTAGTGAATCTAATATTGAGCTAATTTATAAGAAAGTAGGAAAGAAATTACATATTAATGCTGGTATTGTTGATAGACTTTTTAAATGTATTAATTCAGCAGAAAAGAAAGAAGACTATCAGCAAATACTAAATGATTTATCTAATGAATGTGTAAAAAATAAAAAACAGCTTGGAAAGTTGGAAGAATTTAAAAAGCATTTGGATCCTAATTCTGAAGCTTGCCATATTGTCGATCAAGTTATCAAGGAAACGCAATTAAAAGCTAAGCTATTGGGGATCAAGCTGGACACCGATTTAGCGCATACCTGTCCAGAAGATATAGAATTTTTAGTGAAGACCCGTTTGATTTATTCGATTGTCGGCTATCAAAATACCACAGAGTCGGGTCCGGTCGATCATGAGCTGAAAGTGAGTAAAGATGCCGAAGGGCATGCTTACTTATCAATAAAGAAGCAAGGTCAATGGGTTCCCGTTAAGCAGATTAAAGAAGAATTTGACTGGGATAAGAAAGAAGGGGCCTTGGCCAGCAAGGCCAATCCTAATGAAAGATGGAACTATTTTCATGAAGGGCTAGTGCCTGTCGATCGTTTCTATCACCATGAAGTTGCTCATCAGCCCGATTATCCGGTACAAAATATCCATTTGAAGCCCGTTGCAAAGTTGTCCGAGCAGGAAATGGCCCGCTTATTAGAGCATGCCGGTTCTTTCGAAGCAGACGAGCAGAAAGGCCGGGAAGCCTCTTTCCCTAAAGATGCCGTTATTCAAGTCTTTTCTCATCCCAGACCTATGTCCGAGAAAGGGTGGCTAAAAAACCTGAATGCTCAAGTTCCCGTTCATTGCGGGATTCGCATCATTACTAAAGACGGAAATGTCTATTCGACGGGCTTTGGTTCGACCCTTACGGAAGATAAATATAACACGGGATTGAACAAATTCTTAGGGACCATCAATGGACAGCCCACCATTATGGACTATGAAGAATTTCGTCCCCATGAAGGACGGATCACAACAAGCATTCCGGTCTCTTCCGAGCAAGCTCAGAATATTTTAGACCAATTGAATGGCTATCGGGAAAATACGATTCGCTTCAATATTTTAAAGCAAAACTGCATGAAGTTGGGAACAAACGTATTAGGCATGGCAGGCGTTAATTTAAATCTTCGCATGCCTCTCGATGCGATGCTTTACAGGGCTTTGCCTGATTTACCCGGCAAGCCGATCCATTCTTTAAAGAATAGAGTGAATAAATTAAATGCTGCAATAGATAAACGTGTTCCTACAGCTGTCAAAAAGGCATTTGACGTGTTAGGGAAGATTGTCTGGTTTGTTCCGACTAAATTTGGCGCTCTTTTAAAGAATTTGTTGGCCCTAAGCTTAGGTGGCCATATAGGCTCTCCAATTAAACGCAATCAAGCGGATAATTCCGTTAAGGCGGAATTAGAGGAAAAAGAAAATTTAGAAGGCTTTAAGCGACTAGTAGGAAGTCTATTTGATGAAGAAGCCTCGGATATTCAACACTCTTCTATTTTCATCAATTGGCAGCTTAACCAGAAATCAACCGTTGTCCACCAATATACAGGGCAGCCCAGCATGAGTATTTTGCCGCCTCAAAAAGAAGAGCAGCAAAAATATTCAGAAGAAAGAAAAGCGGAATTCAGCGATATTTATAAATATTCTACACCGATTTTTGCTTAGAATGACTTAAAGAGTCAAAAGGCCAACGTCTTTGCGGCGTTGGCCTTTGCTTTTTTTAGAGAGTCTTTTCTTTTTTCCTTCTAATCTTATCCATTTCGGTTCCCATTGCCCACAAAATTGTACAAACATTTTTGAACAATTGCGAATCATAAATGGGCTGTCCGTCCTTCATGTTTTGAATTGTCTTAATCAATTGATTATATTTAAAAATAAAATCTTCATAATTTTTAAAGGCGTCGTGAACCAGCTCGCGATTCCTCTGTTCAAAAATATTGATGATCGATTTCTGCTGGACAAGGCCAAATTCTTTCATGATTTCTTCAATATCCCAGCCCTCGCCTATCTTAACTTTATCTAGAAGCTTTCCTTTGTATAGCTCAAGCTTTTTCTCTTCCGCTTCTTTGTTTTTAATGGAAATATATACGCTATGCTCATCGATACTGTGATCCCTCTTTCGAACAGTCTCCTTTTTCCTTTCTTCAATTCTTTCATGAAAATAGGTGAAGTAATTAATAATATAATCAATGTTATCGGCGTTGACGGATCCTCCCTGCGCAACAATTAAGCTTTCGCACATGCCAAGTTGGGATTTTGACATGCTGGGAGGGACTCCCCAGCTTCTATTCTTGCTAGCGTCTTCGTCATCTGAATCAAGATCTGATAGGAGGTCATCCTCTTCATCCGAATCCAGTGTGCTCTCTTTTAGCGGGGTAGAAATCGTAGCAGGAGCCTTATCAAGATTCTCTTTGATGGCCATAAACCCTTCGAGAATTTCCTGTACAGTAGTGGAAAGATAAGAGAGCTGAGGGCCAAACATATTCAGCATTCTCGCGTGCTTCGTCCGCAAAGAGATCACAGGTTTTAGCTTTTTACCTAGAGAAAAATTTTCAATTTCATGTAACAAGGCCTGAGCAGGAACTGGCCGAATAGGTGATACAGAGGGCGGCGTTAGCAGGACTGGAGGGGGCAGCAATTGATCTGTTTCATCTAGAAGGTTTGAAGCCTCTTCAATGATTTTACTTCCGGGGCTTTCCTCTTCTTTCTTATCTTGATGGATGCTGGCGCTGAGCAAATCGAGATCTATAAGACTGCCCAGCATTTCTAAATCGAAGCCATTCCTCTCATGATCTATTGAAGAATCAATAATAGGCGTCTCTAGGGTCAACGAAAATTGAGGCGATTCAAATCCGAGGAACGATTCCATACCTGAGTCTCTCACAGGAGTGCTTTGTTCCGGAGGGCCCATCTCGGTAAAAGAAGAAAAAGGTTTCAATAATCCCGCACTTTCTTCCAGCTGCCTTATTCTTTCCCGCAAAGCCGCATTCTCTTCTTCAATTTTGTTCAAGCGGTCAAGCTCTTGCTGCACTTTTTCTGCTCTTTCAATGGCCATCTTGGTGATTTCTTCTTGAGAAAGAAGAGAGTTTTCCAAGACTTCTTGCGTAGATGTTAAGGTAACTATTTGCTCTTCCAGTTTAATCCGGCCAGCCAGTTCTAATTGTCCCTTTTTCCTTTCCTCTTCAATCCTTTGTTTATACCCCTCTTCTTTTTTAAGGAATGTCGACTCGGCCTCGCTCAAGCATTGTTGGACTTGTAAGAGTTGTAAGGCTTGGTCTTCGGCTTCCTTTTTAAAGCTTTGGATTTCTTTTACAACTGCCACAACTCCCTCTTTATTTTTCTCAAGTTCTTTAGTCAGTTGACTAACTTGCTCTTCAAGTGAAGAAACGCAGCTATTTTTGAGTTGAATTTCTGATTGCGAAGCCTCATCTTTCTGCTTTGCTTGCTTCAACTCCTCTTCTGTTTGTTCCAGTTTTTCTTTAATTTGCTTGATTCCTTCAAGCTGTGCCGTTAAATGCCTTCTTAATTCTTCATTATTTTTTTGCGTGCCATCAAGTTCTTGTTTAGAAAGAAAGGCTTCTTCTTCTTTCTGCTTAGCATAACTTTCCCGTTCTTGAAGGAGATCTTCAAGCTTCTTTTGCTTTTCAACAAGACTTTGATTTGATGAAGTGAGAGCTCTTATCCTCTCAGCATTTTCATGCATCTGCTGTTCTAAGCAATTTAGCAATTGAATCGAATTTTCAATTTTTTCCTTTAATTCCAGAATCTCTAGCTCTTTCCCGCTCAATTGCTTTGTCAGATGCAGATTGCCCTTGTTTTCCCTTACAATTTGTTTTTGCAAAGCATCGAATTGGATCTGAAGTTCGGAAATAGCGAAATTCAATTGCTTGGCCTTTTCCGATTCCTTCATTAAAGAGGCGTTCTTTCCATTCAACAACTGGATTTGTTGACTTAACTTCTCTATCTGCTGTTGGAGGGGGATGCGGGCTCCTTCTTCAATTTTCTCCTTTCTATTTTCCCATTCTGCTTGTATCTCGATTAAACGAGACTCATAGTGCTCAATCAGGCGGCGCTTTTCTGAATCAATATCTCTCTGTAACTGCTCTTTTTGGTTTTCGATACTTTGAAGGGCAGCTTCTTTCTGCTGAATTTCTGAAGTCTGCTCGGATATACGTCCTTCTAAAACGGATCGATTTTGTCGCAACTCTTCTATTTCTTGATTAGCTGCTATTGTTTGCTCAAGCTCCTTAAGCGTATTTTGCAGTTTGCTTTCTAATCTTTCTATCCGCTCTTGTAATTGATCGATTTCTTCTGTTAACGCTTGCTCTTGCGATTGATTTCTCGTTTCTTGCGCCTTATAGCGATGGCTCATAAATTGGTAAGCACGGGCGGGATCAAATAAGCAAATAAAGGGAACAATAACTGTCGTAAAGACACATTCCACTACGCGGGCCAAATGGATCAGCATGGAAGATAATTCCCATTCTCTAGAGACGGTGTAAGTTGGGAAAAATTTGGACGCAAAGAAATTATAGGGAGAAACAAGCGTCCCTGTGACTATTTTAACTCCGCATAGGCTGACATGAATAAAAGCATCTGCCAGTGAGGCAAGAGGAAGGATAACGACACCAGCCACGCGAGACCCCATCTTTCCTAGCACCAAATAATTGCTTTGATTTAAAGAAGCAAAGACTTCCGTCATTTTTAGTGTACAACTAAAATTTTCTAACGGACTTAAATTAATAGAAGAAATAGACATATCTATACCTAATCATTATTTTTTTGATTTTGAGCAATAGTAAACTTACTCATTAATAGTTATCAAGATAAAGAGACGTAAAAAGAAAACTAATTTGTTAAATTTAGAATTTATTTTAATCTTCTGAATTAGACATACACACGATTTAAAATCAACCATTTAAGGTTGATTGCTTGTAAATACAATAATGGCTTTCTTAAGTAAATCTGAATAGCTTAAATTAATTCAAAACTTTTGCTTGTTGGAAGCTAAGGATTACAATTTAAACCATTAGCAGTTTATGAACTGTTCTATAATTTTTTAAAATTTCACTGATTTATAAAATTTATGATCTATAAAAAATACATTTTATAGTAGCAAATTAGGTCTATGGGCAAGATTGGACTTCTTGGACTGAATATTCCGCAAATTCGGTATATTCTCCCTTTCCAAATCTGGCCTATTACCCCACTGTTCAATATAATAAAGATCAATTCAATGGCTATGGAAATGTGGCCTATTACAAAATGAGAAGCGATATTCCCTCTCTCATTTTATTAGCCATTTCAAATGATCAATTTAGGGTGTATCGTCAATTAGCCAATAGTCCGGATTCAACGCTATTTTTTCCTGAATTGGATTGGCAAAAAAATAAGAGAAGACTATTTTACCTCTCTTTTAAAATAGGTTATCTATGGCAAAGATTCTAATTTACACAGCCAACGTAGTAGGCAAATCCATGGCAGGTCCGGCTATTCGCTGCTGGGAATTTGCCAAGGCTTTATCTTCTTCGCATGAGGTCATTCTCATTACGCCTACTCAAGCGGATATAGACGGACAGGGATTTTCCTTGCTTGCCAAGCATGACCCTGCTGTTAGACAGCACTTGAAATCTGCGCATGTAATGATTGCTCAAGGGCTAACCATTTCAATGGCTTTAGCAGCCAAGCGCTATGGAATAAAAGTCATCATTGATGCCTACGATCCTTTACCGCTTGAGCTATTAGAACTTTTTAAGCATTCTCCTGCTGCCATCCGGCAAAAACGCCAGCTCTCTGCCATTAACCATTTGATTTTTAACTTTAAAATGGCAGACGGCATTATTTGCGCTAGCGAAAAACAGCGGGATTTATGGATGGGATTCTTATTAGGGCAAAAACGCATTCACCCCAAGTTATATGACAGCGATAATAGCTTGCGAAATCTGATTGATGTCGTTCCTTTTGGGCTTTCCTCCTCTTCTCCCGTCAAAAATGGGCCGGGTCTTCGCGAGAAATATGGTTTTCAATCTGACGATAAGATTTTGCTGTGGGGAGGCGGAATTTGGAATTGGTTTGATCCGTTAACCTTAATCCGGGCAATCAAGCTCTTGAGCCAGCAACGTTCAGATGTCAAATTAGTCTTTATGGGAATCAAAAACCCCGATCCAACCGTGCCTGACATGGCTATGTGCCGAGATGCCATCCAATTGGCGAAAGAGTTAGAGCTTATCGATAAAAGCGTTTTTTTTAATATGGGATGGGTGCCTTACGAAGAGCGGCATAACAGCCTTTTAGATGCCGCAGTTGGCGTTTCCACTCACTTTGATCATTTAGAAACTCGCTATTCCTTTCGCACGCGCATGCTCGATTATATCTGGGCGCAAATTCCCATTTTAGCGACGACCGGAGATTCGTTTGCTGAATTGATCGATCAGCACCAATTAGGGCGTGTTGTCCCCTACCAGGATGAAAAGGCGCTTGCAAATGCAATTGTCGATTTGATCGATCATCCCGCAAAACTTAACCAAATCAAATCAAACCATCAACAATTAGCCCCTCAATTCCATTGGGAAACAGTCGTTCGTCCCCTTCACCGCATGATTGCTGAGTTTACCTCTCAACCTACTTCCTCTTTCAGCTTCCACGATTTTCAAACTTTAACTAATTTTGTCACTGCCGAAGTCAAAGAAAAAGGGCTTCAACGCAGCTTTCAATTATTATTCAATAAGCTAGCCAAACGTCTCTCTTTAGTTTCCAATAAAAAGGCTGGAGTGTGATTTAATTATTATTTACTTCAATCCACTATTTAAACATAATACTTCTTCAATTAACTCTTAGGGGCTCTTAAGCCCCATAATAGCCTGATTTGAGGGCGTATTAACTAGCAAAAATATGGAAAGCAAGCAGACAAGACGATTTTGGCTATTAGGGGCCTTGGCAACCGGCCTTATGCTAACAGGCCTTTTTCTTTTCCTTACTGACGATCTGCGCCCCGTTCACCTGACTTCCGCGCAATCCTATCGGTCTGAATGGGCAGTCACGGCTTTAGACAATGCCAGCCAGGCCAAGCTCAACGCGATTCTAAATCAACCTTTTAGCTATCTGGGCGAAGGTGGCCAATCGATCGTTTTTGTAAGCGAAGATCATCGCTATGTCCTAAAGTTATTCAAATTTAGGCGTTTTCGTCCTTCTTTATTTGTGCACTTGCTTCCTGATTCTTTATTTCATTCTTACCGCCAAAAGCACCAAGCTAAAAGAGAGCAAAAGCTTTTTTTAGCCTTCAGCGGCCATAAGCTTGCTTATGAAAATCATCGCCAAGAAAGCGGGTTAGTTTTCATACAATTAAATCCATCGCCTATAGAACAGCGCGTATCTTTAACTGACAAATGGGGCTTTACGCGGTCAATTGATCTTGAAAAAACCAGTTATGTTATTCAAGAAAAGGGAGATATGCTAAGCGAAGCCCTCTCTCGCCTGCTTGATCAGGGAGATCTTGCAACGGCCCAAAAGCGCATTCAACAATTGTTCGATCTTTATCTTTCTGAATACAAAAAAGGCATTTATGACATCGATCATGGAGTAATGCATAACATTGGCTGTGTGGGCGACCATCTCATTCATTTAGATGTAGGAAAGATGGTGAGGGATGAGCGTATGACGCATCCCGCTTTTTACAAAGAAGACCTGGGAAAAATAGCCTTAAAAGTAAAAGCGTGGCTGCATCGGCATTATCCTCGTTATGAGGACCAGCTCTCTCAAGAAATTGAAGAACGATTGCGTTCTATAGATATGAATTCAAAAGAAGACTGAGTATGTTTTCTTTCAACGCAAAAGAGGAAAAGTGCCAATGAAGCGCTTTTGGTTTCTGTTTCTGTTTCTTTTCGCTCTTTCTTGTGGGGCCTGGGCTTTCCTTCGCACGCCACCGGTTCATCCAACCGAAGAATGCAGCCGCGTTTTCTCTTCTGATATTTACTCTAATTATGCTCAACAGCTTAAAGCTTTTATCTACCACCATCCGCTATATAGTCAAGTTAAGCAAGCCCCTTCTACCTCATTTAATTCAAGCGTTCAACTTCTGCTAACAAACCTAGAAAGCTCGCTAGAAACTGCTTCAGAGCGGCGCGCTTTCCACGAGCGTTTTGTTTCTCAATTGCGTCATCTTGCGTCTTTAATGCTTTCAAAAAAGACTCAGGCTCAGGATAAGCAGGCAGAACAATTGGTGCAAGATCTTGTCCGCTGGATTTACCTGCAAGCAGATCTGAGAGCAGGTATGCATCGCTTCTTATATGTTTTTGTCCCTCCTCCAACAGACGATATCTTTACTTTTCTTCGAGCCGCTCAAAAAGATTTGCGTCTGAATCCGCAATTTAGCAGCCTTCAACATGAATCACCTGTCGAAGATCAATTTTTTCAAGGCAATCTTCCTTCTCTCATGAGTAAGCCAAGCACGCAGCTCATCCGTTTAGGCCATCCCTGCGATCGACCTTCGCGTTTCTTTTGGTGGCAATCCCCTTCCGTATACCCTGAGTTTCTTCTTTTTCTTCAGCTTCAACCTAGCCATCTCTATGTCAATTTGATGAAGCGCAAGGGAATGGAAGGATCATCCTCGCATGCCATAGAAGACTTGGAAGAGCAAGTTCCGCATGCTTTTGTGATTACTTTGGATAAAAATTCCCCCTTCTACTGGCAAAGCAAGCCTGATTATCCTGAAGAATGGGAGAGCCATTCTTTCAAGGAAGCCTTTCTCAAGCAAATGCTGGCTAAAAAAGGTTCTTTTTTTTGGTCGAAACATCTCGAACGAAAGGCCTGGAGAGAAGACTTATGGCAGATGCTCGATGCCGTTCACTCCCTTTATTTTAGCAATCAAGCAAGCCTCAATCGGCAAGAACGGCAAGATTTCATTGAATTGACCTATTTAGCCATTTTAGACCATCTTGTCCAAAAATGGCATCCTGCTTCTATGAACATAACCTGCAAACAAGGGATGGACCGCGGCCCCTCTTTAATGGTCCTTTGGCTAGTTCAAAAACAACTTTTGAGTAATCAAGAAGTGGGAGCACTGCTATTGGCTCCTCCTTTGCTTATTCATAACCGCACGAGTCACGCGTCGCGCATCGAACGCTTTATCTCGGCCGCTAAGAGGGTGTATTAACACCTACAATAACCTCAAATATAGGTCATTAGTGGCTTTAATCCCCTGCTAAGGGATTTTAAAGCGCATTTAAGGTATTTAAAATTAGTGGATTAAGCGGTTTTGTTGGTTCTTTTATTCTTCTAGATTGTATTAAAGTCTATCTACCTGTTAATACATATTTTAAATAAAATTTATTATTTTTTTGCAAGGCGGCTTTGCTAACCCTTTCAATCGATTTGGGTTCAAGGAACCATGACATTTCAAGACAAAAAAAAAGCCTTATCCAGCCATTTCTCTAAATCGCCTAATCCGCAGAGGGCCGACCAACAAATTTCTAGCTCTCTGCTTGCTTATTCGCGCAAGCCTTTACCTGAAGTGCTTGAGGAATTGAACACATCAGAAAAGGGGCTTAATCAAAAAACGATTAGAGAAAAGCTACGCAAATTCGGCCACAATGAAATTGCCCATGAAAAGCCTCCCACTTGGTATGCCTTGCTGCTGAGCAATTTAAAAAATCCCTTTGTTCTATTGCTTATTTTCTTAGGCGCCCTTTCTTTGTTTCTCGGTGAAGGCGATGCGGTGATCATCATCACTTTCATGGTGGTATTGAGCGTGCTTATGCGTTTTATTCAGGAATACCGCTCTAATCTTGCTGACGATAAATTAAAGAAATTAGTTAGCGTAAAAGCCACTGTCAAGCGATGGAAAGACGGAGAAAAGGACCCGTCATTACATGAAATAGATATCAAATTTCTGGTTCCTGGGGACATAATTCACCTTTGTGCCGGCGACCTTGTTCCTGCCGATGTCCGCTTAATTTCCGCAAAAGACTTATATGTCAGCCAAGGAGCGCTCACCGGGGAGTCCCTGCCTGTCGAAAAAGATGAATCTCTGCGCGGGAGTGAACAGGCGTCCAATCCGCTTGAAATGCCAAATTTGTGCTTTATGGGAACCAACATTCTAAAATGTGCGTCCTGGTTCCGATTGTCTTTTTGATCAATGGATTTGCCAAAGGAAATTGGTTTGAAGCCTTTCTATTTTCCCTTTCTGTGGCTGTCGGTCTAACGCCAGAGATGTTCCCATGATCGTCACGGCTAATTTAGCGCGAGGAGCGCTTAATATGTCCCGCCATAAAGTGATTGTCAAGCGATTGAATGCCATTCAAAATTTTGGGGCGATGGATATTTTATGCACCGATAAAACAGGAATCCTTACGCAAGACCGTATTATTCTTGAAAAATACTTGAATGCCGAGGGAGAGGAAAATGAGGAGGTGCTCAAATATGGTTATTTAAATAGTTTCTATCAGACAGGATTGAAAAATCTTTTAGATATTGCTATTTTGGATCATCAAAATTTGAAAAAAGATCTCCAGCTTGATCAGACTTATCGCAAGATAGACGAAATTCCTTTTGATTTTAATCGCCGCCGCATGTCGGTCATTGTTGAGCAAAATTCGCATCAGCATCTGCTCATTTGCAAAGGAGCGTTCGAAGACACGATATCCGTTTGTCAGCAAGTCAAGCTTAATGGAAGCCTTTCTCCTTTGACGGAAGAAATCAAAAACAAATTGAAGGCTCTGCAAGATGATTTAAATGAAGACGGGCTACGCGTTGTTGCGATTGGCTATAAAGAGATTCCAAACGCAGGCAAAAAAGAATACCGTGCGGATGAGGAAAAAGACCTCATTTTTATGGGCTATTTAGCATTTCTGGATCCTCCCAAGCATTCCACTACGCAGGCTCTATCCCTTCTCAAAGAGTACAACGTGCAAATCAAGGTCCTAACAGGCGACAATGAATTGGTTACACAGAAAATTTGCAGATGGGTCCATTTGCCCATTGAAGGCTCTTTAATAGGCCAAGACATAGATAAAATGAACGAAGAAGACTTGAAGAAAGCCGTTGAGAAAACAACTATTTTTGCCAAGCTGAATCCCCTCCAAAAAACGCGGGTTATCGCCGCTCTTAAATCAAATGAACACACCGTTGGGTATTTGGGGGATGGAATCAATGATGCGCCTTCCCTTCGGGAAGCGGATATTGGCATTTCTGTGGATACTGGAGTCGATATCGCCAAAGAATCGGCAGATATCATTATGCTCGAAAAAAGCTTATTGTTTTTAAGTGATGGCGTATTAGAAGGGCGGCGCACGTTTGGCAATATTATTAAATATATCAAAATGGCAACCAGTTCGAATTTCGGCAACATCTTCAGCGTGCTGGGAGCGAGCGCACTTCTGCCCTTCTTGCCTATGTTGCCTGTTCAGCTCCTGACGCAAAACCTATTGTATGATTTTTCTCAAACAGCCATTCCCTTAGACAATGTAGACCGGGACTTTCTCTTGCAGCCGCGAAAATGGGATCCCAAAGGAATCGCAAAATTCATGCTTTTTATTGGACCGATTAGCTCCATTTTTGATTATATGACGTTTGCCTTGATGTGGTTTGTTTTTGGCGCAAATACAATTGAGAGGCAAGCCTTGTTTCAGTCCGGATGGTTTGTTGAAGGCTTATTATCGCAAACATTGATCGTCCATATGATCCGAACCCGGCAAATTCCCTTCTTTCAAAGCATGGCTTCTCTGCCCTTATTGTTGACGACGCTGGCTGTAATGGCTATGGGAATCTATATTCCTTATTCTTATGTCGGCCATGGCATTGGCCTCTCATCCCTTCCTGGAAACTATTTTTACTGGCTGATCGCTATTTTACTTTCTTATTGCGTCTTCACCCAGCTTGTCAAGGTTTGGTTTATTAGGCGCTTTAATTACTGGCTTTAATTCAGCTTGAATTTTAACCCCATTTGGACTTGAATGGATCAAAAAATTTTGATTATTTTAAAATGACCTGAGTTTGGAATAAACTCCAAACTCAGATTAAAATAAGGCCAGCTATGCAATTCGGTTATACCATCATTTATGTTCCAGATGTTGAAGAAGCATTAACTTTTTACGAGAAAGCCTTTGGAATCAAGCGGCGATTTATCCATGAAAGCCTTCAATATGGGGAATTGGAGACTGGCCAGACACGTTTGGCTTTTGCCTCTGAGCTTTTGGGACAAACAAATGGCGTCTCTTTTCGAATAAATCGCAAAGAAGAGCCTGCAGCCGGCTTTGAAATCGCTTTTGTGACAGCAGACGTCTCTCATTCTTTTACTCGCGCTATTCAAGCAGGCGCAGAAAAAGTTAAATCACCTACCGATATGCCATGGGGACAAACGATCGCCTATGTTCGCGATCTCAATGGTGTGCTTATTGAAATTTGCACCAGTATGGATGAATAACCTGAGTTAATAAAGGTTTATGGGATTTGTAATAGCCTTAGCAATCAATTCCGAACATAGATTATTTAATACAGGGGGAATTGAAGCGATTAAGCAAATGGGTGTTAAACTCTAATGCTTAGCCGTTAAATCGCATCTAATCAATGAGTAAAGGGAAATTTGTCAGGTTTGCGGGTGAAAGCTTATTGCTTCCACCCCCCGATTGCTTATTCTGCTAAGATAAATTAAAATTGCGATGCTTGATAGACGTCATTTGTTATTTTTTCAGACAGATGCTGAGCTAAATACTGCTCATGCAACCAATTAGACATCTCAACATCCTCGATATTTTCATACTGCCGAGAAATGCTTTCATGGTGAACGCCTGACGCATAAGGAGTATAAAGGCACAACCTCCCCTTCGCTTGAATCTTGACGGCCAAGTTCGTATCGCTATAAGCAATGGGATACCAGATTTCGTCGAATCCGCCGATTTCCACAAAAAAGTCCTTTTTCATTAAAGCGCACGCGGCTGTGACGGCATCAGCGATGCGAATGATCTTTGTCAAACGCTGCCTATCGGCAGAAGCCATCTTCTCGGAGTGATTCCATATCATTTGATGGGCCGGCGCATCGCGCTTGAGATCTATTCCCCCGTGCTGCAATAATCCATTAGGATAATGCAGCCGACAGCCGACCAAGCCAATGCGAGGCTGATCAATCCAACGGCACATCTCGTGCAAAGCATCCGGTTCCAATTCGACATCGTTATTGATAAAAAGAACATATGGGCAGTCTTGTGCAACTTGCGTACGCTCGATAGCCAAATTGTTAAGTCTGGAAAAATTAAATGGCTCTGAAACCAAAAGCACTTCCCCACCTAGTTGGCGAATCTCTTCGCCAATAGAAGTATCCTGGCTGGCGTTATCGACAGCCGTTATTTTGACTTGCACGCCCCGCTGTTTAAGAAGGCTCCTTACAGTCTTTAGGGTTAATTCCTTTTGATTTTTAAAAGGAATAATCACGTGTACATCCGGATGAGAGGCAAGCGTTGGAATCGCACGGTAACTATCCGGCAGATAGCCTTCAGTCCAGTCCCATTGCAATTCTTTTGACTTGGAGTACGCGTTTAATTGCTCTAAAAAAGAAATGGGATTTTTTACAGGCGGATAATAGTGACCAGCCCGACGGGCATATAAGCAAAAAGGCAAATGATGGAAATACGCCCCTGCCAGGTCTAAGCGCAAACAGAGATCCCATAACCGGTCTTCTAGGCGAACTGGCTTAATTCCTCCCGCAAGCGCCCATAAGTGGCGTGGGATCAATAAGCTTTTTTGAATAACATTTGTAAAAAGATAAGGGAAGACTAATTGATGAGGT
Source organism: Candidatus Protochlamydia phocaeensis (assembly GCF_001545115.1). NCBI lineage: Bacteria > Pseudomonadati > Chlamydiota > Chlamydiia > Parachlamydiales > Parachlamydiaceae > Candidatus Protochlamydia > Candidatus Protochlamydia phocaeensis. The sequence goes on from NZ_FCNU01000022.1 coordinate 254,095, forward strand.
TTTTGAATTTGTTTTCCGGGAATCGGATGATCGCTGTCATTAATTTCATATTCGTCCGTATAAATGCAAGAAAACCCCTTGTCTTTGACAAGCCTAAGCAACTGTTCGCAGCGAAATAAAAAATCCGGCCGAATCCAATCTTCAAAATCTAAGATGAAGAGATAATGCCCGTTGGCTTCTTGTGCCAAGGCATTTAAAATCTCATGCTGGTGAACGGTGGAATAAGGGAATGTTCTCAAACGCTCTGGAAAGGCTCGACGACAGTCCTCTACAGTGTGCTCAATGTCTTTTGAAGGCTGACCTTGCCCATAGCCTATTAAAACATCGAGGTGCGGAGCTGTTTGCTCTAAAGCGGATAACAGAGATTTTCGAAAACGCTCAGGATGGGGCTGAGAGGAAAGACAGATTAAAATAGAATAGGAAAAATGCTTGTCAGCAGGCAAAAGGGCATGCAGGCCGGCTGTTAAACTCTTTAGTTTTTGCATGCGAGGCCCGCGCAAGTCTCCTAAATCGCGGTAGTCTTTATCCAGAGCTGTCCCAAAAGAGTGGATATGGCGGAAAAGATGTTTGGCAAATTGCAGACAGTGCGCTTTCAAGAGCCTGGCCTGATAGCCCTGCTTAAGATAAGAGAAAGCGGGCTTAACGCAGTTTTTAAGCAATTGATAGACACGTTGAGATTGATGGATCAATTTCATAAAATTTCAATTTTTAATGTTAAATGAATTTATCATAGTCGAAATTAGCATGGGTTTGCAAAACTTTCCTTCTTATCTAAATGATTAAATTCTTGAGAGATTCCTTTTAATTTGTATGATGTTTTTAATCCATGAGGGATAATATGGCGGCCAATGACTTAGAAAGAATTGATTATCAAGATTTTAAGCAAAATGTGTTAAATGGGATAAAGACGTTGCAGCCGGAAGAGGTCGCTAGCTTGATCGATCGCTCTTCTTTTGAAGAGCAAAAGCGCCTGTTTAACGAGCTGCCGCCTGATATCGCCGTGAGAACATTTGAATTTCTTCCCTTTAATACGCAAAAGGCCATTATTCAGGCCTTAAAGCCCGAAGGAGCGGCTCACATTTTAAAAGAGATGGCTCCCGATGATCGAACGGCCTTTTTAGAGGAACTCCCGTCAGCTTCAATAAGCGAGCTGTTGAAACTGCTTCCCATTGAAGAACGGGCGCTAGCCTTAAAACTGCTTGGCTATCCAGAGAACAGCGTTGGACGGTTGATGACAACCGATTATATCGCCGTAAAGATGGATTGGACGGTTCAAAAAGTCCTCGACTATATTCGCGAATTTGGACATGACAGCGAAACGATCAACATCGTTTATATTGTTGATGATGAGGGAAAGCTGATCGATGATATCCGGATTAGAGAATTTTTATTTGCCCCTTTAAATAAACAAGTGAAAGACATCTCTGATCGAAAATTTGTCTCTTTGTCGGCTTATGATGACGATGAAGAGGCCATTAAAGTCTTTCTGAGAAATGATCGCATTGCTCTTCCTGTCATTGACAAACAAGGTTTTTTGCTCGGCATTGTCACAATAGATGATGTCTTACATCTCATTAATGAAGAAGATACCGAAGATTTTCAAAGAGTGGGGGGAAGCGAAGCGCTTGAGGACCCGTATATGCAAGTTCCCTTTTTAGAGCTTATGCAAAAAAGAGCGGGATGGCTTGTTCTTTTATTTTTAGGGGAAATGCTGACGGCAACAGCCATGGGATATTTCCAAGATGAAATTGCCAAAGCTGTGGTTCTTGCCCTATTTGTTCCCCTCATTATCTCAAGCGGAGGCAATTCCGGCTCTCAAGCCTCGACCTTAATCATTCGAGCTCTAGCGCTGGGAGAAGTCACGGTAAAAGACTGGTGGAAAATTATGAGAAGAGAGATTTTTTCAGGTCTTTTTCTGGGGTCGCTTCTTGGGGCGATTGGCTTTTTAAGAATTACTCTTTGGAGCGTCTTTACTCCCCTTTATGGTCCGCATTGGCTGCTAGTGGCTTTCACTGTTTGTTTTGCCTTAATAGGCGTTGTTCTATGGGGAACGCTATCGGGTGCGATGCTTCCGTTAATTTTGAAAAAGTTCAAATGCGATCCGGCTTCTTCATCGGCTCCTTTTGTCGCCACGTTAGTCGACGTCACAGGCTTGATTATCTATTTCTTTATCGCCTCTTTCATCATGAAAGGCACTTTACTTTAGAGGCATTAACTCTAAGATTTATTCTAGGAAGCGCTCGGCAGCTGCCACTCATGTGCGCTTTGTTTAATCCGGTAAACATTTTTCTTATCTATGTCATTCCAATTTGAGTTTTAATGAAAACTTCCTTATTAAAATTTTAATGCAAATAGTTTTGCCTTTCGCTACAATCCCGCTCTCTAAAAAAATCAGTTCATCTTAGGCCTTTATGCTATTTAATTCTTATTCTTTTTTATTGCTCTATCTTCCGGCAGTCTTAACGGGTTTTTTTAGTCTTGCCCGCTTGCGATTGATACAAGGCGCGCGCGCATGGCTCCTCATCAGCTCTTTATTTTTTTATGCCTATTGGGATGTGCGTTTTTTGCCCCTTCTTTTGGGATCCATCCTTTTTAACTATGCCTGCGGCTCTTGGATGTTGCGGGTACAAGGCTTGGATCAAAAAAAAGCTCTTCTCATTTTTGGCATCATAGCCGATTTAGCCTTGTTATTTTACTTTAAGTACTATAACTTTTTCTTAAGCGCTGTCCTCGGACAAGCCTCCTTTATTGAAGTCATTCTTCCGTTGGGCATTTCTTTTTTCACCTTTACGCAGATTGCTTATCTGGTCGACGCCTATCAAGGAAAGACAGAACCTTGCGACATGATTTCCTATGGCCTTTTTGTCACGATCTTTCCCCATCTCATCGCCGGCCCAATCTTGCACCACAAAGATATGCTCAAGCAATTTAATCAATTGAGAATGTACGTCGTCTCTTGGTCCAATATTGCGCAGGGATGCTTTCTATTTGTCATTGGGATGAGCAAGAAAGTGCTGATCGCCGATCATTTATCCGGCTTTGTGAAGCCCATTTTTGACTATCCCATGGGCGATATTCCCTTCATCCAAGCCTGGTTTGGCGCGTTTTCCTATACCTTGCAGCTGTATTTCGATTTTTCCGGCTATTCGGACATGGCAGTGGGATTGGGATTATTATTCAACTTGCGCCTGCCTATCAACTTTAATTCTCCCTATCAGGCCGATTCATTAATTGACTTTTGGCGGCGCTGGCATATCACGCTTTCAAGCTTCTTAAGGGATTATTTATATATTTCTCTTGGAGGGAATCGCAAAGGACAATTAGTCAAATGGCGCAACTTATTTATTACGATGCTGTTAGGAGGAATTTGGCATGGGGCTGGATGGACATTTATCCTATGGGGCGCATGCCATGGGACTTTTTTAGTGATCAATCATTTATGGCGCCATTTTAACCTTTCCATGTCCAATTGGCTGGCACGCACGCTAACGCTGTTAGCCGTCATCGTCGCTTGGGTCATTTTCCGCTCGCCCGATCTTTCAACAGCCTTCAATATCTTAGCCGGAATGAGCGGTCTGCATGGCCTCGTTTTACCGCCCGGATATGAATCTGTCTTGGCTTTTTTAAAGCCTTACGGCGTTGTATTTATGCAATTGCGGGAGTCGAATTTCCGCTTCTATGATCTATTGCTTCTTGCTGGGCTCGGAGCAGCTGTGCTTTTTCTTCCCAATTCAAATTATTGGCAGCAACGCTTCAAGCAAAGGCCATTAAGATGGGCCATTCCTTGCGGACTGCTTTTTTTATGGACGTTCTTGCAATTGGATGATTTGGCCGAATTTTTATATTATCAATTTTAATAGGTTGAAAAGCTCGTGAAATCCAATCCCTACCGTCGTTTTGTTTTCCTTTTTCTAGCCGTTTCCGGCATTCCCATTCTCTTGCTCGCTTTCCTAAATTGGATGATTGATCCTTTTGATTATTTTCAATCTCCTCGCCATAAATGGAATACAGTTAAAATTGCTTGGGAAAAACAGCAAAGGCTGCATCAAGCCTTGGAAATTACAAGGCAAAAACCGGAAGCGATCTTTTTGGGATCCTCGCGCCTGATGGCTGGATTGGATCCCGCTGATTTTAGCCGTATGACGGGATTGAAGGCCTACAATGCCGGATTTGCAGGCGCAAGCATGGAAGAGATCTATCATTACTTTGAGCATGCCCTTCATCACCAGCCTCACTTAAAAGTCGTTGTGGTTGGCCTCGATCTTTTTGCTTTTGGAAAAAATAAGCGCCCGCAAAAGGATTTTTCGGAAGCACGTTTGAAAAATGGAACGTTTGAATGGAAAAACAGCCTCTCCATTTTAATGAGTAAGACAGCTCTGCGAAGCAGTTTTGATACGATCCGCGAAAATTTAAACGGACAAGCCCTGCCTTATTTTTTACCGAATGGCCTTTATAACCCTGCCGTCATTGATAGCCCTAACAATGAATATTTAGTCAAAGGCGATTTAGCCTATGTCAAAATGATCTTTGAAAATACAGATTTCTATTACCGCTTTTCGCTGGGCGAAAATAAAATTCAGCTATTTAAGCAAATGGTCCAGCAATGCCAAGAGAAAGGCATTGCTCTTAAGGTTTTTTTCTGCCCATCTAAAGCCATTTATTGGGAAAGTTTATATCGCAAGGAATTATGGCCAGTTTTGGAAGAATTAAAGCGAAAGCTAAGCGCGATTCATCCCATCTGGGATTTTTCAGGTTTTAATTGCGTGACGACCCAAGCGTTAGAAGCGACTGCCTCTCCCCTTTACTATGAATGCAGCCACTTTAGACCTTTTGTTGGAAACCTTATTTTGCAAAAAATAATCGGATTCTCTGCGGATCCGGCGGATTTCGGTTATCTTTTAACAAATGAAACGGTCGATGCCGTGTTGGAACAAATCAAGCAAGATCGCGTAAGATGGCTGAAGACAGCGCCTCCCGTCATCAGCCAATTGTAGGACATTTTCCTCACGCCAAGAGGGATAACTCTAGCGTAAATGCTGATGCTTAGGAATGGCCTGTGCGCGTTGAAACAGCCATCTTTCAAATATAAAATCTATGGAAAATCGTCCGGGACCAAAAGCCAGAACAATTAAAGCTGTGAGTAAAAAATTAAAAGGCGCTTCCGCTACAAAAAGGCTTGGAGAAGATAAAAGGGCATGGAAGGCGTCCTTATGGACCGTTACATAGGCTGTTAGCATAGTAATGATCAATGGGATGGCGGCCAAACGCGAAGCAAAACCTATAAACAGGCATAGACCGCCTAAAAACTCCGTATATCCAACAAGATAGGCAAAAAAGTGATGGAAAGGAAAATGATATTGACCAAGGAATTGGATAAAATAGTCGATATTTTCTAATTTCTCCCATCCAGCCAATAAAAAATGCCATCCCCAGTATAGGCGGCAAAGAAGCAAAATGGGCGATTTCAACAGATTCCCAAAGAAAATCAAATATTGATAAGCTCTGGTCAACGATTCTAGCATATGCCTGTCCTTTATTTCTATTTCGTATTGTTACTTCTTTTCAAAATGGTCGCGCGGTTGTTTGCGAATAAATGAGGCAATATCCAAAGCCTGCTCTTCTGTTAAAACGGAATTTTGGTAGGGCATATTCCAATAAATAAAAGACGCTAGCATGTCTAAGCGATTCATGCCGGCTCCATCATTAAATGAATTAGATCCCCACAAAGGCGGAATGGTCTTGCCATCCTCTTCAATGAGCATTCCTCCCCCGTCTCCATCCTGACGATGGCAAGAGGCGCAATAGTGATGATAAAGCTCTTCGCCCTTCTTAGGATCGGGATTATGCTTGCTTTTCAAAAATTGGAGGCCAAGCCAAGGAATATCCTTCAAGTGTTCGACTTCTTTGGAGATCCAATGCAAATAAGTCAAAATGTCGTGCATTTCTTGCGAATCTTTGGGCAAAGGATTTCCATTCATGCTTCGCTGAAAGCAATTATTAATGCGATCCGCCAAGGTGATGACTTTACCATCTCTTTTTGAGTAGCTTGGGTATTCCGTCGTGACTCCGACTAAAGAAATGCCATTATTTCGTCCCCCCAGCGTATCCCCTCCGACAAAATGGCAATTCGTACAAGAAAGCTGATCGTGTGCATAATTTGGTGCATAAAAAGGCGTGTTCATGATAAGACGGTAGCCTCTCATGACACTGTCGCGAATGTCAGGGGGGGCTTGTTCTGGATCAAGAAGACTAAAGCCGTATATTGTATTCGCCTGAGCAAGGACGAATTCATGTTTAAAGGCGCATTTGTCATAGCATCCTTCTAAAGGAGGCTCGGACGGTTTTCTTGTCTTTGCCAGAGCAAAGAGAAGAGTGAAAAATAAGAGGCTAGCTAAAGCAAGCGATAAATATGTGCGCATGAGATTCACTTATAGGTTTGATTGAATTATTAAAACTTTTTTGCAGAAAATGGCAAGAAAGATTTAACATCACCCCTTTTTTAGGAGCAAAACAATGGGACGATTACTCATGCTAACAGGATATATTGCTTCCTTGGCCGTACTTATTTTCGGTTTCTTACTCTTTTATGGCGATACTCAGGAATTTTTCAGCAGCATTTCGGCCGCTGTTCTCAGCGCTTTGCTGGTTCTGATTTCTTTTATTGCCTTAAGCTGGCTTGCCCGCGTATTTACCAGGTAACCAGCCTGCTATTTATTAACCTTTAACGTAAGGGTCTATTTTGTGAAATTCATTCATAAGACATTACTTCTTCTTTCATGTGTTGGGACCGGTCTATCCTCTATAGAAGCTAAGTCCCTAGAGTGTGTTTTGGATCAAATGACGCAAACGGAATGGCATTTGAATTCTTCTTTAGGCCTGCGAAAAAATTTGGAAAAGGCCTTATCCGAGCGCCCCTTTTATTGCCAAAAAATTTTAATTGAAAATCAAGGGGATAAAATTGTTAAAGATTGCTTGCCAATCCTTAATCATGCCCCTATCTATACATTAGAAAGGTTGGCCGAATGCATTGCAAAGGAAGAACACCCCCTTCTCGCCCTTTATCAAATTTGGAGCCAATCCCTGATTCAGATTGAGGAAAAGACCCCCTCAACAAGCGATCCATTGACCCTTCTCAATTTTATTGGCGGTTGCTCTAAAGAGGAATATGCCTCTCATTTTGTTCGGCTTTGCCATCAATTGGGAATTGGAACACGCTCAGCTGGCGTCCAGGGAAAAGAGGCATATGATTTTTGCTGCCAAGACGATTGGACGTATTTAGATCCGGCTTCGGGAAAGCTTTATCTGGCTTTGGACAATCGAACAGCGGTCTCGACTGAGGAACTTATTGACGATCCTTTTTTAGCCTTGCGCACAAAAACAGAGCGCAAAGCAGCAGCCCTGAATTTTCAACAAGCCTGGGAAGAATTTGCTCATTTTGATGTGATTAACTCTTGTTTAAATGAACAAGCTGTTGACACTCAAGAAAGAGAGGCTCAAACTAAAGCCAAGGGATTCACACTTTATCCGCAAGAAAAGCTTGTTTACTATACGCCTGCTACGCGTTCAACTTTAAAAGATTATGAGCGCGAAGTCGACCATCACGTCCATTGCGATCAGCGGGATTTTTCCCTTGCCTGGCAATACACGTCCCCTTTTCCTCTTGCAAGCATCCGCAATGAGAGCTCTTCTCCTCTTATGCTTAAAGAGCAAAATGTGACCTTGCAACCAGGTGCATCCTATGCTTTCCAGGATAGCCATCTGTTTAGTGTAACAATTGAAGCAAGCAGTCGTCCGGAAGGAAGCGTTGTTGTCACAAGTAAATGCTCCTGGAGATTATTCCCTGCTTTAACAGGGGAAGCCAATACGATCGAATTGGGCGAAGAGAATGACTCGCAAATCAAATTAACGTATGAAATAGATGAGACTGTAGAAGGCTTTCTCTATCCCTCTGTACAGGTAGCCAATGACACGGGCCTATTCGATTTCAGCTCTCCTTGCTTCTTGCTGGCTCAAAATCCGGACTCTCCTGCCGAGAAAATTTGGTGGCAAATTTCTTCTGATGAAGAATTTAAGTTCGTGCCTTTTAATTTCGAGCAAGTTGTTCCCTTCTCCGCAGAAATTACGCTTCCGGCAATTTCAGAGACATTTTTTAATGCCGGGGAAACCTATTATTTCCGCGTAAGGGGATATGGCAACGAGGTATGGAGCGATTGGTCCGCCCCCTTCGCTTTTGCTGTCAACAAGCCCGATCCTGTCGGTTTTGTCGAATTTGAGAAAGTAGAAGATAATTGCTACGAAATTAATTGGGAACGAGAAGCGGAAGAAAACGACGGTTCCATTGAATATCTCATTTTTGGTTCCAATTCCCTGGATTTCATTCCAAGCATTTACTCTGATAAGCAAGTAAACGAACTTGTAGATGGGAAGGTTGCCGAAGAGGAAATCAATGATAATCTCATTGCGATTACCAAAGAGCCCAAGTTCTATGTAGATGGATCATTGGCATATTATCGCATTGTGGCCAAACAGCATGGCCAATTTTCTGTGCCGTCTTCTTTAATTCGCGTTTATGACCAGGACTTGATTCAACCCCGAAATGTCTTGCAGATTGTAGAGACTGAAGAAGGCCATCAAGTTGCCAAGCGCGTGCTGATTCCAGCTAGCTATCCCTGGACAGAGACAGCCCTTCCGCATGTTAAGCCGGATAACGCCTCGTTTGAGAATAGCTTACTGGCATTCTATTCGTCTTTGATCCGGGCTGAAACACCATTCATCGATGCTTTAACCCAAATTAGAGCCTATACTTATAATCCCCATGTGACACAAAGCGTGTGGAATAAAGCCAGCGCATATTTTCTTCCGGAAAATCACCCCATTAAGCCCAAGCTTGACCGCATGTTCTCTGCAACACGGGTCACCAAGGATCCGGAAAGCTTTAAAAAGGCTGGTTTTAAACGCTACCGCCCGGGTAGAAAGAGCCATATCATGGCCTCTTCCCATCCTGAGCTCAATCATTTCTTCATCAAGGCATTTCCCGATACAGATGTGATGATCAAGGCTGATTGGCAAAAATTGATCGGACGGATTGAAGGCGCGCGCGCCGTTAAGGCAAGCATTGCCAGCCACGGCTATAAATCGATGTTCAAAGTTCCCAATAAATGGCTGTATCCTCTTCCCGAACATCCGTCTCCCCCTAATAACTCTCGCTACCTGCGCAAGAATTTTATTTTAGTGGCAGAAAATATGCGGATTTTAGAGAACAAGAAGAACGACAAAGCATATAAGCATAAGATGACGACTCAGTTGCTCGATGCCATCTACATTTTGATAAATGAAGTGGGGCTTTCTGATTCTGTCTATGCCTTTAATATTCCTTTCTGCAAGGATGGGAAAATAGCCTTCATTGATACAGAAGATCATCACCGATGGCCGATTCCTTGGCATAAGCTTGGAAACTATCTATCAAGCGATATGCAAAAACATTTGGAACGCCTCGTTCGCAACGGTGGCCCCAAACAGGCTCAGCAGCCTCAAAAATAGCCCAACAAGGCCTAAGCGTTCAAAAAGAGGCTGGTTTTACAGCCTGCCTCTTTTTCTTGTCTATATGTCCCGTTTTGTCAAGTCATGAGAATGAAAAAGCTATCTTTTCTTTTATCGGCATGCCTGTATGCCGCCTGTGCATTTGCCTCTCCCTATCTTCATTTGGACAATCGCACTCCAGCTACGCTTGAGGATCTCCTAGACGATCCCTTTTTGGCTTTGCGGGTCAAATCAGGAGAAATACAAGAAGAACACAACTTTACCCATGCGTGGGAAGCGTTTGCTCGTATGCAAAGGAACGAAGAGGAAGCCTTGCCTCAAAAGTTGGAGTTTCCCACGAGCTGGAAAGAGGACGTAGCTTGCCAGGTTTCTCTCTCTTCTTTTTCGGCCCCGTTTGACGCTTGCCCTCCTGTTTTCTCTCTGAATGCTTCAGGGCCCGCACCTACTTATATGTGGTGGCAAATTGCCGACAATCCTGCCTTTGAGACTATTTGCCCGTCTCTCAATCAAATCGCTCCTTTTTCTACGTCTGTTATTCTATCTAATTTAGCCTATACGTTTTTAAATCCCGGACAACCCTATTATTTTCGCGTGCGTACAGAACAGAGCGCCTGGTCTAGTCCTTATCCTTTTCAAGTCTATAAACCGCAGGCCATTGAACAGGTTTGCTTGATCAAGCAAGGTCCCTCTGCCTATATGCTTTTATGGGAAGCTCCTTCAAAAGAACCTGTCGATTATTTAATTTTTGCTTCTAATGCGAAGGACTTTATCCCCGATATTTTTACCGATAGGCAAATCAATGCCCTCTATCAAGGGAAAGTCATAGAAGAAGAGCCTAATTGCAACTTAGTTGCCATTACTTCCGAACCTTTTTTGGTTGTCGATGGAAGCCAAGCCTTTTACCGGATTATTGTTAGAGAAGAAGGACGGCTGTCCGTTCCGTCTCCCCTCATTCATGTTTATGATGCTTGTCTTGTCCAGCCTCGCACGCTTTTGCAGCCTTCCAAAGAGGAACAAAGCTTGCTTTATCGGCAACAGCTTCCTTCACGCTATTCGACAAGCAGTCTTGCCCTTGATTGGTTTGCCTTGCTGCGCAAAGCAGGAAAAGCACAACCGGCAGGCTATCCCTCTAATCCTTTTGTACCCGCAGAGCTTTGGCAAGCGCTTGAACCTTATTTTCTGCCCATCAACCATCCTTTGAAAGACAAGCTCGATCGCATCTTTAAAACAGTCCGCGCCACTCAATCGCCTCAGGCCTTTGAAAAAGCGGGATTTGGCAAGGCCAAGCTCCGCCAGCCGACCAACATTGTGGTGGGAAAACATAATCAATTAAAAGGCTATCTTGTAAAAGCTTACTTAGATACGCAGCCGCCTCTTTGCGAATGGGCCAATTGGTTGTGCCGCATTGCTGGAGCCCAGTCCATTCAGGCTTGCCTCAATCGCCATGGATATAAACATTTTGTTGTGCCGCAAAAGTGGATTTATCCCCTTCCCGCCGATCCATCTCCTCCCGCTGATGGCAACCATCAACGCAAAAATTTCATCTTAATCGTCGAGGATATGCATATTCTTAATCCGCAAGAAAATGAAAAGGCCTTCAAGACATGGATAACAAAGCCTATCCTGGATGCTTTATATACCATTTTGACAGAGGAAGGATTAATCGATTCGGTCTTTATTGATAATATCCCTTTTACGAGAAATGGTAAGATTGCCTTCATTGATACAGAGCACCACCATCTTCAACCGATTAAGTATGAGCGGCTGATTCCTTTTTTCTCAGCAGACATGCAAACTTATTGGCAGAGCCTTCTCTTAAGCAAACCCCTTCCATAGACAATGAAAAAGAAGAATAAGCAAAAATTTGCACGGAATTTATTTTATAAACAGAATATAAAAAATATTTTTAATGCATCTTCTTAAATTTAACCAAGTTGAATTTTTCTTTAATTTTGAAAAAAAATCGCTTACAAAAAAGCATTTTTTTAGTAAATAAAAATATACAATTTGCGGGAATGGGTGAAAGATGTTTTTCTGCGGGCTTCTTTTAGCATCTCGACAGTCGCAAATCAGCCAATAAGAAGTTTTGTTCTATTAATTTTTCTAAAGAAGGAGTGTGCTCATGAGCCTCGTTACAAATGCAAGCTATGCCAGTGTTGTCACCAATACTCAAGGCAATCTTCCAAGCAATCCTCCAAGCAATTCAAGAAAGGCAAAAAATAAAGGAAATCCCGAAAGCTCTGAAGGAAGAACAACGGTTGCTGTAGAGCAAGTTCTCTCCACGGAACAGTCTAAGAAAAAAGAAAAAGTATTGACGACCCAAAATTTAAAGGAAAGAGTAAAAGATTTATCACCTAAGACGTGTGAGGATTTTGAGAAACATTTAAAGGGTGATTTTGATGCCATCAGTACGTTTAGCAGCGAATTGGAGCAAAAAAACGGTCAGTATTTAAGAGATAAGCCTTATTTACCTAGTTCCGCTGAGAAAGTTGAAAAATATAAGAGACGAAGAGAAAAAGATGACACAACTTATACAACTTATCATCAAGCATTTATAGAGAAAATTCAGCCTGGGATTTTAGAGAGAAGAAGCGAATGTGAGAAAGCAAGTGCAGACTGTGAATTCAAAAAAGAATTGCTGATTCAATTGTATAAAGGCAGTGACAATCGTTTTAGACGCAGCTATTTGGGACAAGATGATCTATTCGGTCCCGATCATCGTCTAGACCAAGCAAGCAAAAGCTTGAAATCTCGTCAATCTTCATTAAGCGTTGATGAGAAAACACCAGTGTCCGATGTGAGTGCTCCTGGTTTTTCTGAAGAGTCATTCCCCGTTTATTTAAAAGCTAAGGCCATGTCGGAAAAATGGGTCAAATTCAAAGAGGAGGTATTAGCTATTCAAGAAACGCTCTTAGTACAAAAAGGCAAAGAAAGCAGTTCGCGTTCTTCTAGGTTTCAGAAGACTCAAGAGGAGGCTGCCAATTCTTACACCACCCAGGCCGCCCAATTTGAAGACTTAAAAAAAGCATATGAGAGTTCGAAGCGCGAATTTACAGATAGGTTGAAGAATCTGGAAGAATCTATCAAACGTGAAAGAAAGCTTTCTACTACAAAAACTTTAGGGACGCATCTCTTTGAGAAAGCCGAAATAGAGGAAAGAATACGTCTTATCGAAAATCGCATGAAGAGAATTGGAGAATTGCTCGAAGAACGCAAAATAACTTTTGGTTTAGAAGAGAGCAAAGAGGCATCGGCAAACCAGAAGACCAATATAAAATACGATTTCACTCCATTCGGTGGAGCTGTTAAACAGATTGCCGAGTACGTATCCAAAGTGGTTATAGCCAAAGAAGAGATTGTCGCTCAAACACAAACGGAATTGAAATTGCAAGACAATGCAGCTAGATTCGCCCTCTTTTTAAGCGCTAGCAAAAATTTAATGAGCTTGCAAGAAGAGAAGGCAGAAAATATCGATAAGATTTTTAGAGATAGCATTGAAGCACTCGAAAAGGCGATCGCCTCCTATGCGCTTCACATTAACGCTTTAGATCAACACTTAGAAGGAATGCAGGATCATTTAGACAAAGCCGAGAGCAGCATAGAACAGAGAAAAGAATGGGAATTTCCTAAAAAAGATGAGCCTCTCCCTTCTTCCCCTCCTACAGAAAAGACTTCGGAAGCTAAAAAAGATGAGGCAAAAAGTAGCGGAGGAATTTTCTCTTGGTTCTCGAGCAGTAAAAAACCAACCGATAAGCAGCCAGGAGAGAAGCCGATCACAAACGTCTAATCAAACCTGATTTGCAAGCGCTTAAGAGGTTTCTTGGAACCGGCTAAAGGTTTTAAGAAACCTCTTTTATTTATTTCCCTTTAAACCAGTCCTTAAAGCGCTCGTTTAGCCACACCAAGCTTGGGAAAAAAACAGCCCAAACACCTCCGATAATCAGTAAAGAAAATGGCATAGGCTTAAGCAAACTGGCGGTGCCTAAACGCTCGGCTGAAAGATAACTGGCAGGCCCTCCTACCGCGCCTAATACAGTCGCCAACACCCATTTTTTTTTCAGCCAAGAGAAAAGATTGATGTTGACGGCAAACAACCCCCAGAGCAAAAAAATCCACAAAGGTGGAAGCCAAGCAATAGAATGGAAAGGGGCATGATAATGGATCAAGCCTGTTTGCTTATAAATGCTGTCGGATAAAGGACCGATCAGTACGACAAACAGGAGCAACAAGCTATCCGCTTTGCGATAAGACGAACGGTAAAGATGATAAACAATAATCAGAAAAATAGTCAGAAGCCCATATAAAATGCCCCCTGAAGCAGCCTCCTGCAAACAAAGCACCCAAGCAAAATAAAAAAGGCCGGTATTAAGCGTTCTGTTTAAAAAGCGAGGTGACACGCGTATATCCTAAAGCAAAAAGAGTTGATAGAGCTTTATAGAGACCAAACCCGATTAGTAATCCAATTCCCGTATAGCACAATCCTTCTATCGTTAAATTAAGGCCAGGCTGAAAGGCATGCAAAGTTGCTTTAGCGATGGGATAATTGAGGTCTCGCATAAACACATAAGGCCGTTCCCACATAGGGCTTTGAACCAAGTTCAATAAGGCTTGATTGAGCTCTTCCCAACGCTGAAGCATTGTCTGCATGAACTCCCCTTGCCGCGCAAAATCTGGATCTGGGCTGGCTGAAAATTTTTGAATGTATTGCTCCAAGCTTTTGTTCGAATGAAGGGCTATCTGACGCAATCCATCCAAAAGATGACGAAGCTCTTCGACATGTCCAGCAAGACGCTGAGTATATTGCTGCATAAACTCGGGAATTTGACTGCCTGCAAAAGCTCCTAAAACGACAAACAGCCGATCAAGTAAAGCATCTAAAAAGCGCAAAAACCTCATTCGCTCCGCTCCTATCCGATTGCTTGATGAGCCTGAATTCTATCTAACTTGATTTTAAAAGGATATATGAGAGATGAAGATTTTCTAAAAATGGCAATAGGCTGGCTTTTTTAAGCTTCTGCCTTGTCCCTTCAAAGAATTTATTTATCGTAAATCAAACTTCAGATAAATTTCTAAATTTTATTTAACAGTCTTATCTAAAGACAAACGTATGGATTATCAAGGAGACAACCATGAATTTAATCAAATTAGCTAAGCAAAAACTAAACCGGGCTGGCAAGCTAGGCCTCTTTGCCGGCCTATTTGCTTTATCGGCTATAAGTGTTAATATGCCTGTAAATGCCGAGGGATTTCACCGGCACCATTCCGATGACGATGTAGAATTAGGCTTCTTGTTAGAAACGCAATTTTGGACAGCCGTGCAAAACCGGGACATCGATAGATTTTCTAAAAAACTGGCCCCCATTTTTCAAGGCCTCAATATTTCGGGCGCTTATACCAGGGAACAACAGATAACAGGCCTTGCCAATTCTACACTGATTAGTTTTGTGATCGATAACCCAGTTGCCACTCGTTTTCAAAATACTTTAATTTTTTCCTATGATTTTGTTGCCGTAGGAAGCGGTTTAACAAGCGGTCCTTCTATTACTGTATGGAAAAAATATGGCTATTCCTGGAGGATAGTCAGCCACTCGTACGTTCCTTTTCGTTAAATGCCTTCTCTGCAGTTTTGCTTGATGGAATTGATTGTTAGATTTAATAAAAAAGAGAACTCTGTAAAAAGAGTTCTCTTTATAGGCCTGGCAAGTTTGCTAGAGTTGTGTTGAGCGAAAGAGTAGGGGATCTTTTGAATCTGATGGTTGTCTACTTATGAGACTTTTTATCCAAGCTTAAATTGTTTTCTATCCTGTTATTTCATAGTACCACATTTGAAGCCAATAATTACTCGCTCCTCTTTTTATTTTTTTCTCTTTCGTCCGTTCCCAACATTGTCGAGCTTGGTCATTAAGCCTCTTCAAGTACATCTGTTTCCAATCAGGCGGTAAAACATTCTGATTCGATATAGCCATTGAAGGATCTATTGGCAAGAAAGCATCCCCTTTCTGAGGATCCCAATTAGATGCTAGAATCTTTAATTCTAAACGTTTACATTTCATTAAAGCGTCATAATCATTTTGCTTGGATTTATCAAACCAAAGAAGGGAAACATGTTGGCCTCCTAAAGCTTGCATATATCCTTCTTCATTTAGATACATGCAAAATGAAAACCCCTTTTGGAACATTTCTTTGCATGCTGCGCATTGACAAGAACCTTGGGTACAATGAGAAAGATTACTCAGCAAAAGAGCGATATTTTGATGCACGATTTTATCTGTTTGCAACCATTTTTTTGAAACGAGGTATTGAGTATATGCACCGGAGAGTTGCCCGGTTTGTATGTCTTGTATTGCTTTTGGAGGAGTTGACGGCACAACCACCCATGATTCATCTTCTTCTAATTGACTAGTATTTTGAGAAGATGAACGAGGGGGTTCAAGGATCAAATCCGATGGATCAAAATTTGGATTAAAAGAATCCATTAAAGACGGCGAATGAATAGTCATGCATTCCTATCCCACTATCAAAAAGATCTTCATTCATGCCTAATTCAATAAAATTAATCAATTAGGATTTACATTATGCGCTTAGCGGTTCTAGTGATCCCCTGCATAATAAGGCTCAATATGCACAGTAACGTCTCGAACAGCCGGCCAGGCTTTTTGAATAGACGCCCGTACCTGTTGGCTGATTTGATGGGCGATATTGACGGACATGCTTGGGTTGACTTCTACATCGATATCAACATGCGCGTCCGGCCCATACAATTGAATGCGAATTTTCTCTGTCCCCAGTACGCCTTTGACTTGTAAAGCGGCTTTTTTTACGCGTTCGAAAAATTCTGTATCGGGCACGCGGTCCATTAACTGGTGGAAATTCTCGCGCGAGGCAAAAAGACCGATAATGATCATAAATACGGAGATTAAAAGAGCGCCTGTATGGTCAATTGCCACACTCCAAGAAGGAAAATAAGCGGCTACAACAAGAGCGATGGTTGCAAACAAGCTTGTCAAGCCATCAATGCGATAATGAATGGCATCCGCCGCCAAGGCTGGGCTATGTTGTTTTTTTGCCGTCCGCATGACAAGCCGATAGCAGACTTCTAATAATACCATGGCTACCACGGGAAAAATCCAAGCTAGCGGATGGATAAATCTCTCGCCCCCTTCTTGGAAGGTTCCAAAAAGCTGCTGCACAAACATGACTCCGCCGATCACAACAAGCAGCAGTCCTAGCAAAAGGCCGCCTAATGGCTCATAGCGGCCATGGCCAAAGGGATGGTCTTGATCAGGGGGGCGTTGGGCCAATTTTACACATACCACTAAAAATAGAGTGGAAATGACATCCATCAAGCTTGCAATCGCATCCAAAAAAAGAGAGGAACTTTGAATAAGGGCAACCCCTATAAGTTCAAAAATAATAATGGCCAAGCGAATTTTGATGCCAAGTTTGGCAGAATCAACAATTTGCTTGTGCCGCTTTTCCCTTGTCACATAAACATCAGTCGGCAAAGAGACAGGCTTAGGAAACTTAGACATAGCTTCTGATTATTCCTTTAAGTGATAGGCGCAGCTTGTTCAAGCTGTCCGAATAGCCCGCCCGCCTGTTTAAGAGAGACTTTTTCGCCCACGACGACGACGATATCATTAGCGCAGAATTTGATACTCGGACCCGGATTAGATAAAACTGAATTATCCCGCCTGATCAACAAGACTGTCATTCCAAAATTTTGGCGAAGCTGGGACTCCGATAAAGGCTTGCCCACAAGCGGCGAACTTGCATGTAAGCGAAAAGATGCAATTTCCACATTAGATAGGTTGAGCTTGATCTCCGATAGCTTGGTAGAGACAGGATTTTGATTGCGCAACAGTTCATAGCCGTCTGCTCGAATATCAGAGATGAGTTTATTGATTTCTTCATCCGGAACATGATACTGGCGCAAGACGCGAGAAAAGATCTCAACGGAGGAGCCGAATTCATCCGGAATCGCCTCATCAGCCCCAAGCTTATTCATCAACGCCATCTCTTGGACATAACGTGTACGAACGATGATGTAAATGGAAGGATTAGCCTCTCGGGCAATTTTAACAATCTGTCGAGCGGCAATCGGATCATTGACAAGCACGGCAATAGCTTTCGCTTCTTGAACATTTAAATGCTCCAAAACAGAAAGATGCGACGCATCGCCAAAGTGAATGGGCTCTCCATTGCGTTTTTGTTCTCTTACCGTATCCGGATTCATTTCAAGAATGGCATAAGGAATGCCCGCCAGCTTAGAGGAACGAGCCAAGTTTTTTCCGCTTATGCCGAATCCAATGATGAGAATGTGATTTTGCAAGCTATCTTTTGATTCGCCTTGATTATTTTGCAAACCAGTTAATAACCTCTCTGGCAAAGGCAGACGGCAAATGAGATTGGCCAATCGCGGAGAAGCATTAATTAGCACAGGACTGACTGCCAATGTCAATAAGGATGCCGCCAGAAAAAGTTGATACTCATATTCTGTTCCCAGCCCATACGGAATGCCTGTTTTTGCAAGCACAAACGAGAACTCTCCAATTTGGCTTAAAGCAATTCCCGCCATAACGGCTGTGCGGATAGGCATTCCCAAAATCAAAGTGGTCAATGCAGCAGCAAATGCTTTTAGGCAGATAATGCCGATCGCCAGCATGATAATCGTAAAAGGCTGTTGAATAACGAAACGGAGATCAAGCAGCATTCCGATAGAAACAAAGAAAAAGCTGATAAAAAGAGCTTGAAAAGGGAAAATATTGCTAATCGCTTCATTGCTATATTCCGACTCCGAAATGATTAGTCCGGCAAGGAAGGCGCCAATTGTCAAAGAAAGCCCCATGCTAGAAGTCAGCCATGCGACTCCAAAACACAAAGTAAAAACGCTCAATAAAAATAGCTCTTTATTCCGCGTACGCGCAACCAAAAATAGCAGGCGTGGAACAAGACGCTGAGCGCTGATAAACACTGTCAGTAAAATGATGAGGCCGGTGATTAATTGCCAAAATAGGGATATGTCAAATTCTTGCTTTCCACCGCCTCCTAAAATGGGGGTAAAAAGAATCATCGGAATGGCAACCATGTCTTGAAAAATTAGAACGGAAATGGAGAGCCGTCCATGCGGACTAGAAGATTCTCCTTTTTGCTCCAATAAACGCAGAACAATGGCCGTGCTGCTCATGGAAAGCAAAAATCCCAGAAAAACGGCTTCTCCAAAAGGCCTACCGACAGCTTTAGCAATAAGAAAACTAAATAGGACGGTCAACCCCACCTGCAGAGAGCCGCCTAGTAAAAAGAGGCGCTTGATCTGCACAAGTTTTTTGATCGAGAACTCCATGCCTATGCCAAATAGCAAAAGGACGATACCAATTTGCGCCAGCATTTCCACGTCGCCGGATTCTCCTACAAGCCCCAGTCCATGGGGACCGGCCAATAATCCCGTAATGAGAAATCCGACTACAGGAGGAATGTGCAAGCGATAGCCAATTAATAAAACCACAATGGATATCGCGAAGATGATTAATATATCTTTAAAAAGGAAAAGTTCCATGATTGACTACCCCTTGCCACGCCTCTTGTTAATTTATTCTTTTACTTTAAGGATTCGCTTGCTGCAGAAGGCTTTGAATAGCTTCATTGACTGCAGAAACATATCTTTGATAACCATATTGCAAATCCTCTTCCGTCAATCGATACTCAATATCTGGAGAGACTCCCAAATTCTCAATTTTCTGGGCATTTACCCTTTCGGCCAGTGAACCTGTATAGGAGAAAGTAGCTATTCCATTATCATTTATAAAATGACTCTGCAGAACATAGCCCCCGGCTCCGGCCGTACGCGTTCCAAATAAAGTAGCCCGCTTGTTGTCCTGCAAAATCGCCGGCATGAAGTCCCCGCCGGAAAAATCCATTTCATTGATCAGCATCAAAATAGGCTTAGTATATTGATAGCGAGGATGAGGATTGATCCAGTCCACTCCTTCTAAGTGAATAGGGTTTGTAAAAAGACGGCCTATACTCCATTCGTCAATGGTAAATTGGAAAAATTCTTTAAAAAAGAGAAGCTTTTGATAGTCAATTTCAGTCCCTTCTAACCCCATGGTATCCATTTCCAATGCAGAGACATAGCTATCAATAATTCCCAAATACACATAAGCGGATAAGACATCGCTTTGAGTAATTTTGAGTCGATGTTTAGAGGTTTTTAAAGGGGTAGGAGAAAGCGTGGAGGCTAAATCATAGAGGAAGCTGACATAACCGCCGATGTTATAGACTTGATCGATGACCAAGGCTTCCGTATGCTCTTGAAAAAACTCCATGATTTTACCAAATTGTTCGAAGTCTTCTTCTTCTCCCAAATAGTGGGGAATGCGAATATACCCAATGCGCTGCTTTTGCGCATTTTCATAGATATAGGCATGCCAAGATATTGTTTCAACATTAGAGAAGTCCGAATCTTCTTCCCCACCCTCCTGCTTTTCATTCTTTTTGGATTCTTCATAAGACCATAGAACAGGTCCTAAAGGGGGAATAAAACTCTTGCGTCCGCCCAGATCCCCGTCGCGTTCGCTGCCCCCCCGCTTAACATATTCCCGATGAAGAGGACTCATCATTTCCAATTTTGGCATCTTGATCGATTTAATATTTGGCATCGCAAAATGGGAAGAGGGGATAAAATCAAAAGGACTCTTGATTATTTCTGGATTATATTTCCACATTAATTGGTAAGTATGCAAATTTCCAGTTGCTAGAGAACGGATGGTTATATAGGTCGAGCCCTTCGGAACACGATCTCCAACAAAGCCTTGCCGATTAGTCAAAGTCATCTCCGCAAAGGCCTGATCGGTTAGTGCATTTGATTTTTTATTTCCATGCGCCTTTAAGTCGGCAATCACATCCGCAATAGGACGTCCATCAAACTCAAGAAGTTCATCACCGGCTTGAATAGTGTAAAATTTAGGATTTAACTTGGCTTTATCAATCCAATCAATAAAATAGCGACCATTGGCGCCTTTAACAGTAAACGGCAGCATGGCAGACTCTGTTGAGTAAAACAAGACATCCACATGATAGTCATGCATGCTTGCTAAAAAATCTCTTACAATCACTTGAAAATCTTTTGCACTTAGAGGAGAGGTGTCCAAGACAAGCTGCTTGGCTTTTTCAAATTCTTGATTCAAATCCCAATTAGCATATTCTTTTTTCCAGTCGGCAGGCGCATATCCAATCTCAAAGGTATGCTTAATCGTCTTAAGATCTGCAATCATATGCGCTTTTCTTTCATTCTCTAAAGAATCCGCTTCCAAACCGCTTACCATTACCTGCCAAAAACAAAACGCTAAAAAAGATTTTTTTAAAATTTGTTTCATACTCCTCCCCTCATAAATATTTAGCGGCAATTATCATGATTATTCATAAATTTAAAAAAAAGAAAAATTTTTCTATTACAGATAGCCAGAAAATGAAAGATTAAATATTAATCTCGAAACAATTTATTGTTTTTTATTTATTTAAAATCAACACAAAATTAATATAAATAAATACTCAATAAATTAAAAACAAGAAATAATATGTCTTATTTTCCTCATTTTAGTTCTCAAGATTTATTTTCTCTTCACCCTTCCTCTCTTTTTTCCCTTCTCTCAAATAGTCAAGAAATTCCTTGCCTGATTGAGAGCGTCTTTCAAAAAGAACTGGGAGCTTTGCAGAACCCCGATTGGACCTTGCAGGAGCGCCTCTTAAAATTAGAGGAAAGGCTGACTGAGTTAAATCCTTGCAGGAATTCCTACACTTTGCAAGCCCGCCTTCAAATTTTAGATTCAAAAATATACGAGATTTCCGCTTTTTATTTTCAGTTTGTTAGAAATGAATGCGATCCCCTGATTATCAAAGAGGACAATCTTCCTATTAGTCTTTATTTAAAAAAATATGATTTTATTTATTTGACAGCTGAATATAAAAATCAAATCATGCCTTTTGCCCGCTTTAGAATTTCCAAAGAAGGGATTATCCATTATTTTAACTATCCCTCTCCCATTGGCCTATCTCCTTCTACTCAAAGAGCCGAACAGGAAATTATCAAACCTTTACGTCATTTTCTCGATATTTCAGAAAATGTACTAGTTCAATCTATTAGTGAGTTTACCAATTCGCTGTCCAATCCTTCGGTTGATTTTGAAGACCGTATGCAGAGGCTAAAGGAAGGAATGACATTTGTAGAAAACTTACAAATTAAAGCAGGCCCCAAAAGATGGTGGCAAACGTGGATTGAATTTTCTTTTCCGGAGAAAAACTCTTTCTACTTAAACCTTTTTCTTACAGAAGATAAATATGATTCTAATGCATTGGACGAAAGCCTAGTGGAAATAGAAAGCAAGCACGACTTCGATTATACAGATAGCAGCTTAGATATCGAAGCATTTAAAACAAAAAAGTATTACTTCCTAAAAGGTTTTGATGAACGAGATGAAGACTTAAAAACGCCTGTTTTTGTTTGCCGCATTGATAAAGAAGGGGAAATTGCAGAACTTGTTCATATTCAGTCTATTGAAGGTCATTTAAGCGGAACGGAATTTAAAGATATTTTTTTCACCCCGCTTCAAGACTATCTCTCTCCCGAAAAATCTTATTTATGGGATGCGGCCAAAATTGAAGTAGACTTACCAGAAAAACAAATGCGCAAATTGAAGTTGCGCTATTTGCGTTGCGGAACCTCTTGGTATGAGAAAATAGGTTATAGGCCTGTAACATGTAAAAATTGGCTTTCCTGCCACGGAATAAAGATAACCCAAAATATTCACTATTATTATGCAGCAGTGGAGAAAATTAAAGCCACGACCTTGTTTCATCTATATCGGGACATATTAAAAGGCTATTCCGCACAACAGAAAGTTCTACTTAATTTATATCAGAAATATTTACCCCAGACACGTTTAGAAGAGTATACAATTGAATGTTTGACCAATGCGATTATCTCGCACGCTAAATCCCAGACAGACATTAAACTCAGGCAGCAAGCGAATAAAGATCTTGTCTATGTTTATGATTATTTTCTCTCCTCTTTTACTTTGAAGAGCAAAAGCAGTAAGGCGCAAATTCTATACAACTTAGCTCTTCAAATGATAAAAACGACGCGATTATGGGTTAAGCAAACCTCTTCACTAATGGGATCGAATCAAAGCCTATCTTATCAAGAATTCATTCAGCAGCCCCATCTGCCCTTTGATTCGATTGTGGCTGAACAGATGCGCTTTAAAGCGATTATTAATTTGCAAGATTTGGAATGGTGAATTGAAGTTTAAAAGCGCTCTTAAAAACTCCTGATCGCCTATAGCGGATAATATTGAGTTAATTTGTCCGCTCTCCCCTATCGTTTCTAGGAAAAGAACTCACATAATTCTCTTAAAGAATGCCGATGGTTATTAAGACGTAAAAGAAATAAAACAGCGTGCAGGTCAGGACTATAAGGCCAAAAATAGAGGCATTTACAGTCGTTTTAGTCGGATGCTTGTCAAAAAAGATGGCCCAGATCATAAGGCAAAAACCATAAATATACATGGCAATAAAAAATAAAAGTGTTGGAATGCTCATATAAGCGATTTAATAAAATTGGTGGTTCAAAAGCAAATCTATATATCTACTTGCCTAGTGGACTATTTATATGGGAAGAAATGGGATATCTGAATGATAAGCCTCCCTTTTGGGTTATTTTATTATTAATTTCTTTTTCAGGAAAATAAAAATAAACTTAAAATTTTGACAGCAAATAACGTCTGATAATAAAATCCCACCTAATCCCACACATGCGTCTGATAATCAATGCATAGAAAGATTTCCATTTGGAAGGGAAAGGAAGGGCTGTTTTCAATTCTTGGAATGCTTTAATGTCTTGGATACGGTTGTAGCTGCATGTGAATGGTTTCTTCGCGCAGGCCTCTATGACAAAGCCTCTAGCGCAGAGCTTTCAACGAAAGAAAATCCAGCTCATCCTTGCGAATGGGAATTTTATCGGTTTACTATCCATTTGGCCCCTCTTCCTTTCCCTTGCGGAATAATGACGCTTTCATCTCGCAGTTGTCTTAAAACCAGGCGAATAGTATCCCGACTAACAGCTGGACAAGCCCGTTCAATATCTGAAATAGCAAATGGACCGATCATGCTCTCTACCGTCTGTCGAATATACGCATTTTTACTCCCCTGCCCAGTCTTTAACGTCCCGACTCGCGCTTCAAACTCTCCATAAGCCCGCAATAAAACGCCCCAAAAGTACGTCATCCAAGGCATGACATCATGCTCCCCTTCATGCCACCCTTTCGAACTACGCTCCAACGTCTGATAATAACTATCCTTAGATTCTTCAAATATGCGCTCGAGACTAATGTAACGCCCAACTTGATAATCGAAGTGGTAAAGAAGAAGCAAAGTGAGAAGCCGTGCAGTCCGTCCATTGCCATCGCTGAAAGGATGGATGCAGAGAAAATCCAAAATTGTTAAAGGCAGAATAATTAAAGGTTCTTTTCCCCAAGCCTGAATGCTTGCGTCATAACGGCGGACCAACTCCTCCATTGCCTGAGGTGTTTCAAAAGCCGTGGTGGGAGTAAAGCGGATGCGCTTGCGCCCATCGGGATGGATTTCCAATATTTGATTATCCGTTAACTTCCATTGTCCTCCTTGATGAGGAAGATAGCGATAAAGCCAAGAATGCAACTGCAAAATGACGTTGAGGGAAAAACGCATATGTACGCCTGATTGATGAATGAGATTTAAGGCGTCTCTATACCCTGCTATTTCCTGCTCTGAGCGATCAATAGGCGAACTATTTTTGATGACTAAATCAGCAATGCGACTATGGGGTGCCGTAATTCCCTCTAAGCGATTAGACGACTCGCTAGATTCAATAACAGCTACCTGCTGAAGATTTTTAAGGATTTCGGGCGCTTGCTTAAAGTAAAGCACCTGCTTTCCCCTATACTCTCCAATTGTGCGCAAAGTAGACAAATGTTCTTCAGAGAAACGTAATTGATTGAGATAGAATTGAGTTAAAGAATGCATAAATAGGGTAATTTCTGTTTGTTTTTACCCTATTTATATTAGGGTTACCTTATTTCTTTATCAATACTTTAATTCATAAAACAAAGATTACAATCGAAAACTGCCCGAACTCTAAAAAGACAAAGAAATCCCCCCAAACGTCTGATAATATTAGCAGATATATTTAAAATTTTTATTATTATTTTTGAATTTTATATTCAGCTTGCTAAGCTGAGCTCTGGAAAGCCTAATTTAAAAGAGGAACTCCCTCACGAACAAGTTTTCAAATTTCTGAAATTTAAGAAGGAACACCCTTCTTGAACTAGTTAAGACGAGAAATAAGCAAAAGAATTAAAAAAACCCAACAAAGGAGGCGTAATGACTTCAAAGTATTTTCATTCATTTTTCATGCAGCTGGCAGGAGCATTCTTATTCACTAGCTTGAGTGCTTCTACTGAACTTGTTGATTCAGAGCTAAAGAATAGCCCTATCACAGAAGCTGCATGCCAAGGAATTCAAAACGAGCTAAATGAAACCTTAGACTCTATGGACCTAGAGACTCTTTTAAGGCAAAGGCGCAACCGATGTGAACAGTTGGTATTCAAAGCCAATTTATCTCAATGCCGCATTGGTCTAAATGACCGAAGCTTGCTTGGCGTAACAGCGGATTTTGTTACCTCTTTTAACGGCAATGACTTTTCTTGTTCCGTTTTGCCTGTTGAAGGACCTTTAGGCTTATCCGGCATTCAAATTACGCCAGCTAACGGTTTGTTCTATACCTTGACCATTCCCCCCATTGGAACACCAGGACCTGTGCCTGATGGCTCCCCTTTCGATCACATCAAATTTCTGGCTTATTCCTATTTAATTGACGCTCCAACAGACGGCAGTGAACTTTGCTCAGAATGGGTAGGATCCGGTTTACAGACAAATGTGGAGAACAATCCCTTTGGATTGGCGGTCACAAATCCCAATGAAGATTGCCGTCTTTCAACTATCGGATTTGTTTCTTTGGCGCCTGATGTTTTGACCACATTTGATTGGATGGTGACCAATGACGTGATTTATGCGTTAGTCGAAAGATTGCCTGGCGCGGAAAGCACGTTCGGACTATATGCGGCTTATACCTATACGATTCCGGTAGGAAAACGCCATGGAAAAGATCGTTTGAACGATCTTCATCGCTTTCAAACCTGCTATAACCGCTTGGCAGGAACTGTAACATGGAAATTAGATGGCCGACCAGTGTTTCAAATTACTCAGATCGGACATCGCTTAACGGAAGAAAATGCCTTCTTATACACTAGAAGCGGCAGAAAAATTCCTTTAACCAATCCCGATCGCTTTAAAATTTTGGATCACGGCGGCTTTGACCAAAGCCTCAGCCCAGTGGCTATTCAATCCGGTCTAGCGCTTTTCACCTTATTAGACGCCTATCGGCCAAATAATGTTCTTGACTTACTTAGCCAAGGACTTGTTCGCTTAGGCTCTAATGAATACCGCGCAGGCCTGACCCCTTTCTATAGCAATCCACAAGCAATCGGACTGCCTGCCACTTTTACAATCGACGCTCCGCTCGACGTAGCAACGTCCCAGTATCTTCCAACAATCCCTTCTCAGTACCGTTTGTGGGGACAAGGAGGTATCTTGCGTTTATTTGATTATCGCATCACGATCAATCATTGCCCAAGAGACTAATCGCCTCTCGCCTCTTAAATGCAGCCTTAGGGTTCATTTAAGAGGCCCTTCTAACATCCGTATTTTAAATCCCACCCTATCAACGTCTGATAATATTTAATAAAAAAAAGAAAACCTTCTCAACCGGGTCTGATAATGTTTTTGTTTTTCCTTTAAAGCCCCGGCCTTTACGGCCAAGGGCTTTAATCCATTCTTTCTAGAGGGAAGCGAAGGGATTATTTTGAAAGCTTTTTATTGGTTTGCCAGTGGATTTATTTGTATTTGGCTTGGTCGAAGTTAACTGTGCTTCCGAAGAACGCTTCTGCCCTATGCGGGCCGTTAAAGCGATGCGCTTGCGATCCAAATCTACCAGCAAAACTTCAACTTTAATTTTATCCCCTGTTTTGACAGCCTCGCTCGGATGCTTGATATATTGGTGGGAGAGCTCGGATAGATGGATGAGCCCATCCTGATGAACACCAATGTCTACAAATGCTCCAAAAGCCGTTACATTTGTGACAATTCCTTCCAATTGCAAACCTGGTTTAAGGTCTTGAATGGACAAGATATCTTCACGGAAGCAAGGGGGCTCGAAAACTGCCCGTGGATCACGCCCCGGTTTTTTTAATTCTTGAACGATATCTTGCAGCGTCAATTCACCCACTGTTGAATTGACATAGCGTTTGAGATCAATATTAGAGGCAAGGGAAGGGTTATTGACTAAATTTACAAGAGGAACGCCTAAATCCGCTGCCATTTGTTCGACCACTTCATAGCGTTCCGGATGCACGGCCGAGGCATCGAGGGGATGCTCGCCATTGCGAATACGCAAAAATCCTGCCGCTTGCTCGAACGTTTTTGCCCCGAATCCCGTCACGTCGCGCAATTGTTTTCGATTGCTAAAAGCCCCTTTCGATTCCCTGTGCTTGATAATTTTTTGGGCTAGAGAAGGTCCGATGCCGGAAACATAAGACAGTAAAGATGCGCTGGCCGTATTTAAATCTACGCCGACGTGGTTTACGCAGCTTTCAACGACGTGATTGAGTTGATCGAGCAAGAGAGGTTGATGAACATCATGTTGGTACTGTCCGACGCCAATGGATTTGGGATCAATTTTGACAAGCTCGGCCAATGGGTCTTGCAAGCGCCTTGCAATGGATATCGCTCCTCGGATAGTCAGGTCCAAGTCCGGAAACTCTTCGCGAGCAATATCCGAAGCGCTATAGACGCTGGCGCCTGCTTCATTGACAGCAACAATAATAATCCCATTTAAACTTTCTTTTTTTAATAATTGCCGAACAAACATTTCCGTCTCGCGTCCGGCAGTCCCGTTTCCAATTCCAATGGCATAAGGCTGGAAAGTTCGAATAAATTTCAATAAGTCGCGTTCCGCTTGAAGATGAGCATTTTCTCCTTGGGATGGATAAATGGTAATCGTGCTCAAGTATCTTCCCGTCTCATCAACTGCTGCGCATTTGCAGCCTGTTCTTAAACCTGGATCGATTCCGATGACAGCACGCCCTCCTAGAGGAGAAGCGAGAAGGAGATGGCGCAAATTATTGGCAAAAATTTCTACCGCGGCTCGATCCGAGGCAAGTTTTAAATCGAGGCGGACATCCGTTTCTACAGAAGGATAAAGCAACCGCTTAAAGGCATCTTCAATCGCTTGTAAAAGCTGAGAAGCAAAAGGTGAAGAAGGGATGACTCTCATCAATTGGCCGATTTGGCGTAAAAGAGGCTCTTCTTCAACTTCAATGGAAAAATCCAATACGTCTTCCCGCTCCCCTCTACGGATGGCTAGATAGCGATGTGAAGGAATAGTCCTGACTTTTTCTTTAAAATCATAATACTGCTCGAATTTTGTCGGTCCTTTTACTTCCGGGCGGACTTTTGAAACAACAATGCCCTCTGCAGCAAAGGCGTCGCGTACACAAGTACGCACGACGGCATCTTCAGCAATTCTTTCTGCCAGAATATCTCTTGCTCCAGCTAAAGCTGCGTCCGTATCATCCACGCCCTTTTCCGGATTAAGATAGGCCAAAGCGGCTTGTTCGGGCGTCCCTGTCATAGGCTGAGATAAAATAAGATCGGCCAATGGCTCCAGTCCCTTTTCTTTTGCAATCATTGCCCGGGTACGGCGCTTCGGCTTATAAGGCAAATAAAGGTCTTCTAAAGCCGTCTTCACTGTGCATGCTAAAATCTGCTCTCTCAACGATTCAGTCAATTTGCCTTGTGCTTCAATGGAAGCTAAAATCACTTGCCGCCTGTCTTCTAATTCTTGCAGATAAGTATAGCGTTCTTGAATGGCCTTAATTTGCACTTCATCTAAATTTCCCGTGGCTTCCTTGCGATAGCGGGCAATAAACGGAATGGTATTTCCGCTTTCTAACAGTTGAATCACAGCTTGCACAGAGGAATTAGCCAAAGACAATTCATTTGCGACTTGAGCGATAAATAATCCAGGCGTCTCGTCCATTATTACCTCATCTAATTTGTTGCTGTTTTGCCCTGCGCATCCCTTACTCTTAAACGTTTTGTCATAGTGGGCGGATGATTAATAACCCGAGTTAATAACGTGAAGCCAGAATGACAAAATTTAGCAATCAGGCGACCGCTAAATTCACATTCTTTGCTGCGGAGCATGCGCAATTAATAAGAAGGGATCATTTTTAAGTAAAAAGAAGAGAAAATCAAGCGATTTGTCATTAAATAGCCCTCTTTCAAGATTAAAGAAGCCTTTTATTCTTGAAAGAGGTTAATAATAATTTTGAAATTGGTTTTTAATTCACTTGATAAGTCAAGACGTGCCATTTGCCGTCCGTTCCCAAGCGCAAGGTTAATAGCTCTCCTGAATTAGGGGCGCGCTCAAAAGAGGTATCGTACTCCACAACCATATAAGGACCTTTAGGGAGTCCATGGGGATCCATTGCAGGCCTTTGATCTTTTAGAATACGGGAATGAACGTTTCCTAAGCGCTTTCTTGCTAGGTTCAAGGCCGTTACCCATTCTTGCTGCGTAATTGTGCGCTGAAATATAGGATCTCCTTTCGTCCAGGCTTCGGCATAACGCCCTTTGTCTAAATCATCCACATAATCTTTAGCCGCTTGGCCCCCCTCTATCATCCAAGCTGCCCATGGATTTTGCTCATCCTTAGCCGTTTCTTTTGCCGCTTCTTTAGAGGACGAGGTAGCCGGAGTTGTCACCACTTGAACAGCAGTCCCGTTTGACGCCAGCTTCTTTTCATTAGAATTCTCTTCTTTATTCTGATTAGGGGCTGTTTGGACCGTCACGGGAACCTTAGGAATGGATTGAGATGACGAATCTGCTGCTTCTACAGCAGGCAGAGAAAACGTTAAGCAATTAGACCCAATTCCAAAACTCCATAATATTCCATGTAAATATTTATTCATTCTATCCTCTCTTTAAGTGGAATTATCTTCTTCATGGCATAAACAAGATTTTTTTTTAAGAAAGAATTGACCTTTTGCGTAAATCTTTATTCTCTTTGAAAGAGTCTTTGAGATATGTTTTCCTTGAGGGATGTTAAAGAACAGTTATTTAGCAGTCTTAAGAAACCCACAAGGGGCTTACATTGGAAACGATTTTAAAACAGACTTATACCTATGCCACTAAGTGGCTTCACTCCACTCTTTGGACTTATAATCAAATCTCCATAACGCCTTTAAGTTTAGTACGTTTTATTATTTTTATTCTGCTTGCTATTTGGTTAGCCAAGTTTGCTTTAAATCTAATTACGGCGGCTGGCGAAAAACGCCTGTCTTCGCAGCGTTCGCTCTTATACCGTCTCGGGAGATTAGTCTATTACTCTATTATTGGATTAGGCGTATTATTTGCTCTATCAACAATTGGATTTGACTTTTCTACTTTAGCCTTACTGGCAGGAGCCTTAGGCATTGGATTAGGGTTCGGGATGCAGGCGATCTTCAACAATTTTTTCTCCGGAATCATTCTTCTTTTTGAAAATCAGCTGCAAATTGGAGATTTTGTTGAATTAGAAGGAGGCGTAAAAGGGGAAATTCAAGACATTAATTTCCGCACAACTCAATTAAAAACAGCCGAGGGTGCGCTGATTTTTGTTCCCAATTCCGCTTTAATTAATAATCGCCTCAGTTTAATTTGGACCCCTGCCACTCCTTATCGCTGCCTTTGCCTTCCTTTTTCTCTTGCTCCCAACAGCAACCCGGACATTCCAATAAAAAATCTTTTAGAGAAAGCTCGGCAAAAAGAACAAACGGTTTTACCTCCCCTTCGTCCGGATCCTGCGGTTTATCTCCTAAATGCCAGTGAAGATAAACTTGACTATCAGTTATGTGTATGGGTGAAAGAAAAAAATCCAGCAGAGCACGCAGCCCTTATGTCAGATTATAGGCACTTGCTAGAAGGCTCTTTGAAGAAAGAGCGCTTTTCCAAAGGCTAAACACTTATTGCAAAGGATGTGAAATTAAATCACCGAAATGAGAAAAAAAGAAGATAGCCATTCGGTGATTTAATTTAGATGTGCAGCCTGCTGATCGATTTCAGTTTCCTTGGAAAGGATTGAATTCATAAGCAAGCGGCATTCATTAACAAGGGGAGCAGATTTTAGAATCCCGGACTTTTTCCGTTTCCTTTATTTTCTTGCTGGTAGCTACCGCCTGATTGTCCTTGCTGCTTCCCTACATGGCATTGCTCGCCGATCATTTTTTTCAATTTGTCTTCGTAGCATTGACTGCAATGCTCTTCTGACATTTTATTCTGCCATCTTTCCCGATTGACTTCGCAAACGACTTTCGCCAATTCATCTATGTGGTGATCATTTGCACGAATATGCTCTTTCATTTTTTCTTTAAGCACTTCCATCCAAGCTAAATCCGCAATACAAAGAAGTTTGTGAGCATGTTCTTTACATCCTCCGCCACCGCACGAATGCTGCTGGCATCCGCAACTTCCGTGGCCGCCTGCGCATCCACAGCTTTGACAAGAGCAACTGCCTTTACAAGACCCGCAAGAACAGCTTCCGCCTTGCATGCTATGGCAGCTATGACCATGTGTTCCACATCCACCGGATTGACCGTGACAATGACAAGACATGGTATCCTCCTTATAATTAATAATTATAGTGTTAATGGAAACCTTTGTTCCCTTCCCCACTCTAGTCCGAAACAAACAAAAATTCAATTTTTTTTTAGATTATTTTTTTTTGAAAACGGAGAAGAACATCAAAATTTATAATCGCCTCTCTATAAAAGAATTGGCTTATCGACTGGCCAACAAATTCCTATTTGAACCTGCGATATCTAGACTTCTGCTTTATAAAAACGTAGCTGTGAAGAGAAAAAAGAGTGGCAGGCTTTTTTGTCCGCTGCTTTTTTTTAACAGCAGGAGCCGTGGGAAACCAATTTGTGATCTCTATCTCGAGTGGAATTTATTTTTAACCGGATTTTGAATCTAAAAACTCTATTTATAAAATTTTTTATTTAATAAATAAACTTGTCATGACAGGAACATAAAAGAGAGCGAAAAGAGTGCTGAGCAAAACAGTCGCCGCCGCTTTTTCCGGATGACATTTCACCAAAGTCGCCATAATGACAGTATTGACCGCTAGGGGAACAATCGAAAGTAAGATCAAAACCTGATGAATAATGGGATCATAAATACCGAAGAAGCTCTTATCAAGGGCAATGATGAGCAAGACGAGAAGCGGCCAAACCAAAAACTTGGCAAGAAAGGTCATTCCAACAAATTTAACGTCCAATTTAAAGTGCGTTAACCCCGCCAAGCCAAGTCCAATGATCATCATTCCCATAACAACATAAACCCCTTTGATATGGCCAATAAACTCTAGATAAATATCGGGCATTGAAAATTGGCAAAGGTTGAAAGCCAGGCCAAGCATAAAAGCATATAATGTCGGCAGCCGCAGAATTTTGTAAAAGCACTCTTTAGGGGTATAACTGCCTTTAGCACTGATATAATAACCAAGAGAGTTATCATAAAGCGTGACGCCTAAAAGGGCCATGATATACACCCCCTCTATCTGCGGATTAAAAATCATCATGGCAAGAGGAACGCCAAAATATCCTGTCGCTCCGGAACCCGCACTGAAAGCCATAATATTTTTGGAAGAATCGGACCAGATCCTGCGGGAAAAACGATAAAAAACGAGGCATAAGGAACAGGAGATCACAAAGGTCAAAATGGGCAGCGTCATAATTCGCATATCTAATTGCGTATTGAGCACGCCATTAAAAATAATAAGAGGACTGATAATGTAAAACATCAACGTCGCAATCGTGTCTTGGTTCGCCTGAAGCTTTTTGCCGGCGATATATCCCAAGAGAATGTTTAAATAAAGTGGGATAAGCTTTATACTTAGCGTAATAAAGAAAGGCATAGTATTTATTTGGTATTGACCATCCAAGCAGAGAATTGCTCTAAGAAACGCCAAAAGCCATCCATATATTCCATGGGAAAGTGATATTTTTTATCCGCATCCCGAAGGATCGCTTTAAAACACTCTAGCCAGACTTGTCTGGCGTTTTCATCGATAGCAAAAGACAAATGCCGCTGGCGCATGCGAGGGCTTCCATATTGCTGTTGATAGAGAGGAGGGCCTCCGAGAATATAAACAAAAAAGGCAGCAGAGCGCTGCGAGGCTGCAACCATATCTGGAGGAAAAAGAGAACGAATAGAAGATTTTTCAAGCTCTAAATAAAAATCTTCTAACATTTTATAAATGTTATCTTCGCCCATTTGGGCATAAATGCGAGGATCTGGATTGATCCCCTGCTGAGGAGGGCCGCCTTGCGGAACATAGAACCGCTGTTCTTCTGACATGATATTTTCCGTGAAAACAGACTCTTACTTTAGCATAAGCCATACAATTTGTCCAGTCCTTAGTGATCGAGAGCATCATCTGAGCCTATTTTCCAATATTCAAAAAAGTATTTTTTTCTTTTACACCTCATTATTGAACTTATCCTTCGCAAATCTTCCGTAAAGATAAAAATAAAATTCACTTGAGAGCTTTCAAAGAAATATGCTAAACGTATACTGTATTTTTCACCCCCGGTACAGCCATGCAAAAAAAATCTTATGTCGTTTGGATATATGCGATGATTGTTCTTGTTGGAGGAATCATCGGCTATCAAACGGCCAATAGTCTGCCTTCCTTAATTGCTTCAACGCTTATCGCTATTATTTTAGCCGGATGCGGCTATGGGATCAAAAAAGGATATGCCACGGCCTATTATGCCTCTTTAGCCGTCTTGTTCTTTGTCCTCGCTTTTTTTGGCTATCGCTTTTCGCTGGCCTTTAAATTTATGCCAGCGGGAATGATGTTTATTATAACAGGCGTAGTCTTAGCTTACTTATTTGCAAACCGAAAACAAGTCACGTGTGCGTGCTCTAAGAAGATTTCTTAAAACTGCCTAAGAAAGGCTTTGAACTTCATTCGTATCTTCAAAGCCTGTTAAATCCCTTTTAATGGCTTTAGGCTAAGACAATCACTTTCCATTTCTCGCTTCGAAAACGCCACAAATAAATGATGCTCGAAGCAATGCCATAAAGAGCGATCAGCATCCATGTGATATTTGCCGGCGCTCCCCATTTAAAAACAAAGAAATAGATGGGCAGCAAAGCAACAAGCCAAGGCCCAGCGCCCCCCACCTTCATGATAAAACGCGTATCTCCAGCGGCCGTCAGCAGACCAATTAACAACCAATTAATTCCATCAAATAAAAAGAATAACCATACCCAAAAGCAAGCCGCATGCAAAGTTTCTCTCGTGGCAGGGCTAATGACCGCCTCTTGGCCTAAAAATAAACTGATCAAGGGATCAGGATTCCAAGCCAGGAAAATACCTAGCAGCAGAAAGACGATCGAATAAAGTTTCAGCCCGGACTTTAACAGTTTCCACACCAATTCATGCTGCTGTGATCCAATCATATTAGCCGCTATGGCTGTCGCCCCTTTAGAAACGCCTTCCGTCATAAAAGTAAAAAGAAAAAAAATACTTTGCGAGACCGAGACAACCGTGATGTAGTCGGATCCCAATTTAGTCATTAAATGGAAAATGAAAACCCATGCCAATAGCTCCAAAGTATGCGCAATGGCATTGGGAATGCCAATGCTTAAGCATTTGCGGAAAAGCCGTTTATTTAATTTCCAACGGTTTGTGCCATACAAAGATCGGTTGGAAGCCCGCAAAAAATCACATCCAAAAATAAGAACTTGAGTCGTTTGAGCAACGCCCGTAGCGAGGGCGGCCCCCATAATCCCTAAAGAGGGAATAAAAGGCTCCCACCCAAAAATCAAAATCCAATCCAAGACAACATTGACGAGATTGGAAAGCCCCATCACCCACGTCACAAATTTAACTTTTCCCCTTCCAATATAAAAAGCCGATAAAGCGGCTGACAAAGCCGCCATAGGCCCAAAACACATTAAATACTTAAAATAAGCACTCTCTAAAGAATAATAGGGATCATTATGAAAGAAATAGGGACCGGCCCACAGGCCGATGGGAATAAACCAGAGAAAACTGGCAATAGACAGCCACACCATCTGCCAAACAGGTTGACCGAGCTTTTCCAAACGGCCCGCTCCATTATAACGCCCCACAAACACTTCCGCAATGCTGACGGTCGATAAGCACCAAAACTGCATAAGCTGGGTTAATATTCCCGCATTGGCAGAGGCATTAAGGGCATCTATAGAATAACGAGACAAAAATAGACGATCCAAAAAAAGCATGAGGCTCACGGACATGAGGGAAATCATAAGAGGAAAGGAAATTTGCCAGAGCTCTCTTACAGATCCTTGCGGATAAGGAGTCAATTTTTTTTGACCAATACATGTTGATTGCGGCAGCATGATCACCTCTATGTAGGCGCTGACAGCTTATAATAAAAAAGATAAATTTTGTTTTTCGCTACTTCATCTTATGAAGGCGGGAGATTCGCGATTAAACGCTCTTTCTTGATATTTTATAAATAAGAAGTGGAAAGACTTCTTCACACCTCGAGCTGGATGGGTATTTTTGAACTTTTCCCCATCTTAGAAAAATTTCTGACAAATTGTCAACCCACTTTGTCAAATGGATTTGTTGACATAAGAAAGAACCCCTATTGATTTTAAATAAAATAGCCCCAAAATGATTAAGTCATTTCTTTTAATAACCCCTAAACGTCGAAATTACTTAACAAATTTTATAATATACCCGTTCTAAATACCTCTTTCTTCTTCGGCGAAATCCCTTTCTTTTCCTGGATTCTGCGATTTGTTTCTATACAATTTCGGCTTTTGTTAAATTTCACTGCCTGCAGCGCGTAAACGCATCTTCACCTATTGCAAAAGATGCATGTTCCTCTCTCTTCCCTCCTCCACTAATCTACAATTGAAATTATTGATAGAGCTTTAAAAGGATATCCTTCTTCGGCTTACGTTTAAAAAACAACACGCCTACCTGGATCCGCATCTCCCTTTTACCCTGTTCGCTATAAGGCAAAGAATGGAGAGATGTATCAGGCTTCTTATACGGTAAACTGCTTGCATTTTCCTGGAAGCGTAAATCAAGGCAAGACTGAAAGGGAAGCCCTTATAGAGAATTTGAAGGCAGGAAAATATATCCATTTAAATATGTTATATATCTAAATTAAAATGAGCTTGTACTCAAATTGCTAATGACTTAGGTTCAAGTCTTTTCCTTCTAAATTTATTCATTGAAATTTTGACTATCATTATTTGAATACCAAGCAAAAAGGACCTTGAAAATGAACGCAGTCAGCTATTCTTCTTCCATTGAAGCACCTTATCTTTCTTATTCTCCTCATGAGCATTTGCCTTTAATGCGCATTCAAGATCAACGTCCTTTATGGAAATGCATGATCGATATTGTCCACGCTTGCTTATCCCAGCTAATGGATCTCATGAAATATCCTTATTATTTTTTAAGCTTATATCAAAAACGTAAAGTCATTCTTCTAACCCCCCATATAACGAACAATTTTTGGTCCTATTCCGCCGACCAGTTTCCTTGGCAGAATGCACAAACAAGCGCGGGGCTTTTTTTATTTATTCATGGTTTAAGAGGGACTCCATTATGCTGGGCCCCTTATCTCAACCGCCTCCAACAAGACAACCCAGAAGCTCATTGCATCGCGCCTCATGTACCGGAAAGGGGAAATTGCTCTTTGGAAACGGCGGCGGAGCCTTTTGTTGAAATGATCAGACATTATGCCGCCAAATTTCCCGGGCAGCCTATTCACTTAATCGGCGTGTCTAATGGGGGAAGGATTGTCTCTTATTTAGAAAATCAGCTGACGCCGGAGGATCTACAAGGGCGGCGTCTCAATGTGGTTTCAATTGCAGGCGTCCATTATGGAACGCCCTTAATTGATCAAGCCGCTAAATGGCGTGTGCTCCCTTTCTTGGGACTTCATCCGCGTATAGCCGAGGATCTAAAATGGGAAAGTCTTTCGGCGCAGCGTCTTTTACAGCAATGGCGGAATAAGCAGCTCACTTGGCAGCAAGCCGGCATTTCAGTCCGCCATTTTTTCTGTGCCACGGTCGATGATGAAAAATTATGGCAAGCCTATGGATCGCTCCCCCTTCTCCAAGAAGAAGGCAGCGGCCATTTAGATACCTATCAATTGTACAACGGGCAAACCCATCAGACGATTATTCCTGCAGCTCATCAAGATGTCCTTAATTGGCTGAGAGCTTAGAGGGTGTATTGAATTATGCCGATATCCCCATCGACTGCCCTGCTATCCAGCTGGTTGTCCAGGCATTCTGGAAATTGAATCCTCCTGTAATGCCATCGATATTGAGGACTTCTCCTGCAAAAAATAGATGCGGGCAGCGGCGGCTTTCCATGGTTTTAAAGTTAACCTCTTCCAACGCCACTCCGCCGCAAGTGACAAATTCTTGCTTGTATGTTGTCTTGCCTTGGATATGAAAAGTTGAGGCACGCAGTTGATTGATCAGAGCTTGCGTGTGTTTATTGGACAAAGTAGACCAGCGAAGCTCTTGCTCAATTCCCGCGAGTTGAACGAGCCTTTTCCATAGCTGTTTGGGTAGATTGACAGGCGCTTCCGACCCTATCTGTTTGGCAGGATTGGCCTGTTTATGTTGTGATAGAGCTTGGCGAAGCGCCTCCTCGGTCAATTGAGGAAGCCAGTTGATAACCACATCCGTTTGATAATCTAATGCATGCAACTCGCGGGCTGCCCAAGCCGACAGCTTAAGAACAGCGGGTCCGCTTAAGCCCCAATGAGTGATGAGCAAAGGGCCCGTCTGCTCAAATCCCAGCTTTGTAAGCTTGACTTGTGCAAGGGGAACGGAAACACCTGCTAGATCGGTTAAGGGCGATTGAGGAAGATTGAAAGTAAATAAAGAAGGGACAAGCGGCACAATCGTATGGCCCAGCTTCTCTAACAAAGGATACATTTTGGAAGAGCTGCCGGTCGCAATCAATATCCGGTCGCATGTCAATTCCTCTTCATTGCTAAGCGTCAACCGAAACCCCTCTTCCAGGCGATCGATCTGCTGCACGCCGCATTCCAAGCGGATTTGTACGCCCAGCCGGCGGGCCTCCGCCTGCAAGCAAGCAATAATGGTTTCAGAACTATCAGTAGTTGGAAACATTCTGCCGTCTTCTTCTGTCTTCAGCTGCACGCCGCGGCTCTCAAACCATTGGATCGTATCTTTGGGTTGAAAACGGCTGAAAGGCCCTCGCAATTCCGGGCCTCCTCGCGGGTAATTTTTCACCAATAGCGCAGGATCAAAGCACCCATGGGTAACATTGCAGCGCCCGCCACCGGAAATGCGCACCTTAGCTAAAGGCTGGCGTGTTTTTTCTATTAAAATCACGCGGTGGGATGGATAAAATTGCGCACAAGCAATGGCTCCAAAGAAGCCTGCTGCTCCGCCCCCCACAATGACATGGGTCAATTCTTTGGTTGGCATACATCCTCTTCGCTTTGCTGCAAGCTCAGGCTTGCCTCTTCCCATTTTTCCATGGCAACCATCAATTGCTCTTCCAGCTCGACTTTTTGCTTGGCCGCTTGCTGTTGGTCGTCTAGCGAAGCTTTCTGATAAAAGCCATCGGACGCCATTAATTGCTCTATTTTTTTGATTTTCTGTTCGATTTGGTGGCATTCCTCTTCGGCCTGCAGGACTTTCTTTTTCAGCTGCGCTTTTAGACTTTTTAAGCGCTTCTGATCCTGATAAGAAGAAACGGATGGCGTGGATCTGTTCTCTTCATGGGCATAACGTTGACTCAAAGCAATATCGGAAGACAAATGGTCTTTTTCCAGCTTATCTAGGTATTCGGAATACGTACATTTGAAATCCTTCACTCCTTGATGCGTAATTTCTAGAATTCGATTGGCAATATGAGAGACAAAATAGCGGTTGTGGCTGACAAAAACTGTTGTTCCGTCATAATTCTGAAGGGCTTCCGTCAACTCTTCAATTGCTTCTAGGTCTAAATGGTTGGTCGGTTCGTCAAAGACCAATACATTGGGTTTTTGCAGCATCATTTTAGCTAAGATTAAACGTGCCGTCTCCCCTCCGCTCAACGTGCTCACAGCTTGCTTAACTGTATCTCCGGAGAAAAGAACGCGCGCCAAGATCTCGCGCAGCTGTTCTTGCGTTTTGGTTTGATCGAATCGTCCTAGCCAATCCAATAAATTGACGGTTCCCTGTACTTCACGCCCATGATCCTGAGGGAAATAAGCGACCTGGGCAGCAAAGCCCCAGGCGAATTCCCCTTCATCGGCTTGGCTGTGGTTAGTGAGAATTTCCAGCAAGGTCGATTTGCCAATTCCATTGGGTCCAATAATCGCTAAGCGGTCTCCTCGCTCGATCTCAAAAGAAACCTTTTCTAAAACCTTTTTAGGCCCATATGACTTAGACAGCTGCTTAACTGTTAGAACAGTCGCTCCGGAAGCGCGCACTGGCTCAAA
This sequence comes from Candidatus Protochlamydia phocaeensis, assembly GCF_001545115.1. NCBI lineage: Bacteria > Pseudomonadati > Chlamydiota > Chlamydiia > Parachlamydiales > Parachlamydiaceae > Candidatus Protochlamydia > Candidatus Protochlamydia phocaeensis. Next base: position 293,319 of record NZ_FCNU01000022.1, read on the forward strand.
ACGCAAGGTCGGATAAAGCCGGGAACTAGGCGTCAGATCAATTGCGTCCATTTGCTCTTCCAACTGCTCAACAAGGCGAGCTTTGGACTGGGCTTGCCGCGCCTTGCTGGCCTTAGCTTTAAATCGATCGATAAATCCCTGCAGCTCTTCCCGCCGCCGATCATGCTTGGAAAGCAAAGCCTCTTTTTGTTCGCGCTCTTGCAATTTTTGTTCTAGAAAGCCTTCATAATTTCCCTTATAAATTTTAATCGTTCCGTAATCGACATCGGCGATATGGGTACAAACGCCATTGAGGAAATCCCGATCATGCGAAGTCATCACAAGCGTGCCGGGGAAATTTTTTAAGTAGTTTTCCAACCATTTGATGGAAAAGAGGTCTAAGTGGTTGGTCGGCTCGTCCAACACCAAAATGTCCGGCTGCCCAAAGAACACTTGCGCAAGAAGAACGCGTAATTTGTATCCGCCTGAAAGTAGATGGAGCGGTTGACGATGAGCAGATTCTCGAATCCCTAAGCCTTCTAGCAATTTGGCCGCTTCAGCCTCTGCCGCATATCCATCTTGGTCATGAATGATTTTTTCCAACCTGACCAGCGCTTCACAATCTTTATCGGAAAAATTTTCATTTTTCTGCAACAACAGCTTTTTCCCTTCCAATGCTTCCCACAGGAGCTTTTTTCCCCTCAAAACAACATCGATGACCAATTCATTTTCATATAAATAATGATCTTGCTTTAAAGAACCGATTGATAGCTGCTGAGGTAAGTGGAGCTCGCCTGATTCGGGCGTCAATTCTCCCGTCAAAATTTTAATAAATGTCGATTTCCCGCATCCATTCGCTCCGACCAATCCGTACCGGTTACCAGGATTGAATTGCAAGTTAACATTCTTAAATAGGATTTTTGCTCCAAAACGCATGGATAGTTGATTAACTGCAATCATATTGACCAAATTAGTTTAATTTGAAAGTTCATTCCACCAAATATTTTAAGTTATATTAATTAAAATAGCAATAAAACCATAATTAAAATTATAACTAATACCTTTGACAATTACTCGTTAATCGAGATAGGCCTATAAAGGCTATTTTGATAAGATAGGGTGAAGGGATTAAGAGACATTCTTTGAGTCAGAAGGCCGGATTCGGGGCTCTGCTCTCCAAAATACGGAAGCACCTAGTAAAGGAAATGTCCCTTCCTTATTTCTCAGCAATTCAGCGGATGTCTCTAGGCTTTGCAAAAGGATTGATGTATGCCATCTCCTTATTTACCTCTCCTTACTTTTATTTTATGCGCCATTTTATTGGAGATTGTTCTCATGAAATTGGATTTAAAAAATAAATAATTCCCTTTCTCCGAGGTCCTTTTGCTCTGTCACATGCCCTTATTTTTCTCTGCATGCTACCGCTCTCCTGCGCTTCTTATTTGCGCTTAAACGGAACCGTTCGGCAACCTATCAACCATTTCAAGATCAATTGGGCCTGTGGTCTTCGATGGATTCACCGAAGTGGACACTCTTGAGAACTTATCGCATCATGCTTATGCAAAAAGCTCGTGGATGAGGTCTCTATTAAAGGGGCTTTATATTCAGGAAGACGTTTTGCAAACGCTAGGAATTCCTTTCAAGATAAACCTCATGTGAATTAGGGATTACCGACGCCTTTTTCTTCTTTTGATTTCATTTTTTCCGGGTTGAGAGAAACAAAAAAAAGTGGCTTTTCCCTTTATCCTGAAAGGCTTTTGAAATCCCCTCAATATTTTTCATAATCCAATTGATTTGATAAATGCCGTTATGTAACCTGATTTTCCGTTTTGAAATTTAAAACAGAAAAAGATAACAGCATTCGTTAGGAGGTTTATATGTTACTAGTTAAGACAAGTGTAAAAAACAGTCCCATCGCAGGGGTTGGTCTCTTTGCAGACCAAGACATCAAGCAAGGAGATATCGTTTGGCACTATACACCAGAAACTTGCATGGTGTTTACTCAGCAGCAATTTGAGAAGCTATTACATAGCTATCACAAAACAGAAAAGCAAGTGATCCAGTACTATTTAACGTATAGCTACTATCAATCCCGTCTCAACGGTCTTGTCTTTTGTTTAGACAACGGACGCTTTGTCAACCACTCTGAAACGCCTAATCTAGCCGGCCCTTCCCATTTCCCTTCCGATATTTCTTGGCAATATTCCGTTGCTTTGCGAGATATCAAAAAAGGAGAAGAATTAACGGAAAACTATCACACCTACGATCATTCAGAGTGGTTAGATGATTTATGCAAACGCTACCATATTTATCATGAGCAGCCAACGCATGAATATGAGCAATTAAATGCTTGCTCATGCTAGCGGAAGCTTTAAAAGCTTAGCTAGAGCGCATTCTTCAATCGAAACCGATTTAATGAGAAAGATTTAACCTCTTCCTCTGCGTGCGCTGTGCCGTCTGTGGTTTATTAAGCTAAAAAAAGCCTTAAGCATTAGTTAAAATAATAAACCAAAGAAGGCACAGCGCGCGCAGAGGAAAGGTTTTATCAAAGAAATTTAATCGAAGCGTCTTCTTTATATTATCGAGGGAGAATTGGAGCGTGCCAACCGGAATAAATCAGAATTCCTCCAACAATAATTAAAAGAGCCCCTCCAATTAAATACCACATCGTATTCCGCGTATAGCGCCCGGTAAAGCCTTGCACCACTTTATTGGTCACCGTTTGCGTTGCACGAACGCCAAATCCAATTAAAAAAACTCCCACTATTAAAATCAGCAAGCCGATTAAGCTAAATATACTCATTGCTATCTCCTCTTTATTCATAGCCGCATACTAATTGAGAAGCCAGGGCTTGTCAATCCTGGCTATGAATAAGAGGAGCAAGACTTCACTTTTGCATTAACAAATCCGAAAGAGAGAAGTGATGGTAAGGCTGATCGCAAGCCAATTCCTCATTTGGTCCGGCATGGGCGATCCACACTTCTAATGAACCCGGGGCAAAAATGGCGTTATGTAAATTTGTCGGGCACGCCACTGGCGCCTTAATCATGTCCTGTAAATCCGAAACTTGAATACTACCATAACGCGCTTGCAACCGTTCGATCAAAATAGGATAGCGATAAGGACGGGTAAAACCTGTCAGAATTACGCAATCGGGCAATTGATGATGAATCAACCCAAAAATCTTTTCCTTTTGAGCATCTTGGTAAAGAACGGTTTGAAAAAGAGACGACTCAACGAATAACTGATTAAAAACGGCTTTTTCTACTTTATAAACATCGGGATGAGCTGGCAGAACAGAAGAAAGATCAAATAAGGAATAGGAAGAGCCCGGTTCTATAAAGTGCAATTGCTGAGGAGTAGCGTAGACACCAAGCGATTGGCTATTTTTGCCATCGGAAAAGACGTAAAAATATTCGCATGTCCGCGGCGTTTCAGCTAAAATTTTTCTTATCTCCTCGAGAGAGGAGGCGCGCTCCAGCAAAGTGCGTAAGAGAAACGCCATGGGTAAACCATCCCATTGGCCATAGCCCTTTCCCCCGATTTCACCGATGGCAATTTTTTCTGCATTCATCCCTGTGATGCATCCAATAAAGCCGGCATAAGACACATTTAGAAAAGGAATCCCTCTCTCCGGTTCAGCAACGATCAAAACCGCCGAATTTTGAAGCCCTTTTCCAGCCCCATAATCTAAAACGCGAACATGATAAAGCTCCTTTTGAAGCGTCGCTTGTCCTGATACCGTTAATCCCGTGCAATGAAACATTTCGGGAAAAACATTCAAAAGAATTACCTTTTCATAAGGCACGCCTGCCCCATCCGCCACCCCTCGCAGCTCTTCTAAAAGACGAGCGGGAACGTAAGGCAAAATGCTCGGAAGGCGAGTTAAAAAGCTTTTAATGGGCTCTTGCATCGACTGCGTTAAAATCCTTTCGTCAATAAAACGCTGAATATTTTCTGTCACATCCGCTTTAAGCAGGCTGCCATGCTGATAACCCATGTCGTAAGGAGAGCCTTTGAGATGCAAAATGCGCTGTCCTTCTCTCTCTTCTAAATATCCGTCTCCTTCCATGGATAGAATTGCTCCTTGTAACGAAAAGGCCTGACAAATAAATAGAAGAAGAATAAATAATTTTTTCATGGTCAGTTCCTCTGAAATTAATATTCCATAAATTTATTCTGGAAATTTTTAAATAAAAACCAACTTAATTAACAGAATGAATACTATATCGACTTATCTTCTTAAAAAAAAGAATAAAGTGATTTCCTACAAGATAGACGTGATATAAATTTTGTAAATGCAAATGCAGGCAAACATCCGAATCCTGTTATAAGAATGAGGTCAAATGGATAGTCCAAGTGAAGCAACTAAGAAAAAACAGCCTTCTCAACCGGATTCGCCCAAAAAGCTTAAGAAAGCCATTCAAAGCTTAGAGAATTGCCTGGCAAACGAATTGTTGACAGACCAAGAGAGAAGTAATCTCGAAGAAGCCGTCATAGCCCTTAAACAATCTTTAAAAAATCCCTGTAAGGGATAGAAAATTTAATTGATTTGCATTTATAAGTTAATTTAACATCATTGATAAAAAATCAAACAAATTAATTTTAAAACACATCAGAAACCGAACTAAATTAAAACAATTCACCCAACAGTTGAATTAAATTTATTACAACAAAAACCATCTTAAAAAAAGAGGAGATATGATATTAAGTTTGCGAGAACAATCTCTTAACGTACTGATGGAGCAACTTTCCAGAGAAGTGACGTTGGAAAATAAGCCACAGTTGGAAAAACTTTCACAATGCTCGATTGGCCCTATATGCACCCAAATTTGCTTAAAGATTTTCGAACAGAAAAAAAATTTGAGGCTATTGCCTTATTTAAAAAACAATTACCTTTCAAAAATTCCGCCTCTTAAAATGCTGTATAAAGGCACTTTCAATTGCGTTGAAGTCACTAAAATCCTTTTAGAAGCTTTTCCGAATCTAAAAGCACTTGATTTCTCTGAACAGCAAATAACTAACCTGAATGAATTGAATTTATCTCATTTAGAGGAGTTAAACTTTCAAGGATGTCAATCTTTCTCTGCAAATCCATTACGCCTTACTCAAGATCAATGCCCCCATCTCAAAAAGCTTCATTTGACCGACACGGATATTACCAGCTTAGATGGGTTGGATTTGCCTCTTCTTGAAGAGTTAGATATAAGCCGGTGCCAAAACCTGCCTGCAGAAGAATTTCTCAAACTCAAGGATAAATTCCCCCATCTCAAAAAACTCAATTTGGCCAGCACTCGTATTGCCGGCTTAGATGGGTTGGATTTACCTCAACTCGAAGAGTTAGATTTAAGCTGTTGTTACGATCTGCCAACAGAAGAATTTCTCAAGCTCAAAGATAAATGTCCAAATCTCAAAAAACTCAATTTGACATGGACTAAGATTGATAGCTTGGATAGCTTGAACTTCCCCCATCTCGAAGAGTTAGATATAAGCCGGTGCTACAACCTGCCAGCAGATGCATCTCTCAAGTTCAAAGCTAAATGTCCCAATCTCAAAAAACTTATTCGTTCCTCTACTATTGCTAGCTTAGATGGGTTGGATTTGCCTCTTCTTGAAGAGTTAAGTTGGTTTAAAAATCTGCCAGATCTGCCAGCAGGAGAATTTCTCAAGCTCAAAGATAAATGTCCAAATCTCAAAAAACTCAATTTGACATGGACTAAGATTGATAGCTTGGATAGCTTGAACTTCCACCATGTCAAAGAATTAACTTTAAGCCGGTGCAAAAACCTGCCAGCAGGAGAATTTCTCAAGCTCAAAGATAAATCTCCAAATCTCAAAAAACTCAATTTGACATGGACTAAGATTGATAGCTTGAACTTCCCCTATCTCGAAGAGTTAGATTTAAGCGATTGTGAAGACCTTCCTCTAGACTGATAGACTGAACGTTTTCCCTTAGAAAAAAAATTAAAAGAAAAAAGCTCATAGTTTCCTTTATAATAGAGTTGTAAAGACCTACTAAAAAAGGAGTTAACTATGAGCTTACTAATTACTTTTATAGCATTTTTAAATTTATAACGTCCAGAATTTTGCAATAAAAAATTATTTGAAAGAGTCAGAGCTCTAGACATTGGTTTTTGGGAGTTGTCCAGCGAAAAACAATTGCAAATGTATCTTTATTCTTAGGAAATATTAAGAAGGGCTATAAGGCTAACTGTGCGGTCTTTTCTAGAAGGAAATGGAATCCGGTTAAGCTCTTCGATAGCTTTAGTCTATCAAGATAAGCCGCTTTATTTTAATGATGATCCTAAATGGAGAAGACCTCCTAAAAGACTTATCTTTAGAGCTATGCTTGGAAAAAGCGCTCAGAAATACCCGGATATTTTATATCAAATTAATATTCATCCGATTGAAATAGCTTGTTCATTAAAATAAGCAGCTTGAGTTGTGCAACCGTTGCACAAAAAACGTTCAGTCTAGAGTTAGGGACTCCCTTAAGGTTATCAAAGAGCTTTCCAAATTAAATAATTGATTTAATTTAAAAATTAAATTAAAATTAGTTAATTTATTAATTAATTTAATTCACCAAAAGATAATACACTTTATGACTTCTGTATTAATCGATAGATTGCCTTATCCTTTCATGCCAGAAAATAAAGGTCTTTCTGTTCCTTTTACTCCAGTTCAGAAGACATCCTCTTCTTTGACAAATCAAGACGTCATTAAGTCCATTATTACAACTATAGCCTTAAACAGTTTAAAGGAATTAGCAATCAGTCTAGCCATTACAGGCGTCACTTGCTTATTTGTCGCTACGCCCGCTATTCCTACTTTAATTATTGTCGCTGTTTCGATTGTTGCGCTGAATACGATTTTCCGCACTTTTTCTGGTCTTTTGACTTATCAATTACATCAACTAAATCAATCGCCTTCCGCTCAAGAGGAAGAGCGCGAGTCTGTGAAAATGGGGATTAAATTTTGTCAATTTATGTGCCCCATTACTTTTAGCATTTTAGATAGCACAAATCGGGATGTATTGATCCATGAAGCCGGACATGCCTTGGCCGCTGCTGCTGTCTATCAGAAGGCTCGCCCTACAATAGAAATTTTTCCTCTAGAAGGCGGAGTGACCAGATTTTTCATTACTCCTCTTACAAAACTGGGCAACTTTTTAGGCGAAAAAAACGCTCGCCTATTCGTAACAGCTGCCGGACCCGGAGCAGCCATATTGGCAGCGGCGACACATATTGGATTAGCCCATTATTTAAAAGACAGCCACCCTGAACTGTCTCACTATTTTCTTTGTACAGCCATTACAAGTGTCTTTCAGCATGTCACTTATGCACTTTCTGCTCTTTGGATGGCTAAACCGAGCATCGGCCACGATTTCGTTCATTTATGGCAAGTTGGAAACATTCATCCGATTGTTGCAGCAATCACAATGGTCGCCATTCCTCTGGTTGTCAAAGGTGCATTGTTTGCCATCGAACATTATCGATCTAAAAAGGAAGTGAGCCTTTGAAGCCATTTATTGCGTTATCCGGAAGGCATCTATGTACCCATACAAGCTTTATATAGCGTGGGCTGTGAATTTATAAAAGGATAAATCATGATAGCAAGTTTGCAAGACTTATCTCTTAACGCTTTTATAGGTCTGCTTCCAACAGAATTGACCCCAGAAGACGAAACGCAATTACACTTCCTCACGCACTTTTTTATCGATTCTCAGCTAAGCACCCACATTTGTTTACAGATTATTGAGCAGAAAAAAGACCTGCGATTATTATCCTATTTTTCCAACAACACCCTTTCGATCATTCCCCCTTTAAAACAATTGCATAAGGGCGCTCTCGATTGCTTGGACATCACTAAAATCCTTTTAGAAGCCTTTCCGAACCTAAAAGCACTTGATTTCTCCGAACAAAAACTAACAAGCTTAGGTCAATTAAATTTAGCCGGTCATAATAAGGGCTTCAATCTCAAAAAGCTTAATCTTTCTGATACTGATATTGCCAACTTAGATAATTTGGATTTCCCCCTTCTTGAAGAGTTAGATTTAAGCTATTGCAGAAAACTGCCAGCAGAAGAATTTCTTAAACTCAAAGATAAATTCCCTCATCTTAAAAAACTCAATTTGAATGGCACGCTGATTGCCAGCTTAGATGGGCTGGATTTGCCTCTTCTCGAAGAATTAAATTTAGATTATTGTAACGAACTGCTTGCAGATGAATTTCTCACGCTTCAATACCCTAATCTCAAAAAGCTTGATTTGTTTGGCACGCAGATTGCCAGCTTAGAGGGGCTGGAATTCCCCTTTCTCGAAGAATTAAATTTAGGGGATTGCAGACGCTTACCACCCGCTGAATTTCTCACGCTCAAAGACAAATTCCCCCATCTGAAAAAGCTTTCTTTGAAAAACACAAAAATTGCTAGCTTAGATGGATTGGACTTCCCTCAGCTCGAAGAATTAAACTTAGGAAATTGCATAAACTTACTCCCAGAAGAATTTCTCACGCTTCAATGCCCTAATCTCAAAAAGCTTGATTTGTTTGGCACGCAGATTGCCAGCTTAGAGGGGCTGGAATTCCCCTTTCTCGAAGAATTAAATTTAGGGGATTGCAGACGCTTACCACCCGCTGAATTTCTCACGCTCAAAGACAAATTCCCCCATCTGAAAAAGCTTTCTTTGAAAAACACAAAAATTGCTAGCTTAGATGGATTGGACTTCCCTCAGCTCGAAGAATTAAACTTAGGAAATTGCATAAACTTACTCCCAGAAGAATTTCTCACGCTTCAATGCCCTAATCTCAAAAAGCTTCATTTGACCGGCACGTATATTGCCAGCTTAGAGGGATTGGATTTACCTTATCTGGAAGAGTTAAATTTAAGCGATAACTTCTGGTTAGAAGAAATTCTCAAGCTTAAATGTCCGAATCTCAAAAAGCTTGATTTGTTTGGCACGCAGATTGCCAGCTTAGAGGGGCTGGAATTCCCCTTTCTCGAAGAATTAAATTTAGGGGATTGCAGACGCTTACCACCCGCTGAATTTCTCAAACTCAAAGATAAATTCCCCCATCTTAAAAAGCTTGATTTGTTTGGCACACAGATTGCCAGTTTAGAGGGATTGGAATTGCCTCTTCTTGAAGAGTTAGAGATAAGCCGATGCCAAAACCTGACTGCAGAAGAATTTCTCAAGCTTAAAACTAAATGCCCCAACCTTAAAAAACCTTGATATGAATAGTTTTTCTCCCTCAATACTAAATGATTTAGACAGCAACACCAAGATAGCTATGCGAATATAAGCATATAAATATTAATAAATTAAAATCGACATAAAATTCAAACAACTTAGCAGGCTGCCTATAGGCTAGCCTAAATCAGCGTCATTAGTTAGATTTCAAATTGCAAAAACCTTTATAAATCTTAAACGATCTATAAAATTCTTATACCTCCCATTAAGCATTACCCTCTTTAGCGAAATTATTTTTATTTACAATACTAAAACAAAAATCATTCAACAAATTAACAAACCATAAACAAATTAATCCAACTTGATCTGAATTATTTTTTTTGAAATAATCAATAGAATTTAATAAAGCAAAACAACTTCCATATTAAAATCTTATTTTATCAGAAGATTGTTTATTAAAAGCCTTTAAAGCCATTTAGTTGCGCTATTTCTAAATGCATTAAGCGACTCTTAGGAGACTTGTAAGCAAGAGGAAAGGCCTTATCAAGAATGAGGATGATAACCCAAAGCAAGGATAAATCATGGTAGCAAGTTTGCAAAACTTATCTCTTAACGCTTTTATAGGTCTGCTTCCAACAGAATTGACGGCAGAAGACGAAACGCAATTACACTTCCTCACGCACTTTTTTATCGATTCTCAGCTAAGCACCCACATTTGTTTACAGATTATTGAGCAGAAAAAAGACCTCAAGTTATTGCCCTATTTTTCCAACAACACCCTTTCGATCATTCCCCCTTTAAAACAATTGCATAAGGGCGCTCTCGATTGCTTGGACATCACTAAAATCCTTTTAGAAGCCTTTCCGAACCTAAAAGCACTTGATTTCTCTGCCCAGCAACTCCCTAACTTGGATGAATTGAATTTATCTCATTTAGAGGAGTTAAACTTTCAAGGATGTCAATCTTTCTCGGAAAATCCCTTACACCTCACTCAAGATAAATATCCCCATCTTAAAAAGCTTAGCTTGAATGGCTCGGATATTACCAGCTTAGAGGGGGTGAATTTGCCTCTTCTTGAAGAGTTAGATATAAGCCGGTGCCGAGACCTGCCTGCAGAAGCATTTCTCAAGCTTAAAGATCAATGCCCACATCTCAAAAAGCTTTCTTTGGAAGACACTAAGATTGCTAGCTTAAATGGATTGGAATTGACTCAACTTGAAGAATTGAATTTAAATCTTTGCTATAGCTTGCCTGTAGAGGAATTTCTCAAGCTTAAAGATCAATGTCCCAACCTCAAAAAGCTTGATTTGTTTGGCACGCAGATTGCCAGCTTGGAAGGGCTGGAATTGCCTCTTCTCGAAGAATTAAATTTAAATGATTGTCAAAACTTGTCACCTCATGAATTTCTCAAGTTTAAAGATAAGTATCCTAATCTCAAAAAGCTTAATTTGTGGTCTACTAGTATTACCAGCTTAGATGGGGTGGAGTTGACTCAACTTGAAGAATTAAATTTAAACTATTGTCTCAACCTGCCACCTCATGAATTTCTCAAGCTTAAAGATCAATGCCCACATCTCAAAAAGCTTAATTTCAATAATACAACTATTGCTAGCTTAGATGGGTTGGATTTACCTCAACTCGAAGAGTTAGACTTAGGAAATTGCTCAGACTTACTCCCAGAAGAATTTCTCAAGCTTAAATGCCCAAATCTCAAAAAACTTTCTTTGGAAGACACAAAGATTGCTAGCTTAGATGGATTGGACTTCCCTCAGCTCGAAGAATTAGACTTAGGAAATTGCATAAACTTACTCCCAGAAGAATTTCTCAAGCTTAAAACTAAGTATCCCCATCTGAAAAAGCTTAATTTGATTAGCACGCAGATTGCCAGCTTAGATGGGTTGGATTTACCTCAACTCGAAGAGTTAACTTTAAGCCGGTGCCACAACCTGCCAGCAGAAGAATTTCTCACGCTCAAAGCTAAATGCCCAAATCTCAAAAAACTTAGCTTGTGGTCTACTCGTATTGCCAGCTTAGATGAAATGGATTTGCCTATGCTCGAAGAGTTGAATTTAGATCATTGTAAAAGCTTACCTCCAGAAGAATTTCTCAAGCTTAAAGCTAAATGCCCAAATCTCAAAAAGCTAGATTTGGCCGGTACTCAGATTGCTAGCTTAGATAGTTTGGAATTTTCCCATCTCGAAGAATTAACTTTAAACCGTTGCCAAAACTTATCAGTGGATGCCCTTCTCTATCTCAAATGTCCCAATCTTAAAAAGCTTTATACAGAGAAGGTTAATTTTGCGACTTCTTTAGAGTCTTTTAAGCAAAAACATCCCCAGATGATTGTGTGGACATAATATACAAATTGTTTTCGAACGACTTAAAGCTATCGTCGAATTGTCAATTGTCTATATTTAAAATTATTTTCTTCCTCATTCGGACCGCCTTTTAAAGGCATATTAAACAGTTTTGAATAGGATAAATAAAAAAGGCCTACTAGACTAAATAAGCCATGCAAGTGCCGCAGCTTAAGGCAGTGTTGAAGATAATGCTAAAACCCTTTTTTTAAGAACAATCTTAAAGGAAAAAGAGCTCAAATTTAGACTATTATAAATTCGTTGGCAGTTTCTTAGCGTTATTCGTTATGTTTTAAATTGCAAAAGCCTTTACAGCTCTTAAACGATCTTTAACAAGGATAAATCATGGTATTAAGTTTGCAAGACTCGGCACTTAAAGTTTTTATTGATCTGCTTCCAACAGAATTGACCCAAGAAGATGAAACGCAATTACACTTCCTCACGCACTTTTTTATCGATTCTCAGCTAAGCGCCCACATTTGTTTACAGATTATTGAGCAGAAAAAAGACCTCAAGTTATTGCCCTATTTTTCCAACAACACCCTTTCGCACATTCCCCCTTTAAAACAATTGCATAAGGGCGCTCTCAATTGCTTGGACATCACTAAAATCCTTTTAGAAGCCTTTCCGCACCTAAAAGCACTTGATTTCTCTGCCCAGCAACTCCCTAACTTGGATGAATTGAATTTATCTCATTTAGAGGAATTAAACTTTCAAGGATGCCAATCTTTCTCGGAAAATCCCTTACACCTCACTCAAGATAAATATCCCCATCTGAAAAAGCTTAGCTTGAATGGCTCGAATATTGCCAGCTTAGATGGAATGGATTTGCCTATGCTCGAAGAGTTGAATTTAGATCATTGTAAAAGCTTACCTCCAGAAGAATTTCTCAAGCTTAAAGCTAAATGCCCCCATCTCAAAAAGCTTAATTTACAAAATACTCAGCTCGCCTGCTTAGATGGATTGGAATTGACTCAGCTTGAAGAATTAAATTTAAACTTTTGTTCCAATCTACCTGCAGAAGAATTTCTCAAGCTTAAAGCTAAATGCCCCCATCTCAAAAAACTTAATTTACAAAATACTCAGCTCGCCTGCTTAGATGGATTGGAATTGACTCAGCTTGAAGAATTAAATGTAGGCTATTGTAAAAACTTGCCAGCAGAAGAATTTCTCAAACTTAAATGCCCGAATCTCAAAAAACTCAGTTTGTGGAATAATAATATTTCCAGCTTAGAGGGAGCGGAATTCCCCCTTCTCGAAGAGTTAGATTTAGGGGATTGTACACGCTTACCACCCGTTGAATTTCTCACGCTCAAAGATAAATTCCCCCATCTTAAAAAGCTTCACTTGCCAAATACTCAAATTACTAGCTTAGAGGGGTTGGAATTGCCTTATCTAAAAGAGCTAAATTTAGACCGTTGTAACAAACTGCTTGCAGATGAATTCCTCAAGCTTAAATGCCCGACTCTCAAAAAGCTTCATTTGTGGCATAATAATATTAGCAACTTAGAGGGATTGGCATTCCCCCTTCTTGAAGAGTTAGATTTGGGAAATTGCATAAACTTACCACCAGAAGAATTTCTCAAGCTCAAAGCTAAATTCCCCTATCTGAAAAAGCTTGATTTGTTTGGCACGCAGATTGCTAGTTTAGATGGGTTGGAATTGCCTTATCTAGAAGAACTAAATTTAGACCGTTGTAAAAAACTGCTTGCAGATGAATTCCTCAAGCTTAAAACTAAATGTCCCAGTCTTAAGAAACTTAATTTGGGAGATATAAAAATTACCAGCTTAAAGGGCTTGGAATTTCCCTTTCTCGAAGAGTTAGATTTAGGGGATTGCACAAGCCTATCGGTAGAAGAATTTATCAAAATTCAAGAGCAATGCCCAAATCTTAAAAAGCTTGATGTGAAGAATTTTCATCCCTCCATACTAAATGATTTAGACAACGACATCCAAAGATAGCTATGTGGATATAAATATCTAAATATTAATAAATTAAAAATGAAATAAAATTCAAAAAACTTAGCAGGCTGCCTATAGGCTAGCCTGCTAAATTAGCATCCTTAGTTAGATTTTAAATTGTAAAACCTTTACAGTTTTTAAACGATTATTAAAATTCTTATATCTCCCATTAATCACCACTTTATTTAGCGAAATTCTTTTTATTCACAACACTCAAATAAAAACTCGTCCATTAAACTAACACACCATAAATAAATTGATCGAACTTGATTTAAATTATTTTTTTTGAAATAATTACTAAAATAAAAAAATTGAATTAAAGATTATTTAATTACAAGATTGTTAATTAAAAAAAAGTCTTTGAAGCCATTTAGTTACGCTATCTCTAAATGCATCAAGCTACTCTTAAGAGCTTTGCAAGCAAGAGGAAAGGCTTTTATCAAGAATGAGGATGATAACCCAAATTAAGGATAAATCATGGTATTAAGTTTGCAAGATTCGGCACTTAAAGTTTTTATTGATCAGCTTCCAACAGAATTGACGGCAGAAGATGAAACGCAATTACACTTCCTCGCGCACTTTTTTATCGATTCTCAACTAAGCACCCACATTTGTTTACAGATTATTGAGCAGAAAAAAGACATCAAGTTATTGCCCTATTTTTCCAACAACACCCTTTCGCGCATTCCTCCTTTAAAAAAACTGCATAAGGGCACTCTCGATTGCGTTAAAATCACTAAAATCCTTTTACAAGCCTTTCCGAACCTAAAAGCACTTGATTTCTCTGCCCAACAACTCCCAAACTTGGATGAATTGAATTTATCTCATTTAGAGGAGTTAAACTTTCAAGGATGTCAATCTTTCTCGGAAAATCCCTTACACCTTACTCAGGATAAATATCCCCATCTCAAAAAGCTTAATTTGAATGGCACAGATATTACCTGTTTGGAAAGACTGGATTTACCTCTTCTTGAAGAATTGGATTTAGGAAATTGCATCAGCCTGCCAAAAGAGGAATTTCTCAAGCTCAAAACTAAATGCCCGCATCTCAAAAAGCTTAATGTGAGTGATAATAAAATTACCGACTTAGATGGATTGGATTTACCTTATTTAGAAGAGTTAAATTTAAGCTTTTGCCAAGACCTGCCACCAAAAGAATTTCTCAAACTTCAAGCTAAATGCCCTCATCTTAAAAAACTGAATTTGCAAGGCACACATATCACTTGCTTAGATGGGATAGGATGCTTTCTCGAAGAGTTAGATTTAAGCTTTTGCACAAGCCTGCCAAAAGAGGAATTTCTCAAGCTTAAAACTAAGTATCCCTATCTCAAAAAGCTTAATTTGTTTGGCTCTTCTCTAGGTTTTAAGCAAAAATCTCCCACGGCAAGTATATGGCGTTAAATACAGCAATTTTTAATGTCCTAAAATTCACATCTAGCTTAGTAGACAGCCTATAAGCTTGCCTGCTAAATCCATGGAGATAGCTACTGACCTTGAATCTATTCTAAAACGATCTTTAAAATTCTTATATCTTTCATCAAGCGTTTAGTGAAACACTCTTTGTTGACCCAATACTCAAGCAAACCCGTTAAACTTCATAAACTATAAACAAACCGATCTAACTTGATTTAAATTACCCCTCCTGAAATAATTAATTAAAACTAAAAAAAACAATTTAATTAAAAATAAAACAACTCCCCACTTACAATCTTATTTATCATAAAAGATTGTTAATTAAAAAAAGCCTTTAAAGCCATTTAGTTGCGCTATCTCTAATGCATTAAGCTACTCTTAGGAGCTTTGCAAGCAAGAAGAAAGGCCTTATCAAGAATGAGGATGATAACCCAAATTAAGGATAAATCATGGTATTAAGTTTGCAAGACTCGGCGCTTAGAGTTTTAATTGATCAGCTTCCAACAGAATTGACCCCAGCAGATGAAACGCAATTACATTTTCTCACGCACTTTTTTATCGATTCTCAGCTAAGCGCCCACATTTGTTTACAGATTATTGAGCAGAAAAAAGACCTGCGATTATTATCCTATTTTTCCAACAATTACCTTTCGCACATTCCTCCTTTAAAAAAACTGCATAAGGGCACTCTCGATTGCGTTAAAATCACTAAAATCCTTTTACAAGCCTTTCCGCACCTAAAAGCACTTGATTTCTCCGCACAACAACTCCCTAACTTGGATGAATTGAATTTATCCAATTTAGAGGAATTAAACTTTCAAGGATGTCAATCTTTCTCGGAAAATTCCTTACCCCTTACTCAGGATAAATATTCCCATCTCAAAAAGCTTAATTTGACCAGCACGGATATTGCCAGTTTAGATAATTTAGACTTGCCTCAGCTCGAAGAGTTAAATTTAAAAGGTTGTCGAAGCTTACCGTTAGATGAATTTTTCAAGTTCAAAACTAAATATCCCCATCTCAAAAAGCTTAATTTGAATAGTACGGATATCGCAAGCTTGGAAGGGTTGGAATTGCCTCTTCTTGAAGAGTTGGATTTAGGAAATTGCATCAGCCTGTCAACAGAGGAATTTCTCAAGCTTAAAGCTAAATGTCCGCATCTCAAAAAGCTTAATTTACAAAATACTCGGTTTACCAGTTTGGAAAGACTGGATTTACCTCTTCTTGAAGAATTGGATTTAGGAAATTGCATCAACCTGCCAAAAGAGGATTTTCTCAAGCTCAAAGATAAATGCCCCCATCTTAAAAAACTAAATTTGCTAGGTACGAATATTGCCAGCTTAGAGGGATTGGATTTGCCTAAGCTCGAAGAGTTAGATTTAGTGAATTGCACCATGCCCCAAAATGAATTTCTCAAGCTCAAAGCTAAATGCCCTCATCTTAAAAAACTGAATTTGCGAGGTACGAATATTGCCAGCTTAGAGGGATTGGATTTGCCTAAGCTCGAAGAGTTAGATTTAATCGGTTGTAGAGTCTTGCTAGCAGAAGAATTTCTCAAGCTTAAAACTAAATGCCCTCATCTTAAAAAACTGAATTTGGGTTACAATTTAATTGTCAGCTTAGATGGAATGGATTTGCCTAAGCTCGAAGAGTTAGATTTAACCGATTGTAAAAACCTGCTACCTCATGAATTTCTCAAGCTCAAAGATCAATTTCCCCATCTCAAAAAGCTTAATTTATATGGCACAAATATTGCCTGCTTAGATGGGGTGGATTTACCTTATCTGGAAGAGTTAAATGTAGGCTATTGTAAAAACCTACCAGCAGAAGAATTTCTCAAGCTCAAAGCTAAATGCCCTCATCTCAAAAAACTGAATTTGCGAAATACGAATATTGCCAGCTTAGAGAGGTTGGATTTACCTAAGCTCGAAGAGTTAGATTTAAACTGTTGCGAAAACTTGCCTGCAGATGAATTTCTCAAGGTCCAAGATAAATGCCCCCGTCTCAAAATGCTTAATTTACATGACGCGAATATGGTCAGTTTAATGAGGTGGAATTGTCTTATCTAAAAGAACTAAATTTAGACCGTTGTAATAAACGCTTGCAGAAGGATTTCTCAAGCTTAGAAATAAATAACCGAATCTTAAAAAGCTTCATGTAAAGAGTTTTCATCCCTTAATACTAAATAATTTAGATAGCAACACTCAAGATAGCTATAACGATTTATTTTATTTACAACACTTAAACAAAAACTCATTCAACGAACTAACAAACTATAAATAAATTAATCAAACTCAATCCCACTCAATTATTTTTTTTGAAATAATCAACAGATTAATAAAAAAAAATAACTTTGCACATTAAAATCTTATTTAACATGGAATTGTTAATTTAAAAAACCTTTGAAACTATTTATTTAGGCTATCTCTAAATGCATTAAGCTACTCTTAGGAGCTTTGTAAGCAAGAGGAAAAGCCTTATCAAAATGAGAATGATAATCAAATCAAGGATAAATCATGGTATTAAGTTTGCAAGACTCGGCGCTTAGAGTTTTTATTGATCAGCTTCCAACAGAATTGACCCCAGCAGATAAAACGCAATTACATTTTCTCACGCACTTTTTTATCGATTCTCAGCTAAGCGCCCACATTTGTTTACAGATTATTGAGCAGAAAAAAGACCTGCGATTATTATCCTATTTTTCCAACAATTACCTTTCGCACATTCCTCCTTTAAAAAAACTGCATAAGGGCACTCTCGATTGCGTTAAAATCACTAAAATCCTTTTACAAGCCTTTCCGAACCTAAAAGCACTTGATTTCTCCGCACAACAACTCACTAGCCTAGATGAATTGAATTTATCCAATTTAGAGGAATTAAACTTTCAAGGATGTCAATCTTTCTCGGAAAATTCCTTACCCCTTACTCAGGATAAATATCCCCATCTCAAAAAGCTTAATTTGACCAGCACGGATATTGCCAGTTTAGATAATTTAGACTTGCCTCAGCTCGAAGAGTTAAATTTAAAAGGTTGTCGAAGCTTACCGTTAGATGAATTTTTCAAGTTCAAAACTAAATATCCCCATCTCAAAAAGCTTAATTTGAATAGTACGGATATCGCAAGCTTGGAAGGGTTGGAATTGCCTCTTCTTGAAGAGTTGGATTTAGGAAATTGCATCAGCCTGTCAACAGAGGAATTTCTCAAGCTTAAAGCTAAATGTCCGCATCTCAAAAAGCTTAATTTACAAAATACTCGGTTTACCAGCTTGGAAGGGCTGGAATTGCCTCTTCTTGAAGAATTGGATTTAGGAAATTGCATCAGCCTGCCAAAAGAGGAATTTGTCAAACTCGAAGCTAAATGCTCGCATCTCAAAAAGCTTAATTTACAAAATACTCAAATTGCCAGCTTGGAAGGGCTGAATTTGCCTTTTCTCGAAGAGTTAAATTTAGTGAATTGCATCAGCCTGCCAAAAGAGGAATTTGTCAAACTCGAAGCTAAATGCCCACATCTCAAAAAGCTTAATTTACAAAATACGAATATTGCGAGTCTGGAAAGGCTGAATTTGCCTCTTCTCGAAGAGTTAAATTTAAATCATTGTCGAAACTTACCGGCAGAAGAATTTCTCAAGCTTAAAGATAAGTATCCCCATCTCAAAAAGCTTAATTTGATTAGCACGCAGATTGCCAGCTTAGATGGGGTGGCTTTGCCGCTTCTCGAAGAGTTAGATTTAGTGAATTGCCCCCTGTCTCCAACAGAATTTCTCAAACTCCAAAATCAATGCCCCTCTCTTAAAAAACTTTCTGTGGAAAATACTCAGATTGCTAGCTTAGATGGATTGAAATTGACTCGGCTTGAAGAATTAAATTTAAATTTTTGCTTCAACCTAGCAAAAGAAGAATTTCTCAAGTTTAAAACTAAATGCCCCAACCTCAATAAACTTACTTTATGGAATAATAAGATTGCTAGCTTAGATGGCTTAGATTTGCCTTATCTAGAAGAGTTAAATTTAATTACTTGTGAAAATCTGGCAGCGGAAGAATTTCTCAAGCTTAAAACTAAATGCCCCAACCTTAAAAAACTAAATTTGAGTGATAATAAGATTAGCAGCTTAGATGGCTTGGATTTGCCTTATCTAGAAGAATTAAGTTTAAGAGGTTGCCAAAACCTGCCAGCGGAAGAATTTCTCAAGCTTAAAACTAAATGCCCCAACCTTAAAAAATTGCATTTGAGTGACAATGAAATTACCAACTTAGATGGGTTGGATTTACCTTATCTGGAAGAGTTAAATTTGGATCGTTGTAAAGACCTACCAACAAATGAATTTTACAAACTTAAAACTAAATGCCCGAATCTTAAAAAGCTTAATGTAGCAGGTACCCATCCCTCTGTTCTAAATTATTTTAAGCAACAACATCCGCAAATGGCTGTGTGGGCATAAATGTGCAAACGTTAACAATTTAAAATTAACATGAAGTTCAAATAAATTAGCAGGCTGCTTACAAGCTAGCCTGCTAAATCAGCATAGCTAATTATCGATCTTCAACACATCACTAGCTACTGAGCCAATTCTGCGCACGAGAGGATGTTCTCTTTTTCTCTTAGAAGACAAATTTAACATCATACCCATTTCCTGAATCAAAGCCTCTTCTTCTTTGCTAGAAAATCTTCTCCAATGCTCTTTTGCTTGGGTCTTTTTTCCCTCCATGCGCAAAACCGCTATACTGCCTTTCAATGAATTCAGAGGGAGTTTTTTAGCCATCGAATACATGCTCAAGACAACTCCGTCATATTCCGAATAGACAATCAGTTTATGGCCCTTAAGGCTTTTAAACGCCTCTTCTACGTCATTGACTTTCCACTGATCATATTCCAATATCATTTTGGCAAAGGATCCTGATACCCCTCCCAAAAATCCTTTGGAAACAGTTGGCAAATCCAAAAAAGATCTCTCTGTAATAAGATGCAGCCCGGATCCAGAAATTTGATCTTGAAATAATTTAGCGCCTCTAGTCGCTGCAATTCCACCCAAGGACTGGCCATAAACAATCATATGATGCGGAAGTATTCCCTTCTCTTCCGTCAAAAAGCAGCAAGCTGTATAAACTGTCAATTTCATGGATTCCATGTTGACATCCCCTCTACCGGCAAGAACAGGATAATTGACAATGAGAATATTAATCGGCCCTAATTTATTTTTAATAAGGGAAACTAAATATGAAGAAAAACCGTCTTCATAATACCCATTCGCTCCTGGAGCAAATAATAACGCTTTTTCTGCTAGTTCTTCGTTTTGACTATCAGAAGGAAAAAACATACCATCTAATACACTTCCGTCAGGAGAGGTTAACCGCACTCTTTCTGCCTGAAACTGCGTGATCAATTTCTTTCTCTTATTTTCCCATTCTGGACTATCTGAAGCAGAAAAAAGGCATTTTTTGCAAAGATTGTGAATGGGACCATCAAATAATAGGCGAGGAATACTTGCAAAAGAATAATTTGGCTTTTCGGGCTTTTTATATCCTAACGGTAAAGGAGCCAAATAAGTGATAGAAGAAGGAACGATGCTATTCATAAAACCCGTTTGTTAAATCAAGGATGGTAATTATATATTTTTGAATCTTTAAATAAAATAGATAAAATCTTAAAAAGTCAACATTGATTTTAATCATTAAACCCATTTATTTTTGTTTACATTCATTTTTATAAAATTAAAAATTTACTTAAAAACAAAGCGTTTTAAAACACAAAACAAGTATAAAATCACCTCCACTTATAAAATTAATCTTTTAATTCATAATAAATAAGGATAAATCATGATCCCAACTTTACGCGAGCAAGCCTTAACAGCTTTTATTGATCAGCTTCCCGAGAAAATAAATTCCGAAGATGAACAGCAACTGCAAATGCTTAAACAATACGTAGTCGATCCTCAAACAAGCAGCCAAATTTGCTCAAAAATATTGGAAAGCAAGAACAAAGATCCTAACTTATTAGGTTATTTTTCCAATAATTTCATCTCCAGCCTTCCTCCTGTGAGGTTAATTCATAAGGCTGAACTCGGTTATGCAGAACTTTTGACTCTCTTTGTCACAGCTTTTCCCAAGCTGAAAACGCTTGATCTGTCCGATTTATCTTTAACAAGCTTGGAAGGACTCCCCTTATCCGCTCTTGAAGAATTAAATCTTAAAGGATGTACGGAACTTCCTGCTGCAGAATTTTATATACTCAGCGAAAAGTGTCCCAATCTTAAAAAGCTTAATCTTTCAAAGACGAAAATTGCTGGTTTGATTGGATTAAATCTCCCTCATCTAGAAGAATTAACTTTGGAAGATTGCTCCAACCTTCCGGCAGAAGAATTTCTTAAACTCAAAGAAAAGTGCCCTAATCTTAAAAAACTTAATCTCAGAAAAACTTCTATTAATAATTTAGATGGAATAACGCTTCTTTTTTTAGAAGAATTAACCTTGGAAAATTGCACAGGACTTCCTTCAGAACAATTTCTTAAGCTTAAAACCAATTGTCCTAATCTTAAAAAACTTGATCTGGCATTCACCCATATTTCTAGCTTGAGTGGCTTGTCCTTGTCTAGGCTTGAAGAATTGAATTTATATAAAGATCAAGAGATTCCCGCTGAAGAATTTTTGAAGATTCAAGAGCTCTGTCCGCATCTAAGAAAGCTTGTTCTTGCCTATACAACGCTCACCAGTCTAGATGGATTGCATTTAGTACGCTTAGAAGAGCTAGTCTTATTTGGGGCTTATGATCTTCCTGCCAAAGAATTTTTAAAACTTCAAGATTTATGTCCAAATCTGAGAAAGCTGGATCTTACCTATACCAGGATCGATAGCTTGGATGGATTGCATTTAAGGCACTTAGAAGAATTACATCTTAAAGGATGCGAAGACCTTCTCGCAGACGAGTTTCTTAAAATCAAGGTGTTGTGCCCGCAGCTTAAAATCCTGAGTCTATGGGGCACTAAAATTGACAGGTTGGATGAGTTGAAATTACTGAACTTGCAAACACTTATTCTCAATTACTGCCAAGCACTTGGTGCATCTGAATTTGTTAAGCTTAACATCAATTGTCCTAATCTAAAAATCCTGGATCTTTCCTCTACGCAGTTTAAAAGCCTAGAAGAATTAAATCTCGCGCAATTGGAAGTCCTTCACCTTTTCAACTTACCATGCGCTATTCCACAAGATCTTCAAAGCGTATTTCCTCATCTTAAAATTTCGATTTAATTCTAACAGTACCTGTAGGATAACCGCTCTTAAATGAGGATTATTAACCTAAGTTTAGATTTTTTTACTCTTTCGAGTACCTCAAAGCCTTGAAGATGAACAAATGGCAAGCAGTCAATATTAAAAAATAGGGACCGTCTTGCCATTTTTCATCTGCATGAGCTTTCCCGTCAGCCCACAGGGTAAAAAAACTCCAAACTCAGATTTTTAATTGGCTGCGAAGAGATTGATCGCAACAGATTTAAAGATAAAATAGGGAGAAAAGCTGTATCCCTCTCGCTTCGGTTATCACATAAAACGCAGAGAAAAAAGAGAAGGGATTTTTAAGGAATTGAGTGCCCAGTCTTTTTCTCTGAGCGGTTGCAGGGGCAAGAACGGGAAGGCCAGGAAAATTGCAAATCAAAAAATTTAAAGGCTAAAAACCAAGAAAATTGCAAATCGGTTGCTGGCAAAAAAAAGGCCTTAAAGCGGATGCTTTAAGGCCATGAAAGAAAAGCTTGGCGGCGACCTACTCTCCCACACTCTTGTGTGCAGTACCATCGGCGATGAAAGGCTTGACTTCTGAGTTCGGGATGGGATCAGGTATTTCCCTTTCTCTAATGCCACCAAGCGAAAAAGTTTAAATGAATCGTAAATCTCGTTAATTCACGTGTAAAAATCAGCGCTTG